>CAMCXH010000033.1 GCA_945883285.1 Bordetella parapertussis | reverse complement strand
GCTATCAGCATGCCGAGACTGTCGCCTTCGCTTACGGTCAGCGCCATGCGGTTGAACTCGATTGCCGACTGAAGGTGCTCGATGCGTTTCGCGCGCAGTTCGCGCGGTGGCGCGGCAAGCTCGGCGACGACCATCTCCTCGATCTGTCCCTGCTCGGGCAGATCAGCGACACCGCGCTCACACAGGACAAGGCGATCGAGTTCGAAAAGAACGGGCTGCCCAATACCTTCGTGCCGGGCCGCAACCTGCTCTTTCTGACCTTTGCCGCCACGCTGGCTTATCGGCGCGGGCTGGAGGTTCTGGTGGGAGGCATGTGCGAGACCGACTTTTCGGGCTATCCCGACTGTCGCGACAACACGCTCAAGGCGCTGCAGGTGGCCCTGAGTCTGGGGCTGGCCAGCCCGATGGTGATCGAGACGCCGCTGATGTGGATCGACAAGGCCGCGACCTGGCGCCTGGCCGAGTCGCTGGGCGGCAAGGCGCTGGTGGATCTGATCGTCGAGCAGACCCATACCTGCTATCTCGGTGACCGCTCGGTGCGCCATCCCTGGGGCTATGGCTGCGGCCACTGCCCGGCCTGCGAGCTGCGTGCCCACGGCTATGCCGCGTTTCGCATCGGGGCCAACCCGACATGATCGCGACCCCTGCGCCGCGGTGCCTGATGACGGTGGCGACCGGTGGCTTCGAGTCGGCGCGCCATGTCGATCTGCTGCCCGACGGCCACCGCTGCCGGGCCCTGCACGGCCACAGCTTCAAGGCGTCGGCGTTTGCACAGCTGGACCCGGGTTGGGCGCCTTATCCGGGTGGCGAGGTGCCGGCCTTGCGCCAACGGATGTGCGACGCACTCGAGCCGCTCAATTATCTGCATCTGAATACCGTTATCGATCAGCCGACCGACGAGAACATTGCGCGCTGGATCAGAGCCCGGCTCGACATGCCGCAGATCGACCGCATTGCGGTGCAGAGCACGGCGCATCAGGGGGTCGACCTCGACCGTGCGGGGCACGCGCATGTCTGGCGCCGCTACCGGTTTCAGGCGGCGCACCAGCTGCCGAATGTGGCGCCGGGTCACAAGTGCGGTCGCATGCACGGGCATGGCTTTGAAGTCATCGTGCATGCCAACCAGGACCTCGGCGCGCGCGCCATCAGCATCGACTATGACCAGCTTGATGCGATCTGGGCGCCGCTGCAGCGCGAGCTCGACTATCGCTGCCTCAATGACATCGAGGGTCTTGGCAATCCGACCAGCGAGCTGATCTCGTCATGGCTGTGGGCAAGATTGCGTGGGGTGCTGCCCGAGCTGTCCTGGGTGACGGTGTTCGAGACCGGCTCGTGCGGTGCGAACTTCGATGGCCATCGCTACCGCATCTGGAAGGACTTCACACTCGACAGCGCGGTGCAGATCAGGCGCGCACCGCAAGGTGCCCCCGAGCGCGGCATTCATGGCCACACCTTCACGCTGCGGCTGCACCTGAGCGCTCCGATCGATACCCTGATGGGATGGACGATCGATTTCGGCGACGTCAAGACGCTTTTCGATCCGGTGTTCAAGGCGATTGACCATCGGCCGCTGCATGAACTGGAAGGTCTTGCCGATACCGATACTGCGAGCATCGCCGACTGGATCTATCGCACCACCCGTGCTGTTCTTCCCGAACTGGTGCGGGTCGATCTCTTCGAGACCGAAGGCTGCGGCTCGATCATTGCGCAAGACCTTGAGGGGCCGGCCCTGCCGGTGTGAGCCGTGACCTATTCGGTGAAAGAAATTTTTTACACCCTGCAGGGCGAAGGGCTTCATGCCGGTCGGCCGGCGGTGTTCTGCCGCTTTGCCGGCTGCAACCTCTGGACCGGGCGCGAGGCCGACCGGGCGAGCGCGGTCTGCCAGTTCTGCGATACCGACTTCGTCGGCACCGACGGCACGCTTGGCGGCAAATACCCCGATGCCGAATCGCTGGCCGCACAGATTGCCGCGCAGTGGCCGGTGGCCTCAAGCGCGCATCGATTCGTGGTGCTGACTGGCGGTGAGCCGCTGCTGCAGGTCGATGGGGCCCTGGTCGATGCACTGCATGCGGTGGGTTTCATGATCGCGGTTGAAACCAACGGAACGCTCAAGGCGCCCGCCGGAATCGACTGGATCTGCATGAGCCCGAAGGCGGGCGCCGCGATCGTGCAGACGCAGGGCCATGAACTGAAGCTTGTCTATCCGCAGCCGGGTCTGCTGCCGCCAGAGGTCGAGCATCTGTCATTCGAGCATCGTCTGCTGCAGCCGATGGATGGCCCGGATCGCCTGCGCAATACCGAAGCCGCACTGGCCTACTGCCAGGCGAATCCCCAATGGCGTCTGTCGGTTCAGATGCACAAGATGATCGGGATTCGCTAGGCAGCTTGTCGGTTCAGCGCTTGCGTCGACTCAGTCCGCGCCCGCCGATGAATATCAGGCTCAGACCAATCAGACCGAGCGTGGCCGGCTCGGGCACATTGACCTCACTGCGAAGCTTGACCTGGGCCTGCAGGGTGGCGTCATTGATGAAATCTTCTTTGGTGAAAAATTCATTGACCGCCGGATTGCTTCCGAGTTTGAAGCCGAGCACATCGATGGTGTAGATGTCGGAGCCGACGGTGAATGTCTGCGACAGGGTGTTGTAGGCGGTCGTGACCCGGTCGGCACAACCGTTGATATTGACACCCTGGTTGTTGTTGCCACCGTATTGGCAGGGGTTCGCGCCATTAGGCGTCTCGTCGTGAAAGAAGTTGAAGACGAATTGCAGATTGCCCTGGCTGATGCTGTCGATCGCGACATTCGTATTGACGGTGAGTCTGATCGAGTCGATCGAGTCGCCGGTAATCGGATTGTTCACGTGCGTGAAGGTTCCGAGATCGAAGATTGAGGAAGGTGACGGTGGGACGGTGACGCTGATGGTGCCCGGGGCGGCAAGAAAGTCGTAGCCGCTGTCGTTGGCGAATGACGTCCCGCCCCATCGAACCTGGGCAAGCGACGTTCCACCCCCCTGATTGAAATCGATGCTGGTGGCCGGATTGGCTGCACTCCAGGTGCCGGCAATGCTGCTGAACGACACAACGCCTGCGTCGGCAGGCGAGGCAGCCAGACACATTGCCGCGATCGAGGCACTGAGCAAATTTGCCTTGAAACTCATCGTGTACTCCCGATTTGAAGGGTTGATTGAAAGGCGATCCGGTTCGTTCCGAGATCCAGGCGAGGCAGGACGACATCGTCGGGAAAGGCAGCCGCAAGACCGCTCCACGCCAAGGCACAGTCTGAAAGCGCAGCCCTGGCGGCGCAGCGGCCGCGCAGGCCGCGCTTGAGTCGGAGCCTCGGCCCTGTCAGCGTGGGTAGTGCGTGCGCCAAGCTTGGAAACAGGCAGGCAGGCAGCTCAGCCGATCTGTCTGCCTGCATGGCGCAATCGCCGATTTGTGATGCGCTTGCGTGAGCAATCGTCGCGATGCGCGGTGGAGGTGATCACTGTCACCCGTTCCTGATCAGCCCTGCCTCGGGATCCGCCCGAATGGTCGACATCAGACAGACCGCGCAGGTCTGATTCATGTGCCGGGCTTTCTCGGTTCGTACAACGAGCTGGTTGCGATCGAATCGGCCGACACTCGAATTGCGCACGTGGCAGCGCTGCCTGCTGCTGGTGGTGCTTGGTAGTGCTGGTGGTGTTGGGGGGGGGCGCCTGGCTGGTGCTGGCCGGGCCAGCGCTCTGGATGCGCTTGTCGAACTGACTTCTCAGGCCGGCTGCTTGCTGCTCATTCCTGTGGCACGCGGTTTGAAGATCGCATAGTTGCCATTGGCCTGGGCGACCAGCGTGTCGCCCACATAGACCCGCGATTCGATGTTGGCCACGGTTCGACCCCGGTTCAGGACTTCACTGGTGCAGTGAAGCGGCCCGCTCGTGACCGGCTTGAAGTAGTTGATCTTGATCTCGATGGTGGCGCAGATCTCGCCCTCGGACAGCGTCGGGTAGAGGGCCATCCCCATACCGGTGTCGGCCAGCGCATAGATCACTGCGCCATGCACCACCCGGTGCGGATTCAGGTGTTTGTCTTCGACGGTGAGCGAACAGCGGCTGTGGCCCGCGCGCTGTTCAACGGTGCTCAGGCCGATGAGGTCTGCAAAAGGATGAGAGCTCATGGATGCGAGCTCATGGATGCGAGCGCATCGGCCTGGTGTCACTCACTTGTGACTGTCGTGAGAATGGACCACTCCGGCCAGCCCGAGCACGCGGCTGGCGACCAGAAAGCAGGCACCGGAATCCGCACAGCTTTGGGTGTTGGCGGCCTTCTTTGCTGCGGTTTCCCGCCGATAGACCGTCTTGCCTTCCTTGATGGTCTCCATCACCTTGATGTCGGAAATCGTCAGCGGGTCGCCGGCGAGCGGATTGCGATCGAGCACGACGAAATCGGCGAGTTTGCCGACTTCAAGCGAACCCTTGGTCTTCTCTTCAAAGTGCTGATAGGCCGACCACAGGGTATGGGCTTTGATGGCGGTCAGCGGGCTGACGCGCTGCTCAGGGCCAAGCACCTTGCCGGTGCGTGTGACGCGATTGACGGTCGACGAGATGACACGCATCGGGTCGGGCATCGCGACCGGCGCATCGTGGTGGGAAGTGAAGATCATGCCCCGCTCGAGCGCCCAGCCGGTCGGCGAAATGTTGGCAGCACGTTCAGGACCCAATACCGAGTCGCGGTGCCAGTCGCCCCAGTAAAAGGTGTGCATCGCGAAGAAGGATGGAATGATGCCGAGTGCCTTGAAGGCCTCGACCTGATCCAGGCGCGTGGTCTGGCCGTGAATCGCGACCGTGCGCCGGTCGGCCATCCCGTACTTCTTCTCGGCGAGCTTGACCGCTGCGATGAGCTGGTCAATGGCTGCGTCGCCATTGACATGCGCCAGCAGTTGCCAGCCATTCTTGAACGCGAGGTCGACATAAGCATTGGCCTGCTCGTCCTTGAACTGGGCATAGCCGCGATAGTCGGCCGGCTGGCCGTCGGGTGCCTTGAAATAGGGCTTGGTCAGCCAGGCGGTCTTGCCGTGGGGTGAGCCGTCGAGCGAGATCTTGGCCCCGCCGATCCGAAAGTGACCGCTGTACTGGCGTGACAGCAGAGGTGCCTTGATGGTTTGCGGATCCGAAACGATGTCGGGGTAGGCGACCACATCAATATCGAGTCCGCCGGCCTTCGCGACCGCGCTCATGGTGGCGACCGAGCCTGCTGACGCCCGTCCTTCCTGCGCGGTGGTGTAGCCGAAACGCTTGTAGAGATCGGCGCCAGCCTTGAAAATCGAACGGTTGGCATCGGGGCCGATCTTGCCGATCAGCGACAGCAAAGGGCCAAAGAAGGCGGTCTCTTCGAGTACGCCGTTGGGCTCCTGGCTGCCGGCTTTGCGCCGGATGAGTCCGCCCTGAGGGTCTTTGGTCGCCGCGGTAATGCCGACCATCTCGAGCGCCTTGCTGTTCATCGCGCCCAAATGGCCAGACTGATGCACGACGATCACCGGCAGCTCGCTGGAGACCTTGTCGAGGTCTTCGCGGGTGGGATGGCGCTGCTCGGCAAGCTGCGCATCGTCATACCCGAAACCGACGATCCATTTGTACTTGCTCGTCAGTGCCTGGTTCTGCTGTATCCAGGCCTTGAGTGTTGATTGCAGCGCCGGGATATCGTTGACCGCGCCGTCAGGCTTGGGCAGCAGATTGGCCGACAGCGCCTGGATGCCGACACTGAAGACATGGCCGTGCGGATCGATGAAACCCGGCAGCAGCGTCTTGCCGCCAAGGTCGACCACCCGCGTGCCTGCGCCCTTGAGCTTCATCACCTCGTCGCGATAGCCGACCGCGATGATTCGCCCGCCGCGTATCGCGATCGCCTCGGCCTGCGGCTGGAGCTCGTTGACGGTGACAATCGGGCCGCCGAGGTAGATCGCCTCGGCGGTTTGCGGCGGCGCTGCCATTGCTGCCTGCGGCAGCATTGCCGCCATGCCAAGCGACATGGCGAAGGAGCATTTGAGCAGTGACGCTTTCATCGTTCAGCCTCCCAGATTCAGGCCTTTGGACGCTTCGGTCATCCAGGCGACGTCGGAGTTAAGCAACTTGCGGAATTCTTCGGGTGACTTGCTGACCAGGGGCATGCCGCCGGTGGCGGCAAGCCGCTCGAGGACCGGCGGGGTCACCGCGGCTTCGGTGATGTCGCGAAACAGGCGCTGCACGATCTCGGGCGGCGTACCGGCCTTGACCACATAGCCGCCCCAATAGGACAGCGGCGGCACGTTGACGCCGGCCTCGGAAAGGGTGGGCGCATCGGGGAAGTCCTGCCAGCGTGAAGGCTCAAGCACGGCGAGCACGCGCGCCTGCCCTTTGGGGACGTACATCTTGGCGAAGAGGCCGGCGGTGAGCACACAGTCGATCTCGCCGCCCAGCAGCGCCTGCATCGAGTCGGGTCCGCCTTTGTAGGGGACCGGGTTACCCTTGAAGCCGGCCGCGTTTTCCATCTGCCGCCATTTCAGATGCTCGACGCCGCCCGCACCCAGGGTGCCGAAGTTCAGCTTCCCGGGATTGGCGCGCGCCCAGGCGAACATGTCTCTGGCGCTCTTGTGCGGCGAATCATTGCGCACCATCAGCACGATTGGCGTGGAGGCGACTTGTGCCACCGGGATGGTCTGCTTTTCGAGGTCGAAGAGCTTAAGCGTGGCGTTGACCGAGGCGTAGCCGTTGTAGATGTAGAGCAGGGTCTGGCCGTCGGCCGGGGCATTGAGCAGCGCCTGCACCGAGATCACGAACTGCCCGCCAGGCTTGTTTTCGATGACCACGGGTTGCTTGAGGCTCTTCTCCATTTGTGTGCCGATGGAGCGGGCGATGATGTCGGCTGCACCCCCCGGCGGCAGTCCGACGATGACCTTGACCGGGCCACGCGGAAAGTCGGACTGCGCACGTGCCGGCAGGGCAAGCGCCGCGGTGGCGGCTGATGCGATCTTGACGAAAGTGCGGCGACTGCGTGGGCTGTGATCTGGGATCATCTCGATGTCTCCTGTGAGTATAAAAAAAGACCCGACGTCTTTCGAGGCCAGGTCTTTGTAGGTTTGGTAGGCCGTGCGGGATTCGAACCTGCGACCAACGGATTAAAAGTCCGCTGCTCTACCAGCTGAGCTAACGACCCGATGAAACTGTTTTTTTAGTTGTTTGGAAAAGCCCTCGATTATCGTTTTTTTCGAGGCTGTGGTCAAACGCTTGTCACGACATTCACCCGATTCGCCATGACTGATAGCGCAGACCGGCCATGCCGCCCGCGAGAATGGCGACCAGCGAGATCATCGATCCGAGTGCCAGCGTTGACATTCCGCTGATGCCCTGGCCGACGGTGCATCCCAGCGCGGTGATGCCGCCTGCGCCCATCAGTGCGCCGCCCACCAGATGATTCGCCGTGTCTTCGGCGCCCCGAAAGCCCTCCCATCGGAAGCGGCGTGTCAGCAGGGCGTATGCGGTCGATCCGGCCAGCAACCCGAGCACACTGGCGATGCCCAGACTCACCGATTTGCTGCGGTCGCTCCAGAACATCAGCAGTTCGAGGCCGTAGGCAAAGGGTGCGACGAAACTGAGCGACTCCATCTTGCCGCTGTTGGTGGCAACGAAACGCTCTTCAAGCGTTTGCGGGTCTTCGGCGACGAAGCCGACATGGCCCGACAAGTACCAGACCGCGACGACCGCAGCGCCGACTGTCAGCACGCCGAGCAGATTGCGCGGGCTTCGCGCCTCCTTGGAGGCAAGGCTGATCACCACCAGCAGCCCGCCAAGTCCGAGGCCGAGCGTCATGTGCAGCATGCGGCGCAATCCGGCATCGCTGCCTGCGAGCAGTCTTGGCAGGTCCTGTCCGGTGCTCAGCTCGATGGCCACGCGGTCGACAGTGGCGACGCGCATCACGCCGATCAGGCCCTTGAGGGTCATATAAGCAACCAGGCCCATCACGATGAATACCACCAGCGACTTCAGATTGCCGGTGCCCGCGCGCAGCACGGTTTTCGCACCGCAGCCCGAGGCCAGCACCATGCCGAAGCCAAAGAGCAGTCCACCCACCAGATGCGACAGCCACATCAGACGGGGCGCGGTGTAGATCGACCTGCCGGGATCGATCAGCCCGCCGGCCGCCAGCAGCTGGGTGCCGATGATGGCAATGCCGATTGCGGCGAACCACATCCGCAGCCGTGTCCAGTCGCCCATGCTGAAGATGTCGGAGAGCGCGCCCATCGTGCAGAAATCGCTGCGACTCATCGCCAGACCCGCCACGACGCTGATGGCAAAGGTCCACCAGACGACGGTTTGGGGGAGCAGTGCGGTATCGATCTCGGTCATCGCGGGCAGTAACGGTTGCTCAGCGTTTGGGCGGTGCGCTCAGCGCAGCCAGCCGGTCGCGGGCAGTCGGGGCGGCGGTGCTGTCGGGGAACTTCTGCACGATGAGCCGGAAGGCCTCGCCTGCCGCCTTGCGATCGCCGCTGTCGGTCAGGGCATTGCCGAGCGTCAACAGTGCATCGGGTGTGCGGGGATGCTCGGGATAGCGCTGCACGAAGGTCTGCAGGCTTGCGATGGCCGCCTTGTTGTCTTTTTGCGCATATTGGCTGCTGCCGATCCAGTATTGCACTGCGGCGGCATAGGCGCTTTGCGGATAGACGCTCTGGAACTGCTGGAAGGCTGCCTGCGCGCCTTTGAAATCGCCATTGCGCAGCTGCGCGAGTGCCGCTTCATAGGCGCGTCGTTCAGCCGGGTCGACCGTGATCTGCTTGCCGTCGAGGTTCAGTGCGGTGGGCTCCAGGCGCTTCAGACGGGTATCCAGATCCTGGCCTGCATCGCGCTGACGCTTGTCGGTCTGGGCAAGATCATTGCCCTGCACTTCGAGGGCACCGCGCAGCGTGGCGATTTCCTGGCGCATCGATGCGAGCTGGTTTTGCAGATCGAGCTGGCCGCGGCTGCCTTGCTCCATCCGCTCAAGCCGGGTCTGCAGGTCGTCGATGCGGCGGGTGAGGTCTCGCTGCATGACATCAAGCTTGCCGCGCAGATCGAGAATGGCGCGTCGTGCCTCGTCGTCTGAAAAGAGCTGCGCCTGCGCCGGCTGGGCCATCGCCGCAAGCAGGGCAGCTGCCAGCCCGATGGCACCGGCAAGCCGGCGGGCCGCACCAGCCGATGGCCGCATCACCAGCGCGGTTGGCATGGCGATCACTGATAGACCAGATCGGCGCGACGGTTCTCGGCCAGCGCCGCGTCGTCATTGGCGCCGCTGCGGGCCTTTTCCTCGCCCAGGCTCACGGCTTCGAGTTGCGATTCGGACACGCCGAGCGCGATCAGCGCACGGCGAACCGCTTCGGCCCGCTTCTGGCCGAGCGCGAGGTTGTACTCGCGGCTGCCGCGCTCGTCGGTATTGCCCTGGATTACCGCCTTTTTCGCGCGGTTGCCGGTCAGGTATTTCGCATGGGCATCGAGCGTCGAGCGGTACTCATCCTTGATGGTGAAGCTGTCGAAGTCGAAATAGATGCTGCGCCGGGACAGCGGGCTGTTCGGGTCCTGGAGCGGGTCCTTGGCATCGAGTGTGACCGGCGTCACCGGACGCGAACTGCCGGCAGGATTGGTCGACGCGCTGCCTGCGCCCGCGGCGTTGCTGCCCTCGGCGGGCATGTTGGCGCGGTCTTCGACGGGCGCCGGATCATCGAGTTTGATCGATGAACTGCAGGCGGCGATCGATAGTGCGGCGGCGGCCGCTGCGACCAGATAAATCAAACGTTTGTTCATGTTAATGTTCCGTTGAGCGCCGGCACCTGGCCGGCTCAGTGTGCATCACTTGGCGAACGGGCCCCAGGCGGGTTCCCGGATATCGCCGCGATTCGAACTCAATCTCTGCTTGATTCGGCCATCGACCGAGACTGCCATCAGGTTTTCTCGCCCGCCCGAACGCGTGGCGTACATGATCCAGCGGCCATTGGGCGCAAAGCTCGGCGACTCTTCCTGTCCGCCATCGGTCAGCACGGTTTCATTGCCACCGGCCAGGTCCTTGAGGGCAACGAAATAGCGGCCTTCGCGCCGCGTGATGAAGGCGAGCTGACGGCCATCTGGGCTGATTCGGGGGCTGACGTTGTAGGTGGCGCCGAAGGTCTGTCGGGTTGCTTCGCCGCCGCTGGCCGGCATGCGGTAGATCTGAGGAGAGCCGCCGCGATCGGAGGTGAAATAGATGAATCTGCCATCGGCCGAAAAGGCCGGTTCGGTGTCGATGGCACTCGAACTGGTGAGGCGTCGCGGCGTACCGGCTTCAGAGGCGCTGATGAGGTAGATCTGCGACACGCCGTCGAGCGTGAGGGCCACGGCGAGCGATCGGCCGTCGGGGGACCAGGCCGGCGCACTGTTGCTGCCCTTGAAGTTGGCGACCGGCACGCGCTGACCGGTGGCCAGGGTGTGGACGTAGACCACCGGCTTTTTGGCCTCGAAAGACACATAAGCCAGTCGGGTGCCATCGGGTGACCACGACGGCGAGATGATCGGTTCGGGCGAGTTGAGCGGCGACTGAACATTCTCGCCGTCCCAGTCGGCAATATTGAGCCGAAATCGTCCGGCCTGACGCGTGATGAAGGCGATTCGGGTGGAAAAGACGCCTCGCTCGCCGGTGAGCTTCTGATAGATCGCATCGGCAATGCGATGGCCGGCAAGGCGCAGGTCGGCCTCGGGGGTGATCAGCGATTCACCGAGCAGGGTCGACTGCTTGGCGACGTCGTAGAGCCGATAACGGACGTCGTAGCGGCCGTCGCTCAGTTTTGTCACTGAACCGCCGACGAAGGTTTCTGCGCCGCTGCTGCGCAGGCTCGGGTAATCGGGTGGCGCCGATTCGCTGACCATCTTCTGCGGGTCGATCACCCGGAAGGCACCGCTGCTGCCGAGGTCGCTGCGGATCACGCCCGCGACTTCCTGCGCCACGCGACTGTCGGTGGCGAAATCGGCAATCGAGATCGGCAGCTGGGTGGCGCCGACTCCGGACACATCGATGCGCATCTGTGCGGCGCACGGAACGCCCAGCAGCATCAGGATCAGGATCGGGAGCGTCGAGAGTGCGTGGAGGAGGGCTTTCATGACGCTCGGATTATATCGGGCGCACGATCGCAGGCCGTCGCAGGCCGTCGCAGGCGATCGTGTATCAGCGTTCATCGCGCGGCCCGCGGGTGATTTCGATTTCGGGCTGGCAGGCGCTGCCGCTTGGTCTGGGGAAGGGGTCGGTGCGTTCGATGCCGCGCTCGGCGGCCTGGTCCCAGGCGGGGATGCCGCTCGACTTGCGCAGTTTCACCGAGATCAGGCTGCAGTCGGGGCGCAATTGCACCAGAAAGATCGCGCGCGGATTGCCGTCGAGGTCGGCAGTGGTCTGGAAGGTGGTGTTGCTGCGAATGGCTGCGGCCAGCCGTCCGGCATAGCCTGCATCGAGTTGTCCACCGGCTGCGCCTTTGGCCGCAGTGTCGCTTGGTAACCCGGCATTGCCGGCCTGGTTTTGCAGCCGTCGGATGTCTTCGGCCCGGCGCGCCTCGCTGGCCTGCGCGTCGCGTCGTGCCTGGGCTTCCTGGCGCCGGCGTTCTTCGGCGCGCTTTTCATCGGCGTCGCGTCGGGTTTGTTCGTCCTGGCGCTTCTTTGCCTGGGCCGTCTGTGCTGCCTCCTTGCGGGCGACTTCCTTTCGCTCGGCGTCCTTTCGCGCCAGCTCCTTTCGCTCGGCTTCCTTGCGTGCCGCGTCCTTGCGTGCGGCCTCCTGGCGTTCGAGTGCGGCGCGCTCTGCTTGCTTGCGTTCGGCTTCCTTGCGCTTGACCTGTTCGGTGTTGATTTCGGCAGGCTTGATGGGCACTGGAACCGGCACAGGTACGGGCGCAGGTACGGGCGCAGGAGTGGGTTCAGGTTTTGGCTCGGGATCGGGATCGGGAGCGGGATCGGGAGCGGGATCGGGAGCGGGAGCGGGATCGGGAGGCACCGCTACCGGTTTGGGCCCGGCCGACGAGGGCGGCACCCACAGCTCGGCCTGTACCGGCTCGTCACGGCGGGACTGCCATTTCAGTCCGACAAACAGCATGGCAAAGAGCAGCAGATGAACAGCCAGCGCAAAGGCGATCGCACGGCCCAGGCCCCGCCGGCCCGCAGGTGGTCTGACTCGCCCGCCGGCGGTCAGCGCGGGATTCACTTGCCCTGACCCTTGACCATCAGCCCCACCCGACCGGTTCCGGCCGCTTTGACATCGTTCATCACCTCGACCACCTCGCCATAGGGCACCTTGGTGTCAGCCGCGATCAGCACGGCCAGGCTCGAGGGTTCGCCCAGACTGCGCAAGGTCGGTGCGATATCGCGCCGGCCGATTGGGCGGTCGAACTGTTTGGGCATATTGCGAGTGATCAGCCGGATCTCGCCACCGGGCGCAAGGCGGATCTCGACCAGCGCATCGGGCGGCGCCGAACTTTGTCCGGCCGCGGGCAGTTCGATCTGGCCGGGTGGCGCAAGCGGTGCGGTGACCATGAAGATCACCAGCAGCACCATCATCACGTCGATGTAAGGAACGACGTTGATATCGGCAACCAGACGGCGTTTGCCGCTGCGACGCATGGAGGAGACGGTGGACATCGTGTGACCCCGGCGCTGATTCAGCGCGCCTGACGCTGAAGGATGTTCGAAAATTCTTCCACGAAGGTATCGAAGCGGTTCGACATCCGCTCGATGTCATAGGCAAAGCGGTTGTAGGCCACCACCGCCGGAATCGCGGCGAAAAGGCCGATTGCGGTGGCGACCAGCGCTTCGGCGATGCCGGGAGCCACCGCAGCGAGCGTTGCCTGCTTGACGTTGGCCAGCCCGCGAAACGAATTCATGATGCCCCAGACCGTACCGAACAGGCCGATGTAGGGGCTGACCGAGCCGACCGATGCGAGAAACGCCAGATGCGATTCGAGTGCGTCCATCTCGCGCTGGTAGGCCGCGCGCATCGCACGTCGCGAGCCTTCGAGCATCGCGCCGGTATCGACCGGTTTTTGCTGGCGATTTTTAAGGTACTCACGCATGCCGGCCTCGAAGATGCGGGCGAGTGGTCCATGGTCGCCGGTTTGTTCAGCGGCTTTGGCATAGAGCGCATTGAGATCGCCGCCGCGCCAGAATTCGGCCTCGAAGCGGTCGGTGGCGGCACGGGCTGCGCGGATCTGGAAGTACTTGCGAAAGATCACCGTCCAGGACGCGATCGAGATGGTCAGCAGACCCGCCATGACCGCCTGCACCAGCAGGCTGGCGTTGGCGACCAGCGAAAGAATCGACATGTCGTGGTTCATGGTGGGGCGGTCTGCAGTAAGAGATGTCGTGTCGGGGGTGCTCGATCAGGCGGCAGGCCGCGGCAGCATCGACCAGGCTGCGGAAAAAATGAAGGCGGCACCCATGATGGCTGCCGCAATGCGCCACAGCGCCTGGTGGCGATATTCATCGCCGTCGAATTTTTCGGCGAGGATCATGCCCATCGCAAAGCCACCGGCAAGGCCGCCGATATGCGCCGAGTTGTCGATGAAGCTCGCAACAAATCCCATGAAGAGCGAGTAACCCACGAAGGTGAGCATCGATGAGCGCATCGAGGTCACCAGCCCTGTGGGCAGTTTGTGGGCCTTGGTGAAAACCGCGGCCAGCAGACTGCCCACCACCCCGAAGATCGCCCCCGATGCGCCCACCGAGACCGAATGACTGGCCGAAAAAAACAGGCTGGCCATCGAGCCCGACAGACCCGAGACGAGAAAGATCAGCAGCAGCTGGAAGTTGCCGTAAAAGCGCTCGGCGAGTCGTCCGGTGTCCCAGAGCGCCCACATGTTGAAGGCCAGATGGATGATGCCGCCATGCAGAAAGACCGACGACAGCAGCCGCCATGGCTGCTGGACGGTGGCGGGCAGGAAGTTGCCGCCCCACATCAGCAGATCGATCGGGCGCGGCGACATCGGTGACATGCCGCTGGCGATGTTGAGCAGCCACACCAGCACGCACAGCCCGATCAGGGTCGGCGTCACCCAGGCATTCGGTGTGGCCGCATGCAGGCGTTCGACGAAATCGTTGTGATCGACCGGTGAGTTCATGATGTGGCGCTGTCGTCAAAAAGATCGGGGGATGCCAGCCGATCGGGTGATGTGAGTCCGAAATGCCGCCAGGCGGCCGGCGTGGCGATCCGACCGCGCGGTGTGCGCTGCAGGAAACCCTGCTGAATCAGATACGGCTCCAGCACATCTTCGATGGTGTCGCGCTCCTCGCCGATGGCGGCAGCAACGTTATCCAGACCGACCGGCCCGCCCGAGAACTTTTCGATGACCGCCTGCAGCAGTCGTCGGTCCATGGTGTCCAGTCCGATGGCGTCGACATCGAGCATCGTGAGCGCGGCATCGGCCACCGGCGCGGTGATGACGCCTTTCGCCTTGACTTCGGCATAGTCCCGAACGCGCCGCAGCAGCCGGTTGGCAATGCGCGGTGTGCCGCGCGAGCGCCGGGCGATCTCGCGCGCGCCCGCCTCATCGATCGGGGCCTTGAGCAGCGAGGCCGAGCGGGTGACGATCAAGGTGAGGTCGGCCTCGTTGTAGAACTCGAGTCGTGCCACGATGCCGAAGCGGTCGCGCAGCGGATTGGTCAGCATGCCGGCGCGGGTGGTCGCACCGACCAGCGTAAAGGGCTGCAGGTCGAGCTTGATCGAGCGGGCCGCAGGACCCTCGCCGATCATGATGTCGATCTGAAAATCTTCGAGCGCCGGGTAGAGGATTTCTTCGACGACCGGGCTGAGCCGGTGAATCTCGTCGATGAAGAGCACGTCGTTCTTTTCGAGATTGGTGAGCAGCGCGGCCAGATCGCCCGGGCGCTCGAGCACCGGGCCCGAGGTCTGACGCAGGTTGACCCCCATTTCGGCGGCCACGATATGGGCCAGCGTGGTCTTGCCAAGACCGGGTGGGCCGAAGAGCAGCAGGTGATCGAGCGATTCCCCACGGTTGCGGGCGGCCGCCACGAAGATGTCGAGCTGCTCGCGGATGCGGGGCTGGCCGACATAGTCGGCGAGTGCCTTGGGCCTGAGCGCCCGCTCGACGGCCTCTTCAGCAGGCGATGCAGGGGCCGGTGCAATCAGCCGGTCGAGCCGGTCGTGTTCAATCATCGAGTCATTCTACCGGGCCCGGCGTATCGGCTCCGGCGTTTGAGCCACGGCTCATTGGCGTGGGTTCATTTGAGTGGGTTCAGTTGCGTGCAAGAAGCTTGAGTGCCTGCTTGATGCCATCCGAGACGCCGGCATCGGCGGGCAGCTGTTTCGCTGCAATCGTCGCTTCGCGCTCCGAATAGCCGAGCGACAGCAGTGCACGCAGGATGTCACCTGCATGATCGACCGTCGGCACGCCGCCGCCCACCCCTTCAAGGGTCGGGCCGAACTTGCCTTTGAGCTCGAGCAAGAGCCGCTCGGCGGTCTTTTTGCCGATGCCTGGCACCTTGATGAGGCGGCCCGACTCCTGCAGCGTGATTGCCTGGGCGAGATCGGCGACCGACAGCCCTGAGAGCACGGCGAGCGCCATGCGCGGGCCGATGCCCGAGATGCGGATCAGCTCGCGAAATGCCGCCCGCTCGCCCTCGCTGAGAAAACCGTAGAGCAGCTGGGCATCTTCGCGCACCACCATGTGGGTGAGCAGTACCACCCGATCACCCGCCGGTGGCAGATCATAAAAGGTGCTCATCGGGACGTCGACCTCATAGCCCACGCCCGCGACATCGATCAGAACCTGTGGCGGGGCCTTCGCGAGCAGCACACCCGACAGTCGCCCGATCATGAGGCCACCAGCCGGCCACGACGGATCCGCACACCGCGGCGCGCGATGGCAAGCGGCGCGCCCGCGCTGGCGAGCGATCCGGCCACCAGCGCGCTGGCGAGCCGATCGGCATTGGCATGACAGCCCGCACAGGCAAGGGCATCGGCTGCGTCCTTGGAGGGTGTGCCGGGCAGTGACAGCAATCGCACGACCATGGCCTGAACCTGTTCCTTGGTGGCCCGACCGTAGCCGACCATCGCCTGCTTGATCTGCAGCGCGGTGTATTCGGCCACCGGCAGTCCGGCGGTGGCGGCCGCGCAGATGGCTGCGCCCCGGGCTTGTCCGAGCAGCAGCGTCGAGTTGGGGTTCACGTTGACGAAGACCTTTTCGATGGCCGCGGTGTCGGGCCGGTATTCGGTGATCACCTCACGCAGTTGCGTGAAGATCGCCGCCAGCCGCATCGGCAGTTCACCATCGGGCACACGGATCACGCCGCTGGCCACATAGACCAGCTGGCCGCGGTCCCGGCGCTCGATCACACCGAACCCGGTCAGACGCAAGCCCGGGTCGATGCCGAGGATTCTCAGGGCAGTCTGCGAGCTCATGGCCGGTGCCGCATCGCCTAGTGGCGAAAGTGCCGCACGCCGGTCAAGACCATGGCCACTCCGCGTTCGTTGGCCGCGGCGATGACTTCGTCGTCGCGGACCGAGCCGCCCGGCTGGATGACCGCGACCGCGCCGGCATCGGCCACCACATCGAGGCCGTCACGAAACGGAAAGAAGGCGTCGGACGCCACCACCGAGCCGGCCAGCGTAAGGCCGGCGTGGCCGGCCTTGATCGAGGCGATGCGCGCCGAATCGATGCGGCTCATCTGGCCGGCACCGACGCCGAGCGTCTGGCCACCAGCGCAAAAGACGATCGCATTGGATTTCACGAACTTGGCGACCCGCCAGGCAAAGAGCAGGTCGCTGAGCTGCGCCTCGGTGGGGACCAGCCGGGTGACCACCTTCAGCTCGTCGCGCTCGAGATTGCGCTCGTCGGGCGACTGCACCAGCAGACCGGCGCCGACCCGCTTGAGGTCGATGCGGTTCGAGTTTCGGGCCAGAGGGATTTCGAGGACCCGAACATTCTGCTTGGCGGCAAACACCTGGCGCGCTGCGTCATCGAAGGCGGGTGCGATCACCACTTCGACGAACTGTTTGGCAACCAGTGCCGCGGTCGGACCGTCGATCGGATGGTTGAAGGCGATGATGCCGCCGAAGGCCGAGGTCGGATCGGTGGCCAGCGCCTTGCCGTAAGCCTCAAGCGTGTCGGCGCCAACCGCCACGCCGCAGGGGTTGGCATGCTTGACGATCACGCAGGCCACCGACTCGAAGGTCTTGGCGCATTCCCAGGCGGCATCGGCATCGGCCACGTTGTTGTAGGAGAGTTCCTTGCCCTGCAACTGGCGATAGTTCGCGAGCGCCCCGGCGCTCGGGTCGCGGTCGCGGTAGAAGGCCGCGCTCTGGTGCGGGTTTTCGCCATAGCGCATCGGCTGCAGCCGCTCGAACTGCAAGGTGAGCGTCTGGGGATAAGGATCGTGCGAGCCGTCTGAATTGATGCCGCCCAGATAGTTGGCAATCGCGCCATCGTAGTGGGCGGTATGGGCAAAGACCTTGCGGGCCAGCTCGAAACGCGTTGC
This sequence comes from Bordetella parapertussis, assembly GCA_945883285.1. GTDB lineage: Bacteria > Pseudomonadota > Gammaproteobacteria > Burkholderiales > Burkholderiaceae_E > UBA4615. The sequence continues at coordinate 8,301 of CAMCXH010000033.1, read as the reverse complement.
ATCGCTGACCGCTCCGTGGTCGTGGATCTCGGCGAGCACCTGCCGGTAGTCGGCCGGGTCGACCACCACCGCCACGCCGCCGTGGTTCTTGGCCGCTGCACGCAGCATGGCCGGTCCACCGATGTCGATGTTCTCGATCGCATCGGTGAGGGTGCAGTCAAGGCGCGAGACTGTCTGGGCGAAGGGGTAGAGATTGACCACCAGCAGGTCGATCGTGCCGATGCCGTGATGGGCGAGTGCCTGCATGTGCTCGGGCAGATCGCGACGTGCCAGCAGGCCACCGTGCACCTTGGGATGCAGGGTCTTGACCCGGCCATCAAGCATTTCGGGAAAGCCGGTGTAGTCGGATACCTCGGTGACCGCAAGACCGGCGTCGCGCAGCAGCCCGGCGGTGCCCCCGGTTGACAGCAGGCCAATGCCAAGGGCGGTCAGCTGCGTGGCCAGCTCGACGACGCCGGTCTTGTCCGAAACGCTGATCAGGGCCTGCTTGATGGGGTGCATGGTGTCCTCATGGCGGGGGCTGTTCAGAGCATCCCGTAGAACTGAAGCTTCTTGCGAAGCGTGTTGCGGTTGATGCCGAGCATCAAGCTGGCACGCAGCTGATTGCCTTGCGCCTGCTTCATCACGACCTCGAGCATCGGTCGCTCGACGGCTGACAGCACCATGTCATAGATGGCGCTCGGGCGTGACCCTTCGAGGTCGGCAAAGTATTTCTCGAGGCTGCGGGTGACCGCCTCGTCAATGGAATTCGACTTCGTCGTGTGCATGGTCAAGAAAGTCATCGAGCAGCGCGAGCTGCCTCGTCGGGCAGTCGGCCCGGTTGATTTCATCGCGCAGCCGAAGAGCGGCTGCGGGCTGGGGGGCAAAGCGGGTCTCACCGTGCGCCGGTTGGCTGAACCATCCGTCGATGTACCAGCCGATGTGTTTGCGGGCGATGCGCGGCCCTGCATGGTCGCCATAGAAGGTGAAGTGATCGACCAGATGATCGCGCAACACGCGGCGGATTTCATCGAGCGTAGGCGCCGCAAGCAGCTCGCCGGTACGCAGGAAATGGTCGATTTCGCGAAAAATCCAGGGGCGTCCCTGGGCGGCGCGACCGATCATGATGGCATCGGCGCCGGTGCGGGCCAGCACAAAGGCCGCTTTGGCCGCCGAGTCGATGTCGCCATTGGCCACCACCGGTACCCGCACTGCCTGCTTGACCAGCGCGATGGTGTCGTACTCGGCCTGACCGCCAAACGCGCAAGCGCGGCTGCGGCCATGAACTGCGATCATGGCGGCACCGGCCGATTCGAGGGAGCGTGCGAGCGCAACCGCATTGCGCTGCGCAAGCGTCGGGCCGGTACGCATCTTGACGGTGACCGGCACGTCGACTGCCGCGACAACCGCTTCGACGATCCGCAGGGCCAGGGCCTCATTGGCCATCAGCGCGGAGCCGGCCGCCACATCGCAGACCTTCTTGGCCGGGCAACCCATGTTGATATCGATGATCTGCGCGCCGCGATCGACATTGAAGCGGGCGGCTTGGGCCATCATCGCCGGGTCGGCGCCGGCGATCTGCACCGCCACCGGCGCGGCCTCGCCATCATGATTCAGTCGGCGCGAGGTCTTGACCGACGCCCACAGTCGGGGGTTTGAGGCCGCCATTTCGGAGACCGCATAGCCCGCGCCCAGCTGGCGGCACAGCCGCCTGAAGGGGCGATCGGTGACGCCGGCCATCGGCGCGACGAACACGTTGTTGGGCAGCCGATAGGGGCCGAGTTGCATGGGTCGCGGGATGCAGGCGGCGAGTGATCTGCGCCGACCGCAGGCTGTGAGGGCATGAGCGGGGAGCGGATTCTAACGAAAATCGCTCTGCACAAAAAGTCGGCAGATCGAAACCGATCAGCGGCGCCCGAACATCAGCTGTCGCGCAAGCGGCGTGCGCAGTGCCGACAGCATGTCGAGGACGCCCAAAACACCCGATTGCAGGGGACGGATGAGCGGCCAGGTGAAGCTTTCGGCCATCAGGTCGGTCAGGCCGATGGTCAGCAGGCGATCGGCTCGCCGTCGGCGTTCGAAGGCCTGGAGCGCGTCGGGCATCCGGGTGCCCGACCGATGCGGATCGGCCAGACACTCAGCCAGCTCGAAAGCGTCACGCAGACCGAGGTTCAGGCCCTGGCCGGCGACCGGATGAAGCGATTGCGCCGCGTTGCCGATCCAGACCTCGCTGGCTGTGGCGACCTGTCGTCTCGCGCGTCGGGTCAGCGGCGCCACGCCAAGGGCACCACAGACCTCGAGCGGCCCGAGCCTATCGCCCACACAGCTTTGCAGTTCGGCCGACAGGCGTGCCGGGTCGGTGGCAAGGCGCAGCTCGCAGCGATCGGCGCGGTCGCACCAGACCATGGCCCAGCGTCGCGACTGCGGCAAGGGCAGCAGTGCGAGCGGGCCGTGCTCGCCGAATCGCTCGAACGCGGTCAGCAGGTGATCGCTGTGGGCCTGGGGTGCAGCGACCTCGCCAAGCAGCGCCGATTGGTCGAATTCGCGCACGCGAGCGTCGTCACCGGCATCGCCTTCGGCATGGATGGTGAGCGCGATGCGCCCGGCGTCCTCAGGATCGGCCGGCACGCTTGCCCAGTGGTGCTGTGCGGCGGCCTGGCGCAGCGAATCGAGCAGCGCGCCGTAACGCATCACCTGGCCGAGTGCCGGTACGCCCAACTCGTCGGCCACGATTCGGGTGCGGCCCAGATGCCCGGACATCGAGACTTCGACACGGCCGATTCGACCGGCCGCAGGCAGCGTCGCGATCCGGCTCAGCAACTGGCAGCTGCCGTGCGAAACCGCCAGCACGCGCGCGGCCAGACCGGGCGCGATGGCTTCATTTGCCACCGGCAGCGGGTCGAGCGCAATCGCGGCTGCGGGCACGCCACGACGAAGCGCAAAGAGCGCACAAGCCAGACCAACCGGGCCGGCCCCGTTGATCCGCCATAGCGCGTTGCTCATGCCGCCCGCATCAGCGCTTCGATGTCGGCCGCCGTTTTGGGTACGTCGCCGGTGATGATCTCGCAGCCGTCATCGGTCACCAGGGCATCATCCTCGATGCGGATGCCGATGTCGTGATAGGCCGCCGGCACATCGGGGGCGGCGCGCACATAGATGCCCGGCTCAACCGTGAGCACCATGCCCGCACGCAGCACGCGCCAGGGCTTTTCGCTGCCGGGTTGCGCGGCTTCGCCGGGTTCGCGGTAGCCACCGCAGTCGTGGACATCCATGCCGAGCCAGTGGCCGGTGCGGTGCATGTAAAAGCGCCGGTAGCTGCCGCTTTCGATGGCGCCGTCGAGCGATCCGCTGATCAGGCCGCAATCGATCATGCCCTGCGCAAGCACCCTGACCGCGGCGTCGTGCGGATCGATGAACCGCATGCCAGGTCGCGTGGCGGCAATCGCGGCCGCCTGGGCGTCGAGCACGATGTCGTAGAGCTCGCGCTGCGGGCCGCTGAAGCGGCCGTTGACCGGAAAGGTACGGGTGATATCGGAGGCATAGCCGTCGAACTCGCAGCCGGCATCGATCAGCAGCAGATCACCGTCGCGCAGGGCATCGGCATTGTCGCGATAGTGGAGCACGCAGGCGTTGCGACCGCCAGCCACGATCGAGCCATAGGCCGGAAACTGTGAACCCTGGCGTCTGAATTCATGCAGCAGCTCGGCTTCGACCTCGAACTCGCGACGCCCGGGCGCAGTCGCCTGCATGGCTCGCACATGGGCCTGGGCCGAAATGCGGGCGGCGCGCTTCATCAGGTTGATTTCGGCGGCGTCCTTGATGAGTCGCATCTCATCGAGCAGGGCGTTGAGATCGAAGGCGGTGGCCGGCGCGTTGACGCCGGCACGTGCCTGCGCGCGCACTGCGCCGAGCCATTGCTGCACGCGGGCATCGATCTCGGGGCGCTCGGCGAGCGCGTAAAAGAGCGCCGGCTGATCGGCCAGCAGCTGCGCCATCTGCGCATCGATGCTGTCGATCGGAAACGCGCCGTCGAAGCCGAAACGCTGGGCGGCGGCATCCGGGCCGAAACGAAAGCCGTCCCAGATTTCGCGCTCTTCATGCTTTTCGCGGCAAAAGAGGATCGATCGGCTCGAGGTGGCGTCGGCCACGATGACCACCACCGCTTCGGGTTCGGGAAATCCGCTCAGGTAATGGAAGTAGCTGTCGGACCGGTAAGGGTAATGGGCGTCGCGGTTTCGGATCACCTCGGGCGCAGTGGCGACGACGGCCACGCCGCCGCCACGGGCTCGCATCAGGTCGGCCAGCTTCAGTCGTCGGGACAGGTAGGGTTGCATGATGGCCTCAGGTCTGTCGGGTGCTCAGGATGGAGCGTCAGGATGGGTCAATTGTGCATCGAGTGCGGCAAGTCGCTGCGGGGTACCCACGTCGGTCCAGCGGCCGTCATGTCGTTCGGCACCGGCACGACGCCTGGCTGCGGCCTCTCGCAGCAGGGGCGCCAGTGGCGCGCGCGTGCCGCGGGCCAGGTCTCGGAAAAGTTGAGGGTGATAAACGCCGATACCCGAAAAGGTCAGGCGGGGCGCTTCGCCGTCTGCAAGACGACCGCCTTCAAGCAGAAAATCGCCCTTGGGATGATGCTCGGGGTTGTCGACCAGCACGCACCAGGCCAGCCAGTCGAGTGCTTCGAGCCGGGCTGCGATCGTGCGCGCACGGCCCGGGTTCCAGTCGCACCAGATATCGCCGTTGATCACCAGAAAGGGCGCATCGCCAAGCAGTGGCAGTGCCTGCGCGATGCCGCCTGCGGTCTCCAGGGCGTGTGCCTCGGGCGAATAGCGAATCGACACGCCCCAGTCCGAGCCGTCGCCAAGCGTGCGCTCGATCTGCTCGCCCAGCCAGGCATGGTTGATCACCACTTCGCGAAAGCCGGCGCCAGCCAGTCGGCGAAGATGCCAGCCGATCAGCGGCAAGCCGCCCGCCGGCAGCAGCGGCTTCGGGCAGGTGTCGGTGAGAGGCCGCATTCTTTCGCCGCGGCCGGCGGCCAGAATCAGGGTACGCATGGGGGTTCCGACCGGTGTCTCAGGAGGGTCAGAAGGTATGGCCGATGCGCTGACTGCGGCCCTCGATGCGGTCGATCAGTCGGGACAGCGGCGCGAGCGTCACATAGCGCGCGGCGACCTCCTGCACATAGCGCAGGACCAGGGGCAGATCGGCGAGATAGCGATCCTTGCCGTCACGATGGCTGAGCCTGGCGAAGATGCCCAGCACCTTCAGGTGGCGCTGCAGGCCCATCCATTCGAAGTCGCGATAGAAGTCGCCGAAGTCGGCGCGCACCGGCAGGCCGGCTTTTCTGGCCCGCTCCCAGTAACGGACCGCCCAGTCGATCACCTGCTCTTCTTCCCAGCGGATGTAGGCATCCCGAAGCAGCGAGACCAGGTCGTAGGTGATCGGCCCATAGACCGCGTCCTGGAAGTCGAGAATGCCCGGATTGCGATCGCCGGGAAGCACCATCAGGTTACGGGAATGGAAATCACGGTGAACATCGACCTGCGGTTGCGCAAGCACGTTGTGCAGGATGGCCTCAAAGGCGCTGTCGAGCACCGCCTGCTCGCCAGCGTCGAGCAGGATCCCTTTGTGGCGCGCGATGTACCACTCGGGAAAGAGCTGAAGTTCGCGCATCAGCCGCTCGCGGTCATAGGGCGGAAAGTTCGCGGCGCTGCTGGCCCTTTGCAGTCGGATCAGCGCATCGATCGTGTCGGCGTAGAGCGATGGAGCGGTGCTTTCCGAGAGCTGCGAGAGATAGGTGCTTGAAGCGAAGTCTTCGAGCAGCAGCAGGCCGTGCGCCAGGTCGGCCGCGATGACTCGAGGCACGCTCACGCCGCTGCGTGCAAAGACTTCGGCGGCGTGAATGAAGGGGGCGCAGTCTTCCTGCGGCGGCGGTGCATCCATGGCGATCAGACTGCCACCCTGATCGGCTGCGGCATCGATGCGAAAGTAGCGTCGAAAGCTGGCATCGTCGGACGCGGGGCGCAGGCTCCCGATTGCCAGGCCAAGCCCATCCGGCAGGCGCGAGAGCCATTGGCGAAGCAGCACGAGGCGAGCATCCGCAGGCGTCGGGGGAGTCGGGGTGGCAGTCGTGTTCAGGATGGCATCCGCAGGGGCGTCCTGCGATGTGAGGACCACTCCCTATAATACGAGATCGTCGTGCTGCGCCCACGGCGCTTTCCCGAGTCGCCCCCCATGCGTCGCCTCCCGCCTGTCAAAGGTTTTTCTGCTGCGATGGCTGCCGCGCTGGCAGGACTCGCTGCCACCGGCTGGGCGCAAGCTCAGCAGACCTCGCCCAGTCAGGTGCCCGTCCAGCCGGCGGGCGTGAGCCTGCGCCTTGAGACCGAACTGCGCGAACAGAACCTGACTTCGCGCGCACCGCGCCCGGTCTTTGCCCGCGGTACGGTCGTCGGTGGACGCACCGACCGCGAGACGACGCTCCAGGGCGATGCCGAAATCCGACATGGCAGCACCGTGATCCGGGCTGACCGGCTCACCCGTTACGACGCCGAGGACGATGTGATCGCGATCGGCAATGTTCGTCTGAGCCGCGAAGGTCAGATCTTCACCGGTCCCCAGCTTCAGATCGGCCTTGATTCTCTCGAAGGCGTCTTCGATTCGCCGCGTTATCAGCTGCCGGCCACCGGCGGCAGTGGCCGGGCAGGCCGCATCGATTTTCTGAACCGTGATCAGCTGCTGATGACGGATGCCACTTACAGCACCTGCAAGCCGAACGATCCCGACTGGTACCTCAAGGCCGACGAACTCCTGATCGACCGCGCCCAGAACGAAGGCACCGCCAGGTCGACTGTCCTCTATTTCAAGGATGTGCCGATCTTTGCCGCGTCGACGATGGGTTTTCCGTTGGCCGACGAGCGCCGCAGCGGTTTTCTGGCGCCGACCTTTTCGCAGTCCTCGACCATGGGTACCGAGGTGCTGGTGCCCTATTACCTGAATATCGCACCCAATCGGGACATGGTCCTGTCGACCAATTACAGCGCCCGACGCGGCCTGCAGTTTGCCGGCAATGCGCGCTATCTGGACGGCAATCCCGGTCAGCCGCCGATCGCGCTTGGCACCACGCTGTTCGAAGTGACGCCCTACGATCAGGTTGCCGACCGGTCGCGCTGGATGATCAACAGCAGCTATCTGAACAGCAATTATCTCGGCTGGACCGGCGGCTACACCTTTCGAGCGGTGTCGGACGACAACTACTTTGTCGACTATTCGAAAAGCATCCTGCAAAGCGCCGACCGCAGCCTGCTGCGCAATGCTTTCATCGGGAGGCAATTCGGTGACTGGACCGTGCGCGCCAGCGTCACCAATTATCAGAACATTCTCGATGCCCGAAATTCGCCGCCGTATAACCGGATGCCCCAGCTGCTGATCGTCAATCAGCAGCGCGATCTCAAAGGCTTCGATGTCGGTGTGCTCTCGGATACCAACGATTTCAGGAGCGGCCTGGCGAACTCGGCGCAGGGCTGGCGCAGCAACCTCGCGCCGACCGTGTCCTATCCGCTGCAGGGCCCTGCCTGGTTCATCACGCCTCGCGCGACCGTGCGTGCCACCGCCTATCGACTCGAGGCCAACCCGCAGGGGCCCAATGACATCGGCATCGCGGTGCCGACGGTGTCGGTCGATTCGGGTCTGATCTTCGAGCGCAATGCAAGCTTCAGTGGCCGCAATGTGATTCAGACCCTCGAGCCGCGGCTCTTTTACGTCTACACGCCTTACCGCGACCAGGGCACGCTGCCCAACTTCGATACCGCCCAGGCCGACCTCAATCTGTCGACGCTCTTCAATGAGAATGTCTATGTGGGCGGTGACCGCGTGGCCGATGCCAACCAGCTCACCGCGGCCGCACTCAGCCGGGTCATCGATCCCGAGACCGGCATCGAGACGCTGCGCTTCGGTCTGGCCGAACGCTTCTATTTCACGCCGCAGCGTGTGACGCTGCCCGGGCAGGTGCTTCCCTACAATGCGACGCCGTCGCGGTCCGATCTGCTGATGCTGGCATCCGGTAACCTGGGTGGCGGGCATACCCTCGACGCCGGCGTCCAGTTCTCGATCGCTGATCACTCGATGCCGCGAATGGGTGCGTCCTGGCGCTGGTGGCCGTCCTACGACCGTCTCTTCAACGTGGCGTTACGATACAAGGAACTCGATTACTCCCAGATCGACACGTCCTGGCGCTGGCCGATCAGCGGTCGCTGGAATTCGGTCGGTCGCGCGAATTATTCGGTGCTTCGTCAGCAGTACGATACGACGAGCGGCACCAACGTT
>CAMCXH010000032.1 GCA_945883285.1 Bordetella parapertussis | reverse complement strand
TGATACTCGGCTTCTGTCTGCGCGACCAGCTGAGCCACCGTCATCAGCTGGCCGACGCCTGACACACTGTGACCGGCCGACCAGATGTCCTTCCAGCGCTTGGGTCGACTCTCTCGCCCTTCAACGCTGATGTCCTTGGCGATATCGATCGCGCCGCGCACCGGCAGATTGTCGGGATCCAGTCCGGCCAGCTCGATCGACGGCCGCAGCATATTGGTCTGCAAGCCGGTGAAGGCCTTGGTGAGCAGGATGTCGTCGGCGGTGCTGTCGACCAGCATCGACTTGTAGGCAGGCGCGGCCATGCTCTCGTGCGTCGCAATGAAGCGGGTGCCCATGTAGGCCATCTCGCAGCCGAGCGCCTGCGCCGCAAAGAGCGCAGCGCCGTCCGAAATTCCCCCGGCAAGGACCAGCGGGCCGTCATAAAAGGCACGCACCGCGCGCACGAAGGCAAACGGGTTGAGCCAGCCGGTTTGCCCGCCCGCGCCTGCCGTCAACAGCACCAGGCCGTCTGCGCCGGCGTCAGCGGCTTTTTGTGCATGCTTGATCGTGGCCACATCGGCAAAGACCTGCGCGCCGATGTCGTGCAGCGGCGCCAGCACCGGGGCGGGCGACCCCACGCTGGTGATGACCATCGCCGGCTTGTGGCGAACGATCACCGCAAGGTCCTCGCGCAGGCGGGTATTGGAGCCGTGAACGATCAGGTTCGGGCAGACCGGTGCAACAGCCCGACCGCTTCGCTGCTGATGATCGGCCAGGCGCGCGGCAATCTCGATCATCCAGGCATCGAGCTGCTCGGAGCCTCGGCAATTGGCAGTCGGAAAAGAACCCACCACGCCGGCCTCGCAGGCCGACGCGACAAGGTCCGGTCCGCTCACCAGAAACATCGGCGCGGCGATGAGGGGCAGTCGCATCCGGCTGCGGATGTCGGTCAGGGCAGATCGGGTCATGGCGTCTCGGGGCGTTTTAACAGTAAACCGGGATTATGCAAGGCCAGCCCAGAATCAGACCAAAGCCAGGATCGCGTCGGCGAACGCAACCGGTGCCTCCTGCGGCAGATTGTGGCCAACCCGCGCAATCTCGTGCCGCTCATAGCGGTCGCTGAAAAAGCGTTGATGGCGTAAAGAGCCCTCGACTGGCGTCACGCCATCGTCGCAGCCATGCAGCACGATCGCCGGCACGCGGATGATCGGCTGAGCTGCCAGTTGCGCCTCGATGCCATCCAGGCTCCGATCGCCAGACACCAGACCGAATCGATGCCGGTATGAATGAATGGTCACGTCCACGAAATCAGGGTTGTCGAAGGCCTGGGCCGAACGCAGATAGGTCGACTCGTCGAATTGCCAGCTCGGCGACCACAATTGCCACAGTAGCCGGCAAAAGCCGGCGCGATCACGCTCGAGCCCGGCGCGTCCGCGATCGCCGTGAAAGTAATACTGGTACCAGAGGCGATGCTCCATCTGCGCGGACAAGGGCTCGACCGCTGCTGCGATGTCCTGGATGTTGTAGCCGGTGGCGCTCACCAGACCGATTGCCCGATCCGGCCACAAGGCGGCCACCACGCAGGCCGCGCGCCCGCCCCAGTCGTAACCCGCGAGCACGGCACGCGAGATTGACAGCGCGTCCATGAATGCCAGCAGATCGCTGCCAAGGGCCGCCTGCTGCCCCGAGCGAAGCGTCTGTGGCAACAGAAAGCGGGTCTGGCCGAAGCCACGCAGAAACGGGACCAGCACCCGGCAGCCGCGCGCGACCAGACGGGGCACGACCTCGTCATAGGCATGAATGTCATACGGAAAACCATGCAGCAGCACCACCGGCGCTGCGCCAGGATCACCGTGATCCTGATAGGCGATCCGCAGGACGCCCGCTTCGACTTCCCGATCCATCAGCACTCCCCTCTCATCGCTATCTGCCCAGCGGCTTTCGGGCTGCGAGCCTGCGCCGCAGCGAATCATAGACTGCCGCGCCTGGGCGCAATCGGATCAGAACGGACGCCCCGACCTGCCGCTCATGATCAGGATGCCGACCTTTCGTCGGGCGCGCGCGGCCAGACGCCAGTCGTTTACAACACCCTTGGTCAGTCCGCCCCGATGACCCTGCATGCGACTCGTGCCTACCCCCGTGAACGCGATCCCCAGCCTGAAAAACAATGCGCTGATTGCGAGCTGCCAGCGCAGCCTCACGAATCGCCTGACCGAGGGCGTTGCGCAGGCCTTCGAACGCTCGGTCACCGCGCTGACCGCCCGATCGGCTATCGCAGAGACTTCCGAGGAGAAGTCACTGCTGGCGATGGCAGCCGAATTCGCGCATCGCCACCAGCACGACATGACGCTGCGCTTTCGCAATCATTTCGAACGGGCGCTGGCCGCCGCATTCGATGCGCCAACGCCAACGGCAGCGCGCAGCGACAAGATCGACTTCGCCTCGCTTTCGCTGGTGTCCGATGATCTGATCGAGCACAGCATGGAGCGCAGCCGATGGGCGCAGCGCTGCGGCATCGGTGTCGATCAGGAGATCCTGGAAGAGCTGAAAGCCAGACTGCGTGCGGTTCTCGAGAATCCGTCGCTGGGCAGCGATCAGCTTCCCGCCTCATTGGCAAGCATTTACGACGCGCTCAAAGCGGCTTTGCCCGAGGACAGCACTGCGACTCAAACGACCAAGGCTGCACTCGCCGCAGTCGGCGCCAATCTCTCGACCGCGATCAACGATGCCTATGCCGCGGCTAATGACCAGTTGCGCCAGAGCGGTGTGCTGCCCGATTTCGTCCTTGGTGCGGTGATCCGCGATGCCCGGCGTCAGTCGTCAGGAGCGGCACGGGGCGGCCCGCAGCGCAAAGGCGACATGATGGGAATCGCTGATCTGCCCGACGCCGATATCTCGGATGACGATCAGATGCTGATGCTTCAGCACGCGATGGCACAGGCCTATTCCGGACAAGGCCAGGGCGAAGGCCGCCGTCAGGTTGCCAGGATGCTGTCCAACCCGGCTGCGGTCGACCGGCTGAGTAGTGCATTGCCCTCAGTCCAGGAGCGCTCGGCGCTGATGTCCTCACTGACGTCATTTCAGCGGTCGGACCATGCATTCCCGCAGGGTGGCATCCATCCCGACCTGCTGGCCCGAATCAAGGACGAAGGCACGCCGCTCGATCAGATCACCGTCGATATCGTCGGCGTGGTCTTCGACTACATCTATCAGGATCCGCGCCTGCCTGACTCGATCAAGCAGCAGCTCCTGCGAATGCAGGTGGTTGCGGTCAAAGCGGCGCTGCTGAGCCGCGGCTTTTTCGCGCGGCGCCAGCATCCCTTGCGCCAGCTGATCGATCGCATCGCCGAGATCGGGTCCGACCCGGATTCGGATGTCAGCGAGGGATCGGATCTGATGGTCGGCCTTCGCAGCATCGTCGACCGTGTCATCGTCAGTTTTGATACCGATGTCGAGGTGTTTGTGCAGGCAACCCAGTCCACCGACGAGTTGAGCAGGCAGCAGGTCGAAAAACATCGTGCCCGCCTTGCTGCAACCGAGCGGGCGATCGCGCTGCGCGAATCACAGAGCGCAGCCCTCGACGAGGCACGCGCCGAGTTTGCGCTGTATATGACCCCGCAATGCCCGTCATTCGTGAAGAGCTTGCTTGATGAGTGGTGGGCGGTTTTCATGGCCGCAACCAGAACCGACACCGATTTCAACCAGGCCAGGGCCGCCTGGAAGAACGGCATTGATACTGCCAAGCTGCTGATCTGGAGCACCTGCGAGAAAGACGCCCAGGACATCGGCGCTCTGGCAGAAATCCTGCCGGGCATGATCCGCGAGTTGCGCAGCGGCCTGGCCCGCGTCGATATGCCGCAGGTCGATCAGAATCGGTTCTTTCAGGCCCTGATGCTCAAACACACCCAGGAAATCGCGGCAGCCAAGACACGCCCTCCTTTCAGCGCGACGATCCCGGTCTCAAGTACCGAAACCACCGCGCTCCTCAGAAGCGCTGATGCCCCATCGGATGCCTCCTCGCCCGACGGTACCATGTCATTCACACCAACACCGCCCAGAACCTTGCCGACCCGCCCGATCGATGCGTCGCTCGCCGCGATCCGGCGCGGACAGATGATCGAAATCAGCCGGGATGGCGATTTCCGTGTCTACAAGCTGGCCTGGATCAGCCCGGCTCGCAAGGTGTACATCTTCAGCCGGCACCCGGAAGAAACCCTCACTTACGAAGATACCGACCTGGCCGGCCTGATCGCCAGCGGCCAGGCTCGTCCCAGCAGCGAAACCTCGCCACTGGACCGTGCGATTGCCCTGGCGGCGGGTGACAGCGGCGCCGAGTGAGGCTCTGGTACGAACCTTGCGACGAGCCGTGTGGCCCTTGATTGGGGCCAGTTGTGCACAATGGCTGTGCAAACAACCGGTCTCGACAATGAACAGTGCACCTGAAAAACCCAAGCGCAACGCAAGCGCGCCCGACAAGGATTCTGCGCTTGTCGCCGATATTCGCTTCCTGGGCCGACTGCTCGGTGATGTGATCCGAGAGCAGGAAGGCCAGGACGCCTTCGACCTCATCGAGCGGGTCCGACAACTGTCGGTGTCCTACCGGCTCAAGCGCGATGCCGCCGCCGGCAAGACCCTCGATCGCCTGCTGAAAAATCTCACGATCGACCAGATGGTCTCGGTCGTTCGTGCCTTCAGCTATTTTTCACATCTGGCCAATATCGCTGAAGACCGTCATCACGTCCGACGTCGCGATGCTCACGAGCGCCGGGGCGATCTGCAGGAGGGCTCGCTTGCAATGGCCTTTGACCGGCTCGCTGCCCGAGGCGTGCGCGCAGACGAAATCGCCGACGCGCTTCGGACCGCCTATATCTCGCCGGTCCTGACAGCCCACCCCACCGAGGTCCAGCGCAAGAGCATTCTCGACGCCGAGCGCGCGATTGCCGAACTGATCGGTCAGCGCGACGACCTGCACACCGTGCGCGACCTCAAATCGAACGAGGCCCTGCTGCGCGCGCGGGTCACGCAGTTGTGGCAGACCCGGATGCTTCGCTATGCAAAGCTCACGGTTGCCGACGAAATCGAAAACGCGCTGAGCTACTACCGATCGACGTTTCTGAAGCAGATACCGCGCATGTACGCCGATATTGAAGAGGCGCTGCCAGGTCAAGAGATCGCCAGCTTCTTTCGCATGGGCAACTGGATCGGCGGCGATCGCGATGGCAATCCCAATGTCACCGCTCAGACACTTCAGATCGCCTTGCGCAGCCAGAGTGAAACCGTTCTGCGTTTCTACCTCACCGAACTTCACGAACTTGGCGCAGAGCTGTCGATCTCGGCGTTGCTGGCAAAGGTGTCGGATGAGATGAGAGCGCTGAGCGATCGCTCGCCCGATCGCAGCGAACATCGCCAGGACGAGCCCTATCGGCGGGCTCTGACTGGCATGTATTCCCGATTGGCCGCGACGCTTCATGATCTCACCGGCACCGAAGCGCTCAGGCATGCAATCGCGCCGCAGCAGGCCTATCCGGATCCCGAGTCCTTCCTTGCCGATCTGAAGGTGATTGCCGAATCACTTGCCTCGCATCATGCACAGGCCATCATCGGTGCGCGCCTTGCGCCGCTGATTCGCGCGGTCCAGGTCTTCGGCTTTCATCTTGCAACCGTCGATCTTCGTCAGAGTTCGGACAAGCACGAGGCGGTCATCGACGAGCTGCTCGCGGTGGCGCGCGTCGCGCCTGCTTATTCAGAATTGACAGAGTCCGACAAGCGAAGCCTGCTGCTGGGACTGCTGCGTGAGCCTCGAGCGCTGCGCGTGCAGGGCGCGGTCTATTCGGAGCACAGCCTTGGCGAGCTGGCGATCTTTGACCTGGCTGCGGTACAGCGGCGTCGCTTTGGTCCGGCTGCGCTGCGCCACTACATCATTTCGCATACCGAAGACGTGAGCGATCTGCTCGAAGTCCTGCTGCTTCAGAAGGAAGCCGGACTGATGCGAGGCACACTCGATCGCGATGCGGTCAACGATCTGATCGTCGTGCCGCTCTTCGAGACCATCGGAGATCTGCGCAATGCCGCCGGCATCATGCAGGCGTTCTATGAGCTGCCGGGCGTGCTCGAGATGATCGTGCGCTCGGGCGCCGAGCAGGACATCATGCTGGGCTACAGCGACAGCAACAAGGACGGCGGGTTTTTCACCAGCAACTGGGAGCTCTATCGCGCCGAGACCGAACTGGTGCGCGTCTTTGGCCCCATGCGACAGCACCACGGGATCACGCTGAGGCTGTTTCACGGACGAGGCGGCACGGTCGGTCGCGGCGGCGGTCCGAGCTACCAGGCCATCCTCGCGCAGCCGCCGGGCACGGTGAATGGCCAGATCCGCCTGACCGAGCAGGGCGAGGTGATCGCCTCGAAATACGCCAACCCCGAGATCGGCCGGCGCAATCTCGAGACGCTGGTAGCGGCCACCCTTGAAGCCACCCTGCTGCATCCGACTCGCAGTGCGCCCGCCGTGTTTCTCGAGACGGCGCAGGCACTGTCAATCGCCAGCATGGCCGCCTATCGTGAGCTGGTCTACCAGACGCCGGGCTTCACTGATTACTTTTTTGACACCACGCCGATCCGCGAGATTGCCGAACTCAACATCGGATCACGCCCGGCCTCACGAAAGGCCAACCGCGCCATCGAGGATCTGCGAGCGATTCCGTGGAGCTTCAGCTGGGGGCAATGCCGCGTCGCCCTGCCCGGCTGGTATGGATTCGGATCGGCAGTGTCGGCCTATCTGGCCGCCGGCAAGGGCGACCGGGACAAGCGACTCGAGGTCCTGCGAAGGATGTACAAGCAGTGGCCTTTTTTCCGGACCCTGCTGTCGAACCTCGACATGGTGCTGGCCAAGAGCGATCTCGGCATCGCGGCCCGCTATCTCGAACTGGGCACTGATCGCAAGCGAGAACGAAAAATCTTTGCGACGATTCAGGCAGAGTGGCAGGCGGCACACGATGCGCTGACCCTGATCACCGGCGAGCGCGAAAGGCTCGCCTCAAACCCGTCGCTTGCCCGATCGATTGCCCATCGCTTCCCTTATCTTGATCCGCTCAATCACCTGCAGGTCGAGCTGATGCGACGCTACCGTAGTCGCAGTCCGAATGAGCCGCTTAATGAACGGGTCAGGCGGGGGATCCATATTTCCATCAATGGTGTGGCGGCCGGCTTGAGAAATACCGGCTGAGGTCGCACCGCCACAAGCCTGAACAGGAGCGGACCGAGCATGGTCATGACACAAGCCGATCAGAGCGGCCGCAATGCACGTCTGTTGCCTCAGGATCTGGCAATCGACACCCTGGGCAGATGCCTGCTGCCCTCCCCGGTCACCCGACACCTCGGTGAACGGGGTGTGAAGTTCGTGGGCGAGGCCGACAAGGTGCTGTTCGATGATTCGATCTCGAGCCTGAGCCAGGCCGCTGCAGACCCGAAAAGCCTGCCGGCGTTTGAGCTGGCCGGCCCGCGAGACAGGATTTTTTTCGACCCGGCGACACTTCGCTGCGGCATCGTGACCTGCGGCGGACTGGCGCCTGGCTTGAACAATGTCATCCGCGGTATCGTGCTTGAGTTGTGGGCCGGCTATGGCGTGCGGCATATCGTCGGTTTTCGTTATGGCTATGAAGGGCTGGTCGCGCGACTCGGTCATCAGCCGATGGTGCTGACCCCCGAATCGGTCGCCAGCATCCACCATGAAGGCGGCACGGTGCTCGGGACCTCGCGCGGCGCGCAGGATGCGGGCGAGATGGTCGACTGCCTCGAAGCCAACGGCATCGGCATTCTCTTTGTGCTTGGCGGCGACGGGAGCATGAACGGGGCCTTGAGCCTGAGCGCCGAAATCGCCCGGCGAGGGCTTCGAATCGGCGTCATCGGCGTGCCCAAGACCATCGACAACGATGTGCCCTTCATCGATCGCAGCTTCGGTTTTGTGAGCGCTTATTCAGCTGCGGTCGATGTCATCCACAGTGCCCGCATCGAAGCGGTTGCGGCACGAAACGGCATCGGACTGGTCAAGCTCATGGGCAGGCACGCCGGCTTTCTTGCCTGCCATGCGGCACTGGCCTCCACCGAAGCCGATCTGGTGCTGATCCCGGAGGTACCGGTCTTGCTCGACGGCAACAACGGCGTGTTCGCCTGCATCGATCGGGTACTGGCTCGCAAGGGTCATGGGGTGATCGTGGTGGCCGAGGGCGCCGCGCAGGACCTGATCGTCGACCCCGCCGCCGCCCCTGGCCGCGTCGGCTCACGCGACAAGAGCGGCAATGCCAAACTCAAGGATATCGGCGTCTTCCTGCGCGATCGGATCCTCGCGCACTTCGAGACCGCGGGACGCGAGACAACCGTCAAGTACATCGACCCGAGTTACACGATCCGCAGTATTCCGGCGTGTCCCTCCGACAGCGTCTATTGCTGGAACATGGCCCGCAATGCGGTACATGCCGGGCTTGCCGGAAACACCGCGATGCTGATCGGCCGCTGGCACGGCCATTTCGTGCATGTGCCGATTGCACTGGCAACCAGCAAGACTCGCCGCGTCGACCCCGACGGCGATCTGTGGATGTCGGTCATCGAGGCGACCGGCCAGCCTCGCGAATTCGCCTGAGGGCATCAGCCCCAGGGCAGACGGGCTTACTGCAGAAATCCCTCGATCACGTCAGCGCGGGTCAGCAACTTGACCTCGACCGGCTTGACCTTCCAGATCTGGCCGGCGTATTCGCGAATGGTCCGATCCGACGAGAACTGACCGGCGCGGGCGACATTCAGGATCGACATTCGCGTCCAGCGCTCGGAATCGCGATAGGCCGCATCAACCCGCTGCTGACAATCGAGGTATGAATCGAAATCGGCCAGCAGCAGATAAGGATCGTGATTGATGAGGCTGTCGAGCAGCGGGCGGAACATCTCGGTATCGCCGCCGCTGAAATAGCCGGTGCTGATCAGATCGAGGGCGCCGCGCAGCCGTTCACTGCCGCGATACTGATCGAGCGGCTGATAGCCCCTGGCCCACAAGGCGTCGACCTCCTCGACGGTCTTGCCAAAGAGAAAGAAGTTATCGGGGCCGACCGCATTGCGAATCTCGATATTGGCGCCGTCGAGGGTGCCGACAGTGAGCGCGCCGTTCATCGTGAATTTCATGTTGCCGGTACCGGAGGCTTCCTTGCCAGCCGTCGAAATCTGCTCGGAGACATCGGCCGCCGGATAGACACGGTGGCCGATGCTGACATTGAAGTTCGGCAGGAACGCCACCTTCAGCAGCCCCCGCGTTGCCGGATCGCTGTTGACCACATCGGCCACCGAGGTGATCAGCTTGATGATCAGCTTGGCCATCCGATAGCCGGGCGCTGCCTTGCCGCCGAAAACAAAGGTGCGCGGCGCGACCTCGATTGCTGCTCGGGTGCGGATGCGATGGTAGAGGTCGACCACATGCAGCACGCTCAGATGCTGACGCTTGTACTCATGAATGCGCTTGACCTGAATATCGAAGAGCGATTGCGGATCGACCGTCACACCGGATCTGAGCTTCAGCTCCCTGGCCAGGAGTTGCTTGTTGCGATGCTTGATCTCACGCCATTGCTCGCGAAAATCAGGGTCATCAACCATCGGCTCGAGTTCACGCAGGCGCTCGAGATCCTTGACCCAGCCTTCGCCGATCCTGTCGGTGATCAGCCTGGACAGCGTCGGGTTGCTCAGCGCAACGAATCGGCGTGGTGTCACGCCGTTGGTCTTGTTGCTGAACTTTTCGGGCCACATCGAATGGAAATCCTTGAGAACGTCGCGCACCAGCAGATCGGAATGCAGCTGCGCCACGCCATTGATCGCATGGCTGCCCACACAGGCCAGATGGGCCATGCGCACATGACGCCCGCCATGCTCATCAATCAGTGACATCCGGGCAATGAGGTCGGGATCGCCCGGGAAACGCCGCTCGACTTCTTTCAGAAAATCGGCATTGATCGCAAAAATGATCTCGAGGTGGCGCGGCAGAACCCGGCCAAACAGGTCGAGCGGCCAGCGCTCGAGCGCCTCGGGCAGCAGTGTGTGATTGGTGTAGGCCAGCGACGCGCGGGTAATCGCCCAGGCCTCTTCCCATTCGAGCAGCTCCTCGTCGACCAGCAGCCGCATCAGTTCGGCAACAGCAATGGCCGGATGCGTGTCATTGAGCTGAATCGCAAACTTCTCGTGGAATCGTGACAGCGGCAACTTTTGCGTGCGCATGATCCGCAGCATGTCCTGCAGGGAGCACGACACAAAAAAGTACTGCTGCTCAAGTCTGAGCTCTTTGCCCTGAATCTGCTCGTCGTTGGGATACAGAACCTTGGTGATGTTCTCGGACACGATCTTGCGGTTGACTGCGCCGTAATAATCGCCCCGATTGAACTGTTCGACATCAAAGCCTTCAGGCGCCTCAGCACGCCAGAGTCGCAGCGTGTTGGCGGTGTTGGTGCGGTAACCGAGGATCGGCGTGTCGTAAGGAATGCCGTTGACGATGCGGGCCGGATGCCAGCGCACCCGCTCCGTGCCCTTGACGCCCCGGTAACGCTCGGTGTGGCCGCCCAGCTTGATCTGCACGGTCCACTCCGGGCGCATCAGTTCCCAGGGATTGCCGTGACGAAGCCATTTGTCGGTCTTCTCAACCTGCCAGCCATTGGTGATCACCTGATCGAAGATGCCGAACTCATAGCGGATGCCATATCCCAGGGAGGGCAACTCAAGCGTCGCCATCGAATCGAGAAAACACGCTGCCAGCCTGCCCAGACCGCCATTGCCCAGACCCGGCTCTTCCTCTTCGGACAGCAATTCATCGAAATCCAGGCCGAGTTCGGTCACCGCCTGCTTCACTTCGTCGAAGATCCCGAGGTTGATCAGGTTATTGCCAAGATGCGGCCCCATCAGAAATTCGGCCGACAGGTAGGCGACCGTGCGTGCGCCCTGCCTGGTGTAGGCCGCGGCAGTGCTGATCCAGCGCTGCAACAGGCGGTCGCGCACCACAAAGGCGAGCGCCAGATAACAGTCGGTGCGGCTTGCAAGCGCCGGAAACTTGCCCTGAACATAAAAAAGATTGTCAAGAAAAGCGCTTTTGAGCGAGTCCTTGCTCAAGCCTGTGCGGCTTTCTTCGCGCTCGGGTTCAGGGGCAGGCGCGCCCTGGGCGCTCACAATCTCGGCAGGTTTCACGGCAATACATCTTTTGAAGGCTAAGCCGGCAGATTAGCAAGAATTGGCAGGTCTGCCGATCCGTTGCGGCGAGCTCGAACACCTTGCGCGCGGCGATTAAAAAAAGGCCGGGCTTGCTATTACGCCGATAGCGTGGACACTACGCAGGTTTTGCATAGAGAGTTCTGTCTTGACCGAAGCAATCACCCCCCTTTTTACCGATCTTGGCCTGAGCCCCGCACTGCTGCAGGCACTGCGCGACGTCGGCTACGAGTCCCCGTCACCCATTCAGGCTGCCACCATTCCGCTGTTGCTCGCCAACCGCGACCTGCTTGGCCAGGCCCAGACAGGTACCGGTAAAACCGCTGCCTTTGCGCTGCCGATCCTGTCTCGCCTCGATCTCAGGCAGACCGTGCCGCAGGCGCTGGTGCTTGTCCCGACGCGCGAACTCGCGATTCAGGTTGCCGAAGCCTTTCAGCGTTATGCCGCCCATATTCCCGGATTCCATGTCCTTCCGATCTATGGGGGAGCGAGCTACGGGCCGCAGTTGTCTTCGCTCAAGCGGGGTGTGCATGTCGTGGTGGGTACACCGGGCCGGGTAATCGACCATCTCGACAAGGGCTCGCTCGATCTGTCCAAGCTCAAGACCCTGGTGCTTGATGAGGCCGACGAGATGCTGCGCATGGGCTTCATCGACGAGGTCGAGCGCATCCTGCAGGACACACCCAAGACCCGGCAGACCGCGCTTTTTTCGGCGACGATGCCTTCTGCGATCAAGCGAATCGCCCAGACCCAGCTGCAGAATCCGGCCGAAATCATGGTGGCCGCCAAGACCGGCACCGCCGACAACATCCGCCAGCGCTACTGGCTGGTGAGCGGCATGCACAAGCTCGATGCGCTCACCCGCTTGCTCGAAGCCGAGGATTACGACGGCATCATCGTGTTTGCCCGCACCAAACTGGCCACCGAGGAGCTCGCCGTCAAGTTGATGGCCCGCGGGTTTTCGGCGGCTGCCATCAACGGCGACATGCAGCAGCAGCATCGCGAGCGCACGGTCGGTCAGCTCAAGGACGGCAGCATCGACATCCTGGTGGCCACCGACGTGGCCGCGCGCGGGCTCGACGTTGAGCGCATCAGCCATGTCATCAACTATGACGTGCCCTCCGACCCGGAGAGTTATACCCACCGCATCGGCCGCACTGGCCGTGCCGGTCGCAGCGGCGAGGCGATCCTCTTCATCACCCCACGCGAGCGAAGCCTGCTCAAGGCGATCGAGCGGTCGACGCGTCAGCCAATCTCGCAACTGGAGCTGCCGACGATCACCACCGTCAACAACGTGCGGATCGCCCGTTTCAAGGAGCAGATCTCCGAGACGCTTGCCGATGGCGATCTCGATGTTTTTGCCGCGATCGTCGAGGCTTATGAGAACGAGCACAACGTGCCGGCCATCGAAATCGCGGCAGCACTCGCCAAGATGTCGCGCGGCGGTGTGCCATTGCTGCTGGCCCGCCCTGAGCGCGGCGCGAAGTCCGGGCCCGACGCAAGCAGCGCGAACGTATCAAGCCCGGCTGCATCCAGCCCGCCCGCATCTTTCCAGGCAGACAGGTCGGAGGATCGTCCTGTCCGTGCGGCCCGAAGGAGCGCACCGTCGATCGAGCGACCAACCCGGGCCGAGCCATCGGCGGCCTTGCCAGCGCCTGATTCGCCACCAGCCTCGACCTGGCGCGAGCGCGCCAGCCAGGCATCGCAAGAGCCGATCGACGCCAAGCCGGCACGACTGGGCAGCCAGGCCTACCGCATCGAGATCGGCCATATCCACGGCGTCAAGCCGGGCAATATCGTGGGCGCAATCGCCAATGAGACTGGCCTGGAGGCCAAACATATCGGTCGAATCGAGATTTTCGACACTTACAGCCTGATCGAACTGTCTTCGGGTCTGCCGAAGAAAACGCTGAAGCATCTGCAGACCGTCAGGGTCGGCAGTCAGCCGCTTCGGATCAGCGAATCCGATGTGATGCCAAGACCGGCAGCCAAGCGTCCGAAGAAAAAGACCTGAGTCGTCCGCAAGCCGCCGGCGTTCAGGCCGGCTGGTCCTGCGGCAAGGACGACGCGGGCCCCAGGATCGTCGTCATCCCGGCGTAGAGCACGTCAAGCGCCGCTTCATGCAGTGGTCTAGCCGCCTCGCCCTGCGGCAATCCTGGTGGCAGGCCCACATCGGTCCACAGCATCGCCAATCCGTGGGCCTGTGCCCAGGCAGCCACCGACAGGACAGACACCAGGCGCGAATCGGCCGCTCTTGCCGGGCCGATATGGCGAATCACTGCCTGGCTCAGTGCCGCCCACGCCCGCATCGATTGGGTTTCGACATCGGTTGAACTCGCACTGCTGCTGCGAAAGATCAGCGCCATGCGACGCGGATGGGCCAGGCCGTAGGCCACGTAAGCACGCCCCATCTGCCGAAGGGCATCCGGTCCGTCGCCGGCTGACTCAAGCGCATCGGCAAAGTCGCGCCATGCCTGCAGCCGCAGTTCGTGCAGCAACGCCTCCTTGTCGGCGAAATGATGCGCGGGCGCCGCGTGCGATACCCCCAGCGCCTCCGCCACGGCGCGCATTGACAGCGCTGCCTGACCGCGCTGATCGACGATCGCCCATGCCTGCGCGACGAGTGCATTGCGCAGATCGCCATGGTGGTAACGACTTACAGGCTTTTGCTGTCTCGACTTCGGCAATTGGAACATACCCCCGGCAGGCCGGTGTCAGCAGGATTGATGCGATTCTAACTTGTCGGCGGAAAGTTTATCTTGACAACGGATAGATTCAGATCGCAACATAACTAGACACTGACAACATTCACTCAAGCAACCAAGCACTCAACCCAATTCAACCTGACTGCATCAACCACCACAGAAGACCTCCCATGCGACTGATCAACACGCTAGCCACGCTCGCCACCATCGCCCTCACAGGCTGCTCCTGGCTGGCGACAGCCACCGCTCCAGCCAAAGTGGCGAGCCCTCCCTCCGACCAGGCGCAGATCCAAGCCCGCGCATTCTGGGAAGCCCTTCACAACGGGCAATACGAGCGCATCGACGCATTGCTCGAATCGCACATGCAAGTCGTGCTTGCCGATCCGAACGATCCGCTGACCTTGTCGCACACCGGATGGCTCCATGCCTGGAAATTCAGCGAACGAAATCGGATGAAGCCCCAGGCACGCATCGTCGAGCACGCCACCGAGGCGCGCCGGCTTTTCGACGAAGCGGTGCTGCTTGCGCCCGATGAAGCCCGCTACCGCGGCTTTGCAGCAGGATTCACGATGGCTGAAGCAGGCATCCTCAAAAACGAAAAGCAGATGCGCCAGGGCTATTACGAGATGAAGCACGCGGTCGCGATGTGGCCCGAATTCAATCTCTTCACCAGCGGCTATGTCATGAGCCGCAATCCGCCTGACAGCGCGCCATTCAAGGAGGGTCTGGCCCAGCAGTGGAAAAACATGGACGCCTGCTTCGGCGAGAAGGTCAGCCGCGATCGCCCTGACCTAAGTCAATACATCGCGCTCGAGACCACCGAAGGGCCCAGGCGCGCCTGCTGGAACTCCTGGATCGCTCCGCACAATTGGGAGGGATTCTTCCTGAATTTCGGTGACATGCTGGCCAGGGCCAATGACCTGCCCAATGCAAAGACCATGTACGAAGCCGCGCGGCTGTCAAAGACTTACACGCAATGGCCATACCGGGACGTGCTGGAGCGCAGGCTGGCCAGGCTCGATGCCCTGCCCGGCCTGCTCAATTCGGCAAAACCCGAAGAGCCGGAGCATGCGTCGATGATCAACACCCGCTTCTCCTGCATGGCTTGCCATCAGAAAAATGCGACACCATCACTCTGATGGGCTTGCGCCTCAACCTCGCGCAGTATCTCGATGAAGGCTTTCTCGGCCGGTCCGAGTGATCGATCGGCCAGACGAATGATTCCGTGTGCGCTTTTAGCGGCGGGTTCATCGACGCGCAGCCTGACCACACGCCCTGCCGCAACATCGTCGGCGAGCGACCAGGCTGTCGCAACAAACACCGCGTCACTGTGCAGGGCAATCAGACGGGCTGCAGACAGCGAACTGACCGTGATCTGAGGGGCGAACATCGCGCCGCGGGCGGCACCGTCGGTCGCCGGCATCAAAGGCTGAGGCTTGCCGAGCGGCGGCGTGTCGGACAAGGCAGTAGCGATCGTCGCGACCTCGGCGTGTTCGCCTCTGAGCGTCTGCGCAGCCAGGGGATAAGCGAGCACCTGCCGCAGGGTCAACCTGGCCTCTTTCGTCAGAGGATGCCCCGCGCGGCAGGCGAAATAAACCGGCAGTGGCGCCATCGCATCGATGGCCAGTCGACGATCGTGCTCAGACCCATAGACGTTTGCCACCCCCAGATCGGCGCGACCCTTCAACAGATCATCCACCACCTGGTCTGGATGAGAAATCGCGATGCTGATGCGCAACTTCGGAAATCGGGCTGATACCTGCCCTAGCGCAATCGCGACCACGCTTTCGCCCAGCACCGGCGAGGCCGACACACGCAACTCACCGCTCTGGGCACCTGCAAGCAGTTCAATCTCACGCTTGAGCGTGGCCGCCTCCCGAAGCAAGGCACCGCCCTTGTCGAGCAGGACTCGCCCGAAGGCGGTTGGCACGACCCCTTTGCGCGTCCTGTCGAAAAGCGGCACGCCAAATGAGCATTCGAGCTCGGCAATGCCCCTGGACAGGCTTGGCTGCGACAGATTGAGCGACTCTGCCGCACGGCGAAAATTCCCGTGCTCGGACAGCGCGAGCGCCAGGCCAATCAGTCGCAAGTCATTCATGATTCGAATATCGTATCGCTGATTGAATTTTTCGTCATTGACCGAATCACCATTGGCTGAAACCATATGCGGGCGTGGCCATCACGCCACCGGATCAACCGCTTCGCGTCTAAGCCGGCAACACATAGGACACAACCCATGATGCTTCGAAAATTCTCAATGAAATGGCTGTCTTGGTGCTCCGGACTGCTGTTTGCGCTGATGGCGATGACTGCCAGTGCCCAAACCGCCCGCAAACCGAACATCCTGATCATCTGGGGCGATGACATCGGTCAGTTCAATATCAGCGCCTATAACCGCGGGATGATGGGCTACAAGACGCCCAATATCGACAGCATCGCCCGCGATGGCGCGCTCTTCACCGACTGGTATGGCCAGCAAAGCTGTACCGCCGGCCGGGCGGCGTTCATTACCGGTCAGTCGCCGATCCGCACCGGCCTGACCAAGGTCGGCCTGCCGGGCGCGCCTGAAGGCATGAAAAAAGAAGATCCGACGATTGCCGGACTCCTTCGTGCACAGGGCTACATGACCGGTCAGTTCGGCAAGAACCACCTCGGCGACTCCGACGAGACCCTGCCGTCCAAACATGGTTTCGATGAGTTTTTCGGCAATCTCTATCACCTCAATGCCGAGGAAGAGCCGGAGAACCCCGACTACCCCAAGGATCCGGCTTTCAAGAAGCGCTTCGGTCCGCGCGGCGTGATCCACAGCTTCGCCGATGGTCGCATCACCGATACCGGACCGCTGACCAGAAAGCGGATGGAAACCATCGACGAAGAAGTCAACGCCAAGGCGCTCGACTTCATGGAGCGCGCCAAAAAGGCCGACAAACCTTTCTTCCTGTGGTGGAACTCCACCCGCATGCACATCTTCACGCACCTGAAGAAAGAGTCGGTAGGAAAGACCGGCCTTGGCATTTATGCCGACGGCATGGTCGAGCATGACGGGCATGTCGGACAGGTCCTGGCCAAGCTCAAGGAACTCGGCCTCGATGAAAACACCATCATCATGTATTCGTCAGACAACGGGGCCGAAACCTTCACCTGGCCCGATGGTGGTACCACCATGTTCCGCGGCGAAAAGAACACCAACTGGGAAGGCGGCTATCGCGTGCCGACGTTGATCAGATGGCCAGGCACCATCAAGCCCGGCACCATCGTCAATGACATCGGCGCACACGAAGACATGCTGACCACCCTGCTGGCTGCAGCCGGCAACAAGACCGTCAAGCAGGACCTGCTCACCGGCCTGAAGGTCGGCAGCATGAACTACAAGGTTCATCTTGATGGCTACGATCTCGGCCCCGCACTGCGTGGCGAGTCGGCCTGGCCGCGTCGCGAGTTCATCTACTGGACCGATGACGGCAGCGTTGCCGCGCTTCGCTACGACAACTGGAAGGTCACCTTCCTGATGCAGGAAGCGGAAGGGATGAATGTCTGGCAAAAGCCCTTCACGGTCTTGCGTGCGCCGTTGCTGACCAATCTGCGCATGGACCCCTTCGAGCGTGCCCAGCACGAAAATGCGATTGGCTATCAGCGCTGGTATCTCGAGCATATGTTTGCGATTGCCCCCGCCGGCGCTTATGTCGGCCAGTGGTTGCAAAGCTTCAAGGAATTCCCGCCGCGCCAAAAGCCCGGCAGCTTCAATCTTGATCGCGTGATGGAAGAGGTTATGAAAACCTCAGGACGCTGAATCCCGGTTTCGGCGGTTCTCAGCATCGAGACGGGGGCTTTGGCCCCCGTTTTCTTTGGTACGCCCGGTGTCGCGGATAATGCGAATGCATGAATTCGAGTCAACCTCAGGTCGCCATCATCGGTGGCGGCCCCGCCGGGCTGATGACCGCAGAGCGCCTGCTGCAGGCTGGCCTGCAGGTCGATCTCTTTGACGCCATGCCCTCGGTCGGTCGCAAGTTTCTGCTCGCCGGCAAGGGTGGCCTGAACCTGACCCACAGCGAGCCGATCGAGCCCTTTCTGACACGCTATGGCAACCGGGCACCAGAGGTCGGTCGCTGGCTTACCGGCTTGTCGCCGCAGGCATTGCGAGACTGGGCTCAGGCGCTCGGCATCGAGACCTTTGTCGGCAGTTCCGGCCGGGTCTTTCCGGTCGAAATGAAGGCGGCGCCCCTGCTGCGTGCATGGCTGCATCGCCTGCGAACGCAAGGGCTTCGTCTGCATGCCCGTCATCGATGGCAGGGATGGGCCAAGGGTGACGCACCGACCCTGCTTCGCTTCGCCTCACCGGATGGCCCGGTCAGCGTGCAGACCGATGTGGTCGTGCTGGCTCTCGGTGGCGCAAGTTGGCCGCAACTTGGCAGCGACGGCGCATGGGTGCCATGGATGACATCGCGCGGTGTTGGCGTTGCACCACTGCAGCCGGCCAACTGCGGATTCGACGTTGCAGCCGGTTTGCCGGCAGGAGGCTGGAGCCCCTACTTCGCCGAGCGATTTTCCGGGGCAGCGATGAAGTCGGTGCGCTTGCATTTTCACGATGGATGCAGGCCAGACTTCGATCGACAAGGCGAGTTCGTGATCACGTCAACTGGCATCGAAGGCAGTCTGGTCTATGCCGCAGCATCGGGCATTCGCGACGCCATCGGTCGGCATGGCGAAGCGACGGTGCAACTCGATCTTGTGCCAGGACGCAGCCTGGAAGCGCTCGGTGCCTCGCTCGCCCGTGACCGTGCAACACGCTCGATACCCAGGCATCTCAAGCAGACAGCCGGCCTGGAAGGTGTCAAGGCCGCGCTCCTGCGCGAACGCTACAGCGCCGCACAGCTGGCCGATCTGTTGGCGCATGATCCGCTTCAATTGGCCGCCGAGCTCAAATCATGGCCGCTGAAGCTGGTCGCTGTCCGCCCGGTATCAGAGGCGATCAGCACCTCGGGTGGCGTGCGCTTCGAGGCCCTCGACGAGCAAGGCATGATTCGGAGCCTGCCGGGCGTTTTCTGCGCCGGCGAGATGCTCGACTGGGAGGCGCCAACCGGCGGCTATCTGCTGAGCGCCTGCTTTGCCAGTGGCATTGCAGCAGCCGAAGGGGTGCTCAGCCACCTCGGTTGCGCCACTTGACGGCCTCAAACCACAGGAGGCTGAGCGCGGCCGCCACCACTGTCAGCATCAGCAAGCCAGTCGATGGCCGTTCGAACGAGAACAGGCGACTGACCTGACCGACGCCGAGAACGATTGCCAGCCAAGCGACGGTGGCCAGGGCAATCCATCCGAAGGCGGCGTTGCTTGAAACGCGCCCTGGCAACGCGAGTCGGCTCCAGTGACGATTGGCGAAAATCAGCGCCAGGTTTGAGAGCACCATCGCGGCGAAGGTGGTCGCACGAGCCGCATCGTCCGATCCAGACCATCCGCGCGCCAGCGCAAAGACTCCCAGCAGGATCATCAGCAAGCCGATGCCCTGCCACAGCCCTCTCGCCAGCACTTGCCTGTCGAAAAGCCGCGCCGTGGCCAGGCGGGGCGGCCTGGTCATGGCGTCGGCCTCGAGCGGCTCCGCCTCGAAGACCACCGAGCACGCCGGATCGATGATCAGTTGCAAAAACAGGATGTGCACCGGCATCAGCAGCATCGGCCATCCGAACACCAGAGGCAGGATCGACAGGCCCACGATCGGCACATGGGCTGCCACCAGAAAGGCAATCGCCTTGCGCAGATTGGCAAAGACCCGACGCCCATAACGCACTGCAGTGACCAGCGATCCGAAGTCGTCGTTCAGCAGCACCAGCGCTGCTGCCTCACGGGCCACATCGGTGCCGCGCGCCCCCATGGCCACGCCGATATCCGCAGCCTTGAGCGCGGGCGCATCATTAACACCATCGCCGGTCATGGCCACCACCTCACCGCGCGCCCGAAAGGCCTGCACCAGCCGCAGTTTCTGTTCAGGCAGCACCCGACAGAACACCTGCGTGACGGCCAGACGCCGATCAAGTTCGGCGTCGCTGAGCGTCGAGAGTTCAGCCCCGGTGATGACCCGGTCCTCGCTACTCAAACCGGCTTGCCTTGCGATCGCCAGTGCGGTCGCCGGATGATCGCCGGTGATCATCACCACCCTGATGCCGGCCGCCATGCAGCTTGCGATCGCCGCCGGCACATCGCTGCGCAACGGATCTTCGAAGGCGATCAGCCCCAGAAACTCGAAGGCGAAATCATGCTGGTCAGGTGGCAACTCGGCCGCTTCGAATCGCGCCAGCGCCACGCCCAGCACCCTCAGCCCATCGGCCGCCAGCAACTCGACCTCATGCATCAGCCCATCACGCTGCTCGCGACCCAGATGACACAGATCGGCAATCGCCTCAGGCGCGCCCTTGGCTGCGATCAGGCGGTCGCGCCGATCAGGCGATTGCCAGACGCGCGACATCGCAAGCAACTCGCGCGTCAACGGATAGTCGTCGATCAGCGACCAGTCGCCATGCAGATGTTCGGTCCTGGCGAGCAGGCTGCGACCGCTGTCACCGATCGCCGACTCCATCGGGTCAAAGGCTTGCCGATGACTCGCCAGCACCGCGAATTCGAGCACTTCGTGCAGTGATTCCGGAAGTGGCAATGCGGCATCGGTCAGACAGTCGTAGCTGGCCTGCGCCGCCCAGATCCGCCGCAACACCATCCGATTGGAGGTCAGCGTGCCAGTCTTGTCGACACACAGGACCGTCGTGGCGCCCAGCAACTCAACCGCCGGGATGCTTCGGGCAAGCACCTTCTCGCGAGCCAGTCGCCAGGCACCCAGCCCCAGAAAAAGGGTCAGCACCACCGGCAGTTCTTCGGGCAGCAGGGCCATCGCCAGGGTAAGGCCGGCAAGCAGACCGTTGAGCCAGTCACCCGACGACAACCCATAGGCCAGCGTGAGCGCTGCAGCCAGCATCATGCCGACCGCCGCGACCTGTTTGACGATCGTGCCGGTCTCGCGCTGAATCGGCGTGCTCTGCGGCCCGAGTGTTGCCAATGATTGGCCGATCAGGCCAAGCGCGCTGCGGGTACCGGTTGCAGTCACCCTGCCCCGTGCACTGCCACGGGTGACCAGCGTGCCGGCAAAGACGCCGAATGCCGGGCCCTGATCGGGCTGCATTCGTTCATCGAGATCGCATTCCGTGGCAATTGCAGCCCGCTTGTCGATCGGCATCGACTCGCCGGTCAGCATCGATTCATCGACGCTCAGATTCGAGGCCTGCAGCACAATCATGTCGGCAGACACCCGATCGCCCTCGGCCAGCAAAACAAGGTCACCACAGACCAGTTCACGCTGGGCCAGCCGCACCGCAACACCATCGCGAAGCACCAGCGTGTGCGGTGTCGACAATACGCGCAAGGCATCGAGTGATCGCTCGGTACGTCGTTGCTGCACGAAGGTGATTGCCATGACCACGAACACGAAGCCCAGCAGCATCAGCGCCTCGTGGACATCGCCGAGCAACATGTAGATCGCGCCACAGGCGACCAGCAACATGAACATCGGCTCGGTACCGATGTCGCGCATCAGCCGCAATAGGCCTTTTCGCTGAGAGACCGGCAACTCGTTGGCGCCATCGCGCGCCAGGCGTGCCTGCGCCTCGGTCGTACTCAATCCCTGCGCTTGCTGGGCTGCGTCAGTCTCCCCGGATAGCTCAGGTGCCCCGGTCATCACGGCTCAGCCTGCGGACATCGGACGATGCCGCAATCAAGGCGCAGCGGTGATGCCGCCCGGATGATCGAGATCGGGTGCACGCCAGGGATCGACATGGGTCATCAGATTGAGCACCCGATGGCGCTGCATCACGCGCTGTCGTGCTTCGACCGCGATATCGTGGCCGGCCTCAACCGTCAGGGTGGCGTCGACCTCAATGTGCGCATCGACCATGATCATGTCCCCCATCTTGCGCGTGTGCACGTCATGGACCCTTTTCACACCAGGCGTCTCGGATAGCGTTTGCCGGATCGCCTCGACTTCCTTCTCATCCACCGCACGGTCCATCAGATCGTGCAAGGCATCGTATCCAAAGCTCCAACCCATCCTGGCCACCATGAAGCCCACGATCAGCGCAGCAATCGGGTCAAGAATCGGATGACCGGCCAGATTGCCGATGATGCCCAGACCGACCACCAGCGAGGAGGCTGCATCCGAGCGGGCATGCCAGGCATTGGCCACGAGCATGCTTGATTTGACACGTTTGGCGACAGAAAGCATGTAGCGAAACAGGAGTTCCTTGGCGAGGAGCGCGCCGCCTGCGACATACAAGGCGACGATATGCACCTGCGCAATGGACTCGGGCACGGCCAGCTTGTGCATGGCCGACCACAACATGCCGATACCGACAGCAAGCAGAATTCCGCCCAGCACCAGCGACGCCGCCGTCTCGAAGCGCTGATGCCCATAGGGATGATCTGCGTCGGCATCCTTGCTGGCATGACGCCCGGCAAACAGCACCACGAAATCCGAAACCAGATCGGAAAGCGAATGCACGCCGTCGGCCACCAGGCCCTGGGACCCGGAGATCAAACCGATCGAAATCTGCAGCGCGGTCAACACGATGTTGACCACCACACTGACCCAGGTGCTGCGGGATGCTGCCGCACTACGAGCCTGCAGCGTCTGCGCACTCTCCTCGCCATCGCCGGGAATATCGGTGAAGTTCATGGGGTCTGCCTGATAATGGACGCCGCAGCGGCGAAGGATGGCTGCTCTGAGGCGCACCTCGCGCTCACGCGGCAGATTACAACGTCTCGGGTTGCCAACGGGTGACCGGGCCCAATGCCGACTCGTCAACCCCGACACATCAACCCCGACCCATCAACCGACAACCAGCAAGGCCAAACCGAGCGATGACGCCCCCGGACATCAACCTGACCGAATGGATCGGCTATGTCGCTGCCGCGCTGACCACCTCGTCCTTCGTGCCGCAAGCGCTGCTGATCCTGCGCACCCGCAATGTCATCGGCATCTCGGTCGGCATGTACTGGACCTTCACGCTCGGGGTGGCCTTGTGGCTGGTTTATGGATGGCAAATGCGGGCCTGGCCGCTGATCATTGCCAACTCGATCACCTTCGCGCTGGCCGCAACGATTCTGATCACAAAGTTGACCGTCGATCGAAACGCGCGTCGCGCGCAAAAGCAGCGCGAGGCGCTCAGAAAGGGCCCCGCTTGATGGCGCTGCTGTCGCCATCGGGTGGCAGGCGCCTGGCTGGAGCCCGCTCTCGTCTGCTGCTTGCGATTGCCTTGCTGATGACTGGCAGCAGCATTCTGGCAGCCGATCCTGTCAAGGTCGGCTCCAAGCGCTTCACCGAAAGCTATCTGCTCGGCGAGCTGGTCACTCAGACCTTGCGCGCCTCGGATACCGCAGCCGAACACCGGCAAGGTCTTGGCAACACCGGCATCCTCGAGCAGGCCCTCACGACGGGCGCCATCGATGTCTATCCGGAATACACCGGCACGATCGTGCGCGAGCTGCTCAAGCGCAATAGCCCCGACGATGCGGCAGCCACCCTCGAGCAGATCAACCGATGGCTTGCACCCCGCGGGCTCAAGGCAGGCGTTCCGCTTGGTTTCAACAACACTTATGCGATCGCGATGCGCGAAGCGGATGCCGCGCGGCTGGGCATCGATTCACTGTCAGGCCTGGCGAAGCTGCCGACATCGGCAAGCGCGAATCTTCGTCTGGGGCTGTCACACGAGTTTCTCGTGCGGGCTGACGGCTGGTCTGGCCTGAAGAAAGCCTATGGCCTGCAAGTCAATGCCGGCAGCGGTATCGACCATGGCCTCGCCTACAAGGCCCTCGCCGATGGCCAGCTCGACATCATCGATGTCTACAGCACCGATGCTCAGATCGGTCGTCTCAAGCTTCGGGTCCTTCGCGATGATCTCGGCTACTTTCCGCGCTATGACGCAGTGCTGCTGATGCGCCTCACGCTCGACGATCGCGTGCTCAAGGGCAGGCTCGAAGGCCGCTTCGACGAAACGACAATGAGGTCATTGAACGCCGAAGTCGAAATTGATCGGCGCAGCTTCGAAGACGTGGCTCGAAGCTGGCTGGCTTTGGGCGCGTCCGCACCCGGCATCGCCAGCAGTTCGGTTACCGGAATGGATGGGCCAGGATCATTCGATCGATTCAAATCGCGCCTTTTCGCACCCGATCTCGGTCGACTGCTTGGCCAGCATCTGCTGCTTGTCTTCGGATCGCTGGCGATAGCAGCCCTCATCGGTATACCGCTCGGTGTATTGGCCTGTCGCCGCCCTGCGCTCAGCGGCACGATCATGGCGCTGACAGGCCTGCTGCAGACCATCCCGTCGCTCGCCCTGCTCGCCTTTCTGATTGCGCTTCTCGGGTCCATCGGCTTTATGCCGGCGCTCATTGCGCTATCGGCCTATGCACTGCTGCCGATCGTGCGCAACACGCATGCCGGAATGCAATCGGTCGCAGCCGGACTGATCGAAGCCGGCATCGCACTGGGCCTGCGCCGCCCTCAGATTCTTCGGAACATCGAACTGCCGCTGGCCGCACCGATGGTGCTCGCCGGCCTGAAGACGGCAGCGGTCATCAATGTCGGGACTGCCACCGTGGCGGCATTCGTCGGAGCAGGCGGTCTGGGCGAGCGGATCGTCTCCGGCCTTGCGGTCAGCGACACGACACAAATGCTTGCCGGCGCCGTACCGGCAGCCTTGCTCGCGATCGTCATGCAACTGGCATTCGACGCGGCTGAACGACTGATGCGCCCGGGATCTTCGGCGAAGCGCATCGGGCCATCGGCCTGAGCACGCTGCGCGCAACAAGGGTCTGCGCGGAGCGCCGAGCGGTTCAGACCCCGGAAAGGATATGCACCACACGATTGGCAATATGCGGGCGCGACTTCGCCGCATAGCTGGCCATATGAGCGGCTGCACCGTGTGCCTTGAGTGCCTCCAGGCTCGCCCATTTTTCAATCACGATAAAGGTGTCCGGTCCGGCAGGGGTCTGAACCGGCAAGCCTGGCTCGGCATCAATCACCGCGCCATATTCGATACAACCTTCTTCAGCCAGCACGTTCGGCACATTGGCCTGAAACGCCTGCAAGACGGTCGCTCGTTCGCCGGGCTTGGCGGTGATGATGGCAAGGACGTGAATCATGAATGGATCTCCTGGGGTGATCGGCGCGGTGCCATGGGTGAGTGAGAGTCAGCCTGAGCGTGTGCGGCCAACAGCAGCGATGCGCCCTTCTCGGCAATCATGAAGGTCGGCGCGTTGGTGTTCGATGAGGTCACTGATGGCATGACCGATGCGTCGATGACGCGCAATCGATCGACCCCGCGCACCCGCAACTGTTCGTCGACCACCGAGGCCGAATCGACCCCCATGCGGCAGCTCGAGGTCGGATGAAACACAGTGCCGCCCTTCATCCGGGCGTGCTGCCAGAGATCTGCTGCCGTCCTGAATTCAGGGCCAGGCATTGTCTCGACATCCCAGAGCT
The DNA here is from genome assembly GCA_945883285.1 of Bordetella parapertussis. GTDB lineage: Bacteria > Pseudomonadota > Gammaproteobacteria > Burkholderiales > Burkholderiaceae_E > UBA4615. The sequence continues at coordinate 392 of CAMCXH010000032.1, read as the reverse complement.
CTCGAAAGGCCGGTTGCCGATAGATGTCGCGAACCATTTCCAGCCCGGCAACCATGACCTTGCGATCATGTTCAGCACTGAAATAGCGCGGCTCGATGCGCGGCTGATCGAAAGGGTTGGTCGAGCGGATCGCCAGCCTGCCGCGCGAGTCAGGTCGGCATTGGGCCACCGACACGCTGAACCCCGAATAGTTGTGCAAGGGCATGCCCGGCCGATCGACCGACAGCGGCATCACATTGAACTGAATATCAGCCCGACTGTTACGTGCATGGCCCGTGCGGGCAAAACCGCCGACCTGTCCTGCGCCGACTGTCAGCGGTCCCCGATTGAGCAGCAGCCATCGCAGGCCCATTTTTGCAAGCCCATAAGGACTTCTGACCTGATCATTGAGT
>CAMCXH010000031.1 GCA_945883285.1 Bordetella parapertussis | reverse complement strand
CCGCATCCAGCGACACGAATTCGCCGCGTACCGGCGCGCCCTGCAGCATGAAGCGCTGCAGGCAGTCGTGCTCCGGCGGCGGTGCGCCGGCCTCGCTCATTCGTCGATCCGCTTCAGTTCGGCGCTGAATTGCGCGCCTTTTGCGATATAGCTGTCGACGCCCGCACGGATTCTCGCGACATCCGCGTCGGTCAGTTCACGAACCACCTTGCCCGGGGCACCCATGACGACGCTGCGGTCGGGGATCACCTTGCCCTCTGGAATGAGGGCGCCTGCGCCGATCAGACACTCACGGCCGATCTTTGCACCATTGAGAACGATCGCCTGGATGCCGATCAGGCTGCCGTCGCCGATGGTGCAGCCGTGCAGCATGGCCTGATGGCCGACCGTCACATACTGGCCAATGGTCAGCGGATGGCCGACATCGGTGTGGAGCACGGCGTTTTCCTGGACATTGCTGCCAGTGCCGATGGTGATCGGGTCATTGTCTCCGCGCAACACTGCGCCAAACCAGATGCTGACGTTTTCGGCAAGCTCGACACCACCAAGGACATGCGCGCCAGGCGCGACCCAGGCGCTCGGTGCGATTTTCGGGAGTCGTTTTTCGATCGAGTAGATGGCCATCTTGATCCCTGTAGACTGGAAAGAGGCGCCCGCTGCGCCACCCGGCAGTGTACCGCCGCGCGCCTGCGGTCTGCCGTCGGCGCCTGCCTCGCCGGCGTAAACCGACCGACCCTGCCATGAGACCTGACGCAAATGCCGGCCCTGCCGTCGCATCCCGATCCGATGCCTGATGAACGCCCGGTTGGCGGCCCGCGACCGCAAGGCCTTGTGCAGGACGAGCCGTGCAGTGAGCTGCGCGCCGCCGCTCACCGTGCCTGGTGTCTGGCCGACCCGAAGGCCAAGTCGCAGGCCGCACTGGCAATCGGTGAGCGGATCGCGTCGGCATCTCTGCTGATCGATGCCGCACGTCTATTCCCTGACGATCTGCGCCCAGGCCGCCCGGTGCTGCCCCGATTGGTGCATCCCCGCGATGTGCCCAATCGCGGGGTCGGCACGCCGGCGGGGCGGGTGGCACTCCTTCACGCTATCGCGCATATCGAGTTCAATGCGATCGACCTGGCGCTTGACGCGGTGTGGCGATTCGCAGGCATGCCAGCCGACTGGTATCTCGACTGGGCGTCGGTGGCCAGCGAGGAGGCGAAGCATTTCAGCCTGCTCGCCGAGGAGCTCGGCCGTCGTGGTCATGGCTATGGCGATTTCGATGCTCATGACGGTCTTTGGGAAATGGCCATGAAGACCCGCGATGACCCCTTGCCCCGCATGGCGCTGGTGCCGCGGCTGATGGAGGCGCGCGGCCTGGACGTCACCCCGGTCATCCGGCGCAAGCTCGAGCAGGCGGGCGATGCGCAGGCCTGCACGATTCTGGATGTCATCCTGCGCGATGAAGTGGGGCATGTGGCGATCGGCAACCACTGGTATGCGGTGTTGTGCCGGCGCGAGGGGCTCGAGCCGGAGGCCGCCTGGGATGCACTGGCCACGCGCTACGGCGCGTCGGCGCCGAAGGCGCCTTTCAATGTCGAAGCCCGGCTGCGGGCCGGCTTTACCGAAGCCGAATTGACTCGCTGGCAGTAGCGTCGATGCGGTGCGAGCCATGGCAGTACACGGCAATTCGCTGCCGTGGCCTGTGCCGCCCGGGAGCGCCATCTGTCGGCCTCGATGTCGACCTTGTTCCCTGTAACAACGTAGCGCCCTGCTCGCGCTCGTATAATCGAAGGGTTCAGCACCCTTGCCGATGACATCGACCTACCGCCCCCGTCGCATTGCCCAGTCGCTCTTCATCGAGGCGCGCGGATTACGCCATCACGTGCGCTGCTGGGGTGAGCCCGATGCGCCACTGCTGGTGATGGTGCATGGCTGGATGGACATCTCGGCGTCCTTCCAGTTCGTTGTCGACTGTTTTTCGCGCGACTACCGGGTGATCGCGCCCGACTGGCGCGGCTTCGGGCTGAGCTCGCGCCCGCAGGCCGACTGCTACTGGTATCCCGACTACCTGGCCGATCTTGACGCGCTGCTCGACGCGCTGCTGCCTGGGCGCAAGATCGACCTGGTCGGGCACAGCATGGGCGGCAGCATTGCGATGCAATACGCCGGCGTGAGGCCCGAACGCATCCGCCGGCTGATCAATCTCGAGGGGCTCGGAATGGCGAAAAGCCAGCCGGGCGAGGCGCCGGCCCGCATGCGCGAATGGCTCGACGAATTGCGCAAGGGCTCGCGCCTGCGCGACTATGCCTCGCAGGAAGAGGTCGCGCAGCGGCTGGTCAAGACCAACCACAGGCTGCCGATTGACAAGGCCCGTTGGCTGTCCGGGCTCTGGTCCGAGCGCACGCCCGATGGCCGCTATGCATTGCTGGGCGACCCGGCACACAAGGTCTCCAATCCCTCGCCCTACCGGGTCGACGAGGTGGTGGCCACCTGGCGCGAAATCACTGCGCCGGTCCTTCTGGTCAATGCAGCCGACGACGGTTCGCGGCTGCGCCTGATCCGGTCGCGCGAATTCGGCGAGCGTCTGATGGCGATTCGTGACTTGCGCCAGATGCAAGTGGAGGACGCCGGGCATATGCTTCATCACGACCAGCCCGAAAAGGTCGCCTCACTGATCGAGGAGTTCATGCATGGCTGATTCCTATACCGCCGCCCACCGCATCAACGCCGATCTGCATTGCCATTCGGTGGTGTCCGACGGCACGCTGACGCCGGTCGAAGTGGTCGAGCGCGCTGCCCGAAACGGCGTCGAAATCCTGGCACTGACCGATCACGATGAACTCGGCGGGCTGGCCCTGGCCCAGGGCAGGGCCCGCGAACTCGGCATGCACTTTGTGCCCGGCGTCGAAGTCTCGGTGACCTGGTCCGACGAAACCATCCATATCGTCGGCCTGCGCCTCGACTACCTCAATCCGACGCTCGCCGATGGGCTCTACAAGACGCGCAACGGGCGCGATGGCCGCGCACGCGAGATTGCCGACAGTCTGGCTGCAGTTGGTATTCCGGATGCCTACGAGGGCGCGCTCGGCTTTGTCGGCAACCCCGAGCTGATTTCGCGCAGCCATTTCGCGCGCTACATCGTCGAGACCGGCGTATGCCAGACGGTGCAGGAAGTCTTTCAGCGCTACCTGATCGAAGGCAAGCCGGGCTATGTGCCGCACCGCTGGGCCAAGCTGTCTGATGCCGTCGCCTGGATCCGCTCGGCGGGCGGCACCGCGGTCATGGCCCACCCCGGACGCTACAAACTGTCTGATCTGTGCATGGACCAGATGATCCGCGAGTTCTGCGATGCCGGCGGCGAGGCGATGGAAGTGGTCAGCGGCAGTCATACGCCCAATCAATATTCCGAATTTGCGGCTACTGCCCAGCGCTTTGGCCTGATGGCGTCGCGCGGCTCCGATTTTCATGGCCCGGGTGAAAGTCGACACGACCTCGGTTCGATGCCGCCACTGCCCAAAGCGCTGCGACCGGTCTGGCACGACTGGCCCGAGGCAGCCGCGCTGGGCGCACGGTGAGTCAGCTTTTCGAAGTCCATCCCACGCATCCGCAAAAGCGGCTGATCGATCAGGCCGCGACGATTCTTGCGGGTGGCGGTCTGGTGGTGTTGCCGACCGATGCCTGTTATGTCCTGGCCTGCCAGCTCGACGACAAATCTGCGGTCGACCGGCTGCGCGCGCTGCGCGGTATCGACGACCGGCATCTGCTCACGCTGATGTGCAGCGACCTCAAAGCGCTCTCGACTTATGCCAAGGTCGACAACTGGCAATTCCGTTTCCTGCGCGACTGGACGCCGGGCGCCTATACCTTCATTCTGCCGGCCACCAAGGAGGTGCCACGCAGGCTCTGGCATCCCTCGCGCAAGACCGTCGGGCTGCGGGTCCCCGACCATCCGGTGGTGGCTGAGTTGCTGGCAGCCCACGGCCATCCGGTGCTGACCTCAAGCCTTATCTTGCCCGGTCAGACCGAGCCGATCACCGATGCGCATGAGGCCGCAGCCCTGATCGGCAAACGCGTCGATCTGGTCATCGATGCCGGCGCTCAGGGCCTTGAGCCCACAACCGTGATCGATCTGACCGGTGAGACGCCCGAGATCGTTCGCGTCGGCTGCGGCCCGGTCGATCGCATGGGCTGATGCTCCGGGCGCCGCTGCCGGTGCCGCTGATACACTCGGCTCCCATGACTATCGAACGCGTCCTCTCCGGCATGCGCCCTACCGGCGCCCTGCACCTCGGTCACTATCACGGTGCGCTCAAGAACTGGGTTCGGCTTCAGGAAGACAAAGCCTGCTTTTTTTTCGTCGCTGACTGGCATGCATTGACCACCCACTACCAGTCCCCTGAGGTCATCCAGGCCAATATCTGGGACATGGTCATCGACTGGCTGGCGGCCGGCATCGATCCGGCCAAATCGGTGCTCTTCATTCAGTCGCTGGTGCCCGAGCATGCCGAGTTGCATCTGCTGCTGTCGATGTCGACACCGCTTGGCTGGCTCGAGCGAGTGCCAACCTACAAGGATCAGCAGGAAAAGCTGGCCGACCGCGATCTCACCACCTATGGATTCCTCGGTTACCCGCTGCTGCAGGCCGCCGACATCCTGATTTATCGCGCCGCCTGGGTGCCGGTCGGTGAAGATCAGGTGCCCCATATCGAGCTGACCCGCGAACTGGCGCGCCGATTCAACAATCTTTTCGGCAGCGATCCCGATTTCGAGCCGAAGGCGCAGGCCGCGATTCGCCGACTGGGCAACAAGCGCGGCACCATCTATACCGATCTGCGAACGCGCTTTCAGCAGCAGGGCGATGCCCAGGCTCTCGAGCAGGCGCGCGCCCTGATCGAAGGCACGCAAAGTCTGTCCAGCGAAGAGCGTGAGCGCCTGCTCGGCTATATCGCCGGGACGCGCCGTCAGATCCTCGCCGAGCCTCAGGCGCTGCTCACCGAGGCCTCGCGTCTGCCGGGTCTTGATGGCCAGAAGATGTCCAAGAGCTATGGCAACGCGATCGCAATGCGTGAAGATCCGGCATCGGTCACCAAAAAGATTCGCACCATGCCGACCGATCCGGCGCGCGTTCGGCGCACTGACCCGGGTGAACCCGATCGCTGCCCGGTCTGGCAGCTGCATCAGGTCTATTCCAGCCCGGCGCAGCGCGACTGGGTGCAGGCGGGCTGTCGCAGCGCCGGGATCGGTTGCCTCGAATGCAAGCAGCCGGTGATCGATGCAGTCATCGCCGAGCAGCAGGTGTTCTTCGAGCGGGCGCAGCCCTATCTCGATGACCCGGTGCGCCTGAAAGCGATCGTTGCAGACGGTTGCGACAGAGCGCGGGCGGTTGCGCAGGAAACCATGCGCGAGGTGCGCGAGGTGATGGGGCTGTCCTACAGCTGAATGACTGAGGGCAGGGCGGTGGTGGTCGCTGTGCTCCGGATGTCCGCGCGCCCGACCAGTGCGTCGGGCCCTGAAACACCCTTTCAGCCCGCTGTGGATTCGTTTTTCAGCAGGTGCAACTGGCGCAGCTGCGGCAGGGTATCCAGAAATTCCTTGAGTTGATTCAGCGGCAAGGGCTCGCTGATGAACGTCCCCTGCATGTTCTCGCAGTTGAAGGCCCGCAGCGCCTTCATTTCGGCTGCGGTCTCGACGCCTTCGGCCATGGCTTCAAGCCCGAGCTTGCCGGCGAGTGTCGTGATCGCCTGAATGATGGCGGCATTACCGCGGTCTTCCGGCAGACCGCGAATAAAGGTCCGGTCGATCTTCAGACCGTTGACCGGCAGGTTTTTCAGATAAGACAGCGATGCGTAGCCGGTCCCGAAATTGTCGATGATCACCTTGATACCCAGCCGTCTGAGCTCGGTCAGCAGCGCGATCGTCTTGTCGCTGTTGTCGATCAGTGCGTTCTCGGTCAGCTCGATGCGCAGCAGGCTGGTCGGAAAATGTCGTTCGGCGAGCATGCTGTTGAGCTGCGCCAGAAAGCCGTCCTCGGCGAGCTGGCGGGGAGAGATATTGACCGAGATCGAAACGTCCTCATAGCGGTCGAGACCGATTTCCACACGGTCGTCGAGGGCGCGACGGATCGTCCAGATGCCGATTTCACGCATCGTGTTGCTCTGCTCGATCGCGGGCAGAAAGCGCTCCGGCAGCATCAGTCCACGAGTCGGATGCCGCCAGCGCATCAATCCCTCGACACCGACCAGTCGACGTTCGCCCACCGCCAGCACCGGCTGGTAGTAGAGGTCGATTTCGCCGCGCTGCAGCGCCAGCGGAAACTCCGCGCTCAACTGGAGCTGGTCGCTTCTTTCGTCCGAGAGGTCGCCAACAAAGAAGCGAACATTGTTGCGGCCCTCCGACTTCACCTGATACATCGCCGTGTCGGCGCATTTGATCAGCAGTTGTGCTTCGGTGCCGTCGTCCGGCGATACCGCCACGCCGATCGAGGCCGACAGGAAATAGGCGCGGTTCATCAGCACGAAGGGGCGCTCGATCGCGGCCAGCACTTTGCGCGCGATCTGCTCGATCTGGGCGCGATCGCGCAGCTCCGGCAGAAGCAGAATGAATTCGTCGCCGCCCATTCGGCCCGGGATGTCGGTACGCCGGATCGACTCTCGCAGTCGCTTGGCAACGTCGATCAGCACCTGGTCGCCGACCGAGTGCCCGAGCGTGTCGTTGATCAGCTTGTAGCGGTCGAGGTCGACATAGAGGACCGCAGCCGGTTGACCACTCCGGAGCATGTCTTCCAGCTGATGAGTCAGATAGATCCGGTTGGGCAGGCCGGTCAGGGCATCGTGCAGCGACGCATGCATCAGCCGCTGCTCGGCGTTCTTGCGCTGCAGGTACAGCGACATGGTTCGCGACAGAATTTCGGCCAGTTGCATCAGCAGGCGACCGGCCTGAAATCCGGTCGGACCGAAAAAGAGCATGGCTGACAGCACGTTGTTTCGCTCGTCCAGAATCGGCGCGATGAAGGCGGCCTGCTGCCCCAGTTCGTCGGTGCTGTAGCGAACGACGAAGCCTGGCTCGTCCGACAGATCGGGCAGCCATATCGCTTCGCCGGTCGACCAAGCCCGGCCTTCCACGCTGTCGTACGGCACCGGTAGCTGGCTCGGCAGGCTCGAGAGCATCTTGAGGATGGCCGGATTTCCCCAGCGCTCCCGAACCGTGATGGCTCGTGTGCCCGGAATCTGGACCAGGTGAGTGCCCCCCGACCAGCCCATCAGGCCGCAGACCGCGATGATCAGCGCCACGAAGACCCGGTCGGTCTCGGTTTCCTCGCGCATGATCGAGGCCATCTCGCCTTCGACCTGCAGCAGCAACTGCTGGTAGTACTCTTTGGTGATCGCCCGACCGACCCCGCGATAGCCCTGAAACTTGCCGTTCTCGTCGAAGACCGGGCGCCCGCTCAAGGTTACGTGATGCACCTGTCGGGTCGGGTCGAGCAGGCTGAACTCGAAACCGTCGAACGGTCGCTTGCCGTTCAGATCATTGCGGTGCCGGCCCCAGTCGGCTTTCGGAAAATCGATCGGCGCCAGATCCCAGTGGTACTTGCCCAGGCCTGCCTTGATCCAGTCGCCCCCGAGCGCGGCTGCCGCGCTGTCCGACAGAAAGCTCAAGCGCTGCCCCAGATCAGTCTCCCAGACCCAGTCGGCCGACAGTTGCGTGAGATCGCGAAACTTCGATTCGCTCGCTGCCAGCATGCGCGCCATGTTTCGCATCGCCGAGACATCCTGGACGATGCCCGACAGTCGAACGGTCGCGCCGCTCTCGTCATTTTCTGTCAGGGCGACACTGCGTACCCAGATCATCTCGCCCTCGGGTTTGAAATAGCGGTATTCGATCCTGATCTCACGAGCGCTCTTGATCGCCCGCCGATGCGCGGTTTGCCATCGATCCTGATCATCGGGATGAATGCTGGCCAGAAAGGTGCGCGGGCTCGGCGGCGGTGCCGACCGATCGGCGCCGAAGAGGCGATAGGCGCCTTCGCTCCAGGTGAATTCTTCAGCCTCGACGTCATAGGACCATGAGCCCAGGAGTGCGAGGCTTTCGGCAACATGAGTCGGCGTGACCGGTTCGGCTGACCGTACGCTCGCCTCAACGCTTGGCGCGGGCTTGCTGCCCGGGCGCATCAGCAGATACGCAAGAATCCCAAGCGTGATCAGTCCGAAGATCACTGCGGTCGTGATCGCAGCAGGATTTTTCCCCGACAGGATCAGACCGATCGCGGCCGCGGCCAGTGCCACGCCGGCCGATGCTGCCAACAGCAGCCGGCCTTCGCGTTGCGACTGAACGCGTGCGTACAATGATCTCAATGCGTCACGCTTCAACTGATGATCACCTGCTCGCGCCGGCGCTCCTTCATGAGTCAAGACTCTTCCTTCGACGACCTTGCACCGGCTGCTGCGACCGAATCGTCGCTTCCGGTCCGACGCCACCAGGCCGGTCTGCTCCCGCCATCGGTCTGGGTGATGAAATGGCTCCCCTGCATCAGGCCTGGCGGCCGAGTCCTCGACTACGCCAGCGGGTCCGGGCGTCATGCCCGCATGGCTCAGGCGGCCGGCCATGCTGTCCTTGCCGTCGATCGGGACCCAGTCGCGCTGGACTCGATGCAGGGTACTGGGATCGAAACCTGGCTGATAGATCTGGAGCATGGGCGGTTGCCCCTTGGAGCCGAGCGGTTCGATGCGATCCTTTGTACCAACTACCTGTTTCGATCGCGACTCGACCTGATGGTTTCCTGGCTGTCGCCCGGCGGTCTGCTGATCTACGAGACCTTCGCGCTCGGCAATGCGCGCTATGGCCGACCCGCCAATCCGGACTTTCTCCTCAAGCCGGGCGAACTGGCCGAGCTGGCCACCCGTGCCGGTTTGCATCTGCTGGCTTATGAAGACGGTTACCTTCCGACACCACGCCCCGCTCGCGTGCAGCGTATGGTTGCACTCGCCCCCCCCTTCGACCTCGAGCAATTCCCGTTGGGCTGAGGTTTTTAACCGACTCCCTGAGCTAGAATTCCCCTTTTTCCTGCAGGCACCGTCATCATGATCAAAGGCAGCATCGTGGCAATCGTCACGCCGATGCACGAAGATGGCAGTCTCGATCTGCCCCGTTATCGGCAACTGATCGACTGGCATGTTGCAAGCGGCACTGCGGCGATTGTCGCGGTTGGCACGACCGGCGAGTCACCGACGGTCGATGTCGATGAACACGCGACCCTCATTCAGGTCGCAGTCGAGCATGCCGCCGCAAGGGTGCCAGTCATTGCCGGTACTGGTGGCAATTCCACCCGCGAGGCGATCGACCTGACCCGGCATGCTGCGCAAGTCGGTGCGAGTGCCTCGCTGCAGGTGGTGCCTTACTACAACAAGCCTGGTCAGGAAGGCCTTTATCGCCATTTTCGGGCGGTTGCCGAGTCCGGTTCGCTGCCAGTCATTCTTTACAACGTCCCCGGCCGCACGGTTGCCGATCTGTCCAACGACACCGTCGTGCGCCTGGCGCAGGTTCCCGGGATCATCGGCCTCAAGGATGCGACCGGTGACATGCCTCGTGCCACTGATCTGCTCGACCGTCTGCCCGAGTCCTTTGCGCTCTACAGCGGCAATGATGATTCGGCACTGGCACTGATGGCACTCGGCGGGCACGGGGTCATCTCGGTCACGGCCAACGTCGCACCGGCTCAGATGGCCGCGATGTGCGCAGCGGCGCTCGCCGGCGATATTGTCGGTGCCCGTGCACTCAATCGGCAGTTGCTTGCGCTGCATTTCAAGCTCTTTGTCGAAGCCAATCCGACCCCGGTCAAGTGGGCGCTTCAGCAGATGGGACGGATCGAAGGAGGGATCCGCCTGCCGATGACGCCGCTCGAGGCCCGCAACAGTGAGCAGGTCATGCTGGCATTGCGCCAGTGCGGAGTGCTGGCATGATCCGCGGTGCTTTTCTGGTGGGGGTTTTGCGTCGCCTGCTGGCCGTCTCGATACCGATTGCAATGCTTGCCGGCTGTTCTGCCATCACCGATTCCCTGCGCAGTGCTTCGAGCATCGATTACAAGTCGGCGTCCAAAGGGCCCAATCTCGAAGTCCCTCCCGATCTGGTGACGCCGAAGGCGGATGCCGCTTATTCGGTGCCAGCCGGGCCGTCCGCCGGAACGACCTTTTCGGCCTACTCGCGCAGTCGAGCGGCCGCCACCGATGGCGCGAGCGCGGGGGGCACCGAAGTGCTGCCACAGTCGAGTGCCGCCCGAATCGTGCGTGAAGGAAATCAGCGGTGGCTGGTGGTCGATCTGCCGCCCGCAACAGTCTGGCCGGTTGTTCGCGATTTCTGGCTTGAGTCCGGATTCGAACTGATGCTTGACAACCCGGCGGCGGGAATCATGGAGACCGACTGGAAAGAGCAGCGACCGCCGACCGACTCCTGGCTGCGAAACAAGCTGGCGAGTGTGTTGGGCAGCGCCTATTCCACTGGCATCCGCGAGAAGTTTCGGGCCCGCCTCGAGGTGTCTGGTAACGGTACTGACGTGTTCGTCTCCCAGCGAGGCATGACCGAAAAGCTGGTCGGTGTTCAGGCCGACTCGACCTTGTGGACGATGAACCCACCCAGTCCCGAGATCGAGGCCGAGTATCTCCAGCGCCTGGCGCTGAGGTTCCTGCCTCAGCAGGCCAAGGCGAGGGAAGTCGCTGCACTCGAGACGGTTGTTCTGCCCGTTCGGTCCAAACTGATTGACGTCGATGGCCGCAGCTTCGTGCAACTGCCCGACACCTTCGACCGGTCCTGGCGCCAGGTGGGACTTGCGCTCGATCGCAGCGGGTTCACCGTCGAAGATCGTGACCGATCAAATGGCATCTACTACATCCGCTATGTCGATACCAATCAGGTCGAGAATCAGCCAGGCCTGTTCGATCGCGTCTTCGGTACGGGTGCCAAGAGGAATCTCACCGGCAAGAAGTTTCGCGTGACAGTCAATGCAGATTCGGCCGGCTCGCGTGTCGGTGTGCTCGATGACAACGGCACGCTGCCGGCCACCGATGCCGACAAACGTCTTGCCACGCAGATCGTCACGGTACTGAACGACCAGCTGCGCTGACGGCGGGTCGGGTCGTGCGATTTGCAAGCCTGGGCAGCGGCAGCGAAGGCAATGCACTGCTGGTCGAGTCAGGCGACTCGGCCGCAGGCACGGCTTTCAGGGTCATGATCGATTGCGGATTCGGCTTGCGCGAGGCCCGGCGCAGGCTCGAGCGATTAGGCTGCGAGCCGGGGGATATCGGCGCGATTCTGGTCACGCATGAGCACATCGATCATGTTGGCGGTGTGTTCCGGTTGGCCCGGGCACATCGGATTCCGGTCTATCTCACCAGCGGCACCTTGCGAGCCAGCCCGCAGGCGGCAGGATCCGAGGACCTGGTGAAGGTGATCGATTCCCATCAGGCCTTCGATCTGCCCGGGCTGCGTGTGGAGCCCTTTCCAGTGCCTCACGATGCCAGTGAGCCGGTTCAATATGTCATTGATGACGGGCAGTCTCGACTCGGTGTTCTGACCGATATCGGACATCCGACAGCGCATCTCCCCAAGGTGCTGTCGCGCTTGACCGCCTTGGTGCTCGAGACCAATCATGACGCGCAGATGCTGTCGGTCTGCAATTATCCGCCGTCATTGAAGCGCCGTATTTCGGGTCGCTACGGGCATCTCGAAAACAGCGAATCTGCTGCGATCCTGGCTGGACTGGATTGCTCGGGACTAAGGCAGGTGGTGGCGGCGCATCTGAGTCGACAGAACAACACCCCGCATCTGGCGCGCTGCGCGCTTGCCTCAACTCTGGGCTGGGAATCCGACCGGATTCATGTTGCGGACCAGGATGATGGGCTGTGCTGGCTGGAAGGGTGAAAAGCTCTCGGGGATGCCCGTGACCGGGCATCCCCGCCTGAACGGTCAGTGACCGGATCAGGGCTTCTTCATCGCGTCGGCCGCGGTTTTGGCGGCTTCGGCAGCAGCCTTGTTGGCGGCTTCTTTCGCGGCGTCAGCGACGGCCGATGCAGCGGTGCTTGCAGCGCCTGCGGCAGCCGCAGCGGCGTCCTTACCGGCTTCCTTGGCGGCTTCGGTCACGGCGGTTGCAGCAGAACCGGCAGCGGCAGCGGCATCTTTGGCGGCCTCGACTGCCTTGTCAGCAGCTTCTTTGGCGGCGTCGACTGCGACAGCCGGTGCGGGTGCTGGTGCAGCAGCGGGTGCCGGTGTAGCGACCGGTGCCGGCGCTTCTTCTTTCTTGCCGCAAGCAGCGAGCGAGACGACGATCAGGGAGGCGATAAGCAGTGATCTGGACATGATGGATCCTTAGTTGGCAAAGCATGGAAAGAAACGCGTTCGCTGCAACTTCATCACTCGGGCAATGATGAAGCGGGGCCTTCGCCCCGGCTAAGCCGAGGACAGCCTTCGATTCTATCAAAAGCCATCGGATGAAGCATTTGCCGGCCGCCATGGCGATCCGAATTTCAGGCATCAGAGCCCCAGCGTTGTGGGACCAAGACAGTCGGTGCTCTCCTGCCATAAGGTGTCATAACGTTTGGCGACCGGTTCGACTTCGGCAGGCGTGCCAAGCGTGAGTCTTCCCCTGAAGAAGTCGTGATGGGCTCGTCGCAGAAGATGGCAGCGGTCGGCGATCAGCACGCTTTCGCCTCGATAGAATTCGGCCGGAATCTGTCGGCATGCGATGGCGGCCAGATGCCGCTGGCGCAACTGAGCAAACCGTGGTGCGTGTCGTTCGAGCCAATCGGGTTCGGCCACCAGCACGCGAAGTCGTGCGCGGGGCTCGCCTTGCAGGAAGGCAGCCAGCCGCTGGCTGCCTTCAAGTGTCTCGAAGGGCCAGTCGCGGAAATCACGGTCGGCAATCATGATGTCGAGACGGCTTGCAGCAACCGCCGTCAGAATCGCTTCGGTAAAAGCACCGCGGCTGCTGAACAGGATTGAGCCTTGCGGATCCATGCTTAGCCTTGCTTCGCGCCGATCAGCAGCCAGCCCGCCTCGTGCCAGGCGTGAAGCAACTCGGCCAATGACGCCTGCGCGAGCGCTGCGCTGACGTCAGTCGGTGACAGCGAGCGCCCATCGGCGAGGCGCCTGACCCAGCGCCTGATGCCTGCGGGCGGATTGATGCACTCGCCGTTGATGAAGAGCCGCATGCCGCGCCAGGCCATGCGCGTGCACCGGTCGAGCCGAAGGCCGTGTGTGGCGGCTGCCCTGGCGAAGGCGGCATCGGACAAGGGACGCTCAGGCCCTTCAAACCAAACGCTTGGCGCTGGCTCGGTCAGATAGCAGCCGATGAAGCGGTCGATCTCGGCAGTCGTCGGCCGCCATGTCCTGGCCCAGGTCTGCAACTGACCGACCAGATCGGCGGGCAACTCACCGGGACGCTGTGTTGCGACTCGGCCGCGGTCGGAAAAGCGCAGATCGTGCCCCGCTGGCGAATCGCTTGCTGCAGACAGGAACGCTGCCAGAAACTCGTGTCGCGACGGTGCGCGAAAGCCGATCGAAAAGGTCATGCATTCGCCGTCGGCCACGCCTTCATGCCCCCACCCGGGAGGCACATACAGCATGTCGCCCGGCTCGAGCAGCCATGACTCGGTCGGCGCGAAGTTCGCGAGCAGCTTGAGCGGCGCGCCGCTCACCAGACGCTCGTCGCCCGGCGGCGATATCCGCCAGCGCCGTCTGCCCCGGGCCTGAAGCAAAAACACATCATAGGAGTCGATATGGGGCCCGACGCCACCACCGTCGGTGGCAAAGCTCACCATCAGGTCGTCAAGCCGCGCGTCGGGCACGAATCGGAAGCGCTGCAGCAGCGCACTGATGGCGTCGTCGTGCCGGTCGAGGCCATTGACCAGCAACGACCAGCCAGGCTTGCGGCGTGCCGGCAGACGGGCGATCGGGCCGCGCTGCAGTGCCCACCGGCCGTCGAAGGCACTCACCAGCCGCGAGTCGACATCGTCGCTGGCAGCCATCGCAAAGAGCTGCGCCGGCTCGATCGGCGAGACGAAATTCGGCAAGGCCTGGCGTGCCATGTAGGGACGGCGCTGCCAATGCCGGCGCATGAACTCGTCTACACTCAGTTCGCCAATCGAAGTCAGGATATCCATCGGGGTCGCGGGGATGCAGATCGAAAAAAATGTATGGGTGACTGTGCGCTACAGGCTCTTCGACTCGCAGGGCGAGGCCATTGAAGAAGGTGAGCGCGAGGTGACTTATCTTCAGGGCGGTTATGGCTCGGTCTTCGAAAAAATCGAGACCGCGCTGCTCGGCAAGACGCTGGGCTACAGCACATCGTTGTATCTCGAGCCCGATGACACCTTCGGCGACTACGACGCCGAGTTGCTCAAGATGGCGGCGCGCGATGCGTTTCCTGACGCGCTCGAACCGGGCATGACTTTCGAGAGCGTTCCCGGCGAACCAGCCGACGGCGAACTCTACACCGTCACCGACATCACCGACGAGGTCGTCATCCTCGATGGCAATCATCCGCTGGCCGGCATGTCATTGCGATTCGATCTCGAGGTCGATGACCTTCGCGAAGCGACCAACGAAGAGGTGGCGGCCGAAATCGAGCGTCAGAAGCCCGGCTGACGCACTTCCCGGGTGCTGACCGTGAAGCGCTGCGCATGACGCGGGTCATAGCCGATCCGCACCCAGTTCGAGCTCATCGGGTAGCCGAAGCTCTCGACCCGCATGAAGTTGGCAAGGGGACGACCTTTGCTGTCGTCCAGCGGATGGTCGGCCTTGAAGCGATGGCTGTCGCCGTGCACAAACAGCACCTGACCGCGAAAGCTCGTGGCGATCTCCTTGAGCCAGGACAGAAATTGTCGGTGGCCTTTTTCCGGAAAGAGGCCGAAGTCGGGGTCGCCATGCGCGGCGATCACCAGCGCGCTCGCCTGCTCGCGCTCGGCCAGGTCCAGGGTCTCGAAGAGCCAGGCCTGGTTGGCTTTCTGGCGGGACTCGAATTCGTCGCGGCTGCCGGGATACTCATCCAGGCCGTTGTTGCCGCCCACCACATGGATCGCCACGAATCGAACCGCGCCGATCTTCCAGCGCACGTTCTCCGGCATCTGGGCCTGGCGCTCGAAAGCCATCGAGGACATCGCTGAACGCCCATTGCGCCCGAGTGGCTCGGGTCGCGACCAGAAGGTCTTGCGCAGCATCGCGAGACGTTCGCGCGGCTCGAAGCTGCCGGCCGAGCGGCGGTGGCAATCGGTCCATTCGTTATCGCCGGGCAGCAGCACCAGCGGGTGGACACTGGCCTCGAGCAGCTTCAGTCGACGCTGGTAGAGCTCGTTCGAGCAGGGCTCGCGCGAGGCCTTGATGTCGCCCACATGCACAACGAAGGCGAGTGGCTCGGCATCGATCTGGGCCAGCATGGCCGCGAGTCGCGGCTCATCCAGATCGGAGTAGGGCAGATCGCCGATCAGCGCAAAGGCGAAAGGGCTGTCGTCGGACAGGGCTGCCGGGGTCAGGGCGCTTGATGCAGGTTGTACCATCCCGACCGGCTGCGCCTGCGAGCCTTGCCGCAGCCCGGCGCTCAGCACGGCGCCCAAGCCGATCGCCCTGAGCGCTTGGCGCCGTGGTGAAGGGGTGAGCCGTCGATTCAAAGGTCTGGATCCTTGATTCATTGGTCAGGGTTCGGATGGTCAAGCATCGCGCGCAGCTGATACAGCGACTCGAGTGCCTGGCGCGGATTCAGGGTATCGGGGTCGATGTCTGCCAGCGCGGCGGCAACCCGATGCGCCGCCACCGTTGCGCCGGCCGGCGCGACCGCCTCGATATTGACCGCAGGCGAAGCGTCCTGCACTGCATCGATCGCGCTCATCTGACTTGAAATCTGCGCTGAAGAGCGATCGCTGTCGAGCAGACCGAAGAGTTCGAGCTGGTCGTCGTGAGCGCGTGCACGGGCCTCAAGCTGCTCAAGCAGCAGCCCGGCCTTTCGCACGACCGGGGCAGGCAATCCGGCAAGTCGCCCGACCTGCAGGCCATAGCTGCGATTGGCCGGGCCTGGCCTGACTTCGTGAAGAAAGACAATGCCGCCCTGGTGTTCGGCCGCCGCCAGATGCAGGTTGAGTGCGGCCGGTGAGGTCTGAGCCAGCTGGGTGAGCTCGAAGTAGTGCGTGGCAAACAGCGTCATGGCACGGTTGTGCTGCAGCAGCCGTTCGGCAATCGCATGCGCCAGCGCCAGACCGTCGAAGGTCGAGGTGCCGCGGCCGATCTCATCCATCAGCACCAGTGACTGCGGGCCGGCCGCAGCGAGGATGGTCGCCGCCTCGGTCATCTCGACCATGAACGTCGAGCGCCCGCCGGCGAGATCGTCCGATGCGCCGATGCGGGTGAAGATCCGGTCGATCGGGCCGATCTCGCAGGACTGTGCCGGCACGAAGGCTCCGCAGTGCGCCAGCAGTGCGATCAGCGCGACCTGTCGCATGAAAGTCGACTTGCCGCCCATGTTCGGCCCGGTGATCAGCAGCATGCGGCGCTCGGGCGAGATCAGGCAGTCGTTGGGTGTGAATCGCTCGACACCGACTTCGACCACCGGATGACGTCCGCCCCGAATCTCGATGCCGGGCACCCGGCTCAGACGGGGGCGCACCCAGCCTGCATCGGCGGCCACTACCGCGAACGCGCCCAGCACGTCGAGTTCGGCGACCGCCTGGCCGAGCCTTTGCAGCGCACTGACATGCGGTGCCAGACTGGCAAGCAGCAGGTCGTAGAGCGTTTTCTCGCGCGCCAGCGCCCGGTCGCGTGCCGACAACGCGCGGTCTTCAAACGCCTTGAGCTCGGGGGTGATGTAACGCTCGGCATTCTTGAGCGTCTGGCGGCGGCGATAGTCGAGCGGCACCTTCTCGGCCTGACCGTTGCTGATTTCGATGAAAAAGCCGTGCACGCCGTTATAACCCACCTTCAGGTTGGCAATACCGGTGCGCTCTCGCTCGTTGCGCTCGAGCGCGGCGACAAAAGCGTCGCAGTCGCGGTCGATGTTGCGCAGATCGTCAAGCTCTGCATCGTGCCCGCTGCGAATGACGCCACCGTCGCGCACCATGGCAGCAGGCTCGTCGAGCAGGATTTCGGCAAGCTGATGGGCAAGCGCCGGATCGATCGCAAAAGCGCTGCGATACGAAGCAAACAGCGATGGCGACAGGCCTGCCGCAGGCTCCAGGCGTGCCAGCAGCCGGTCGATCGTACCGATGGCGCCAAGCGCATCGCGCAGCGCCGCCAGTTCGCGCGGGCGCACGGTGGCCAGCGCGATGCGAGCGGCGATCCGCTCGAAATCGACACACCGTGCCAACGCAGTGCGCAGTGCTTCGCGCGGCGCCTGCAACTGCTCGACCACCTCATGCCGCCGGCCGATTTCGCCAGCATCCCGGATCGGCTGCAGCAGCCAGCGACGCAGCAGGCGACTGCCGGGCGCAGTGGCACATTGGTCCAGTCGCGACAGCAGTGTCGGTGAGGCGTCGCCGCGAATCGTCTCGACGATCTCGAGATTGCGCCTGGCCACCGCATCGAGCACGACCCGGTTGTCACCATGGTCGACCCGTAGTGGCTGCAGATGGGTGGGCGCATGGCCCTGAGTGCGTGCGACATAGGCCAGCAGCGCACCGGCTGCTCCGAGCGCTTCAGGCAAGGCGTCGGCATCGCTGCCGGCCAGGGTCGCAATACCGAGCTGTTCGGCCAGTTGCGCGCGGGCACGCTGGGCATCGAACTGCCAGGCCGGGCATCGGCTGATCGGCAGCCCGGCTGCGGCAAGTTCGATCGATTCGAGTGCGGCATCGCTGGCAGCCGACGCTGCCGGGCGCGAGCTGCCGGGTGCGCGGGAGGCGGCGCGGCTGGGTGAAAACACCGCCGACTCGGCAAGCAGCAGCTCGGCCGGGCGCAGTCGATCGAGTTCGGCTGCGAACTGCGCGGCATCGATCTCGGCGAGCCAGCATTCGCCGCTGGCGACGATCATACGGGCCAGGGCGAGCCTGCGCCCGCCTGCGGCCACCTTGACCGCCAGGATCGGCCGGTCTTCCCGATCGGGCAGCAGTGCGGCATCGGTGAGTGTGCCGGGTGTCACCAGTCGCATCACCCTTCTCTCGACCGGGCCCTTCGAGGTGGCCGGATCGCCGAGCTGCTCGCAGATCGCGACCGACTCGCCCATCTTCACCAGCCGTGCCAGGTACTGCTCGGCGGCATGAAAGGGCACGCCCGCCATCCTGATCGGCTCGCCATTCGAGGCGCCGCGCCGGGTCAGCGTGATCCCGAGCAGTCGGGCCGCCTTGTCGGCATCGTCGTGAAAGAGCTCATAGAAATCGCCCATGCGATAAAAGAGGAGCACCGACGGGTACTCGGCCTTGATGCGAAAGTACTGCTGCATCATGGGGGTATGGCCGGAAAGCGGCGGATCGGTCGCCGCGGCGGGGTGACTCGGTGTCGACATCGATGACCTGATCGTTCTCAGGCGGGCAACTGTTGTCCAGTGGTCAGTGTACGCAGTCGGGTCATCAGCGCGCTCGCGAAGGCCGGCCAGGCCGCCCTTGCGCCGTCCAGGATCGCCTGGGCCGGCTGTGCGTCGATGCCGCCATGTCGTGCCATCGTGGTGAGCCGGGCGAAGTCATCGGCGAGCGGGTCGGCATGAAAGGTCAGGCAAAGGCCCTTGGCGCTGTGCGACAGGCGCATCACTTCCGGCCAGTCGAGCACCGAGAGCGCTGTGGCCATTCTGGCGAAGTCGGCTTCCATCGATTCGATGAACGACTCGGCGATGATCGTGATCGTGTCGGGATCGGCTCTTTGCAGGGCCTGGGCATAGTCGAACTCGGTGATGAGCGGTGCGCCGAACTGCTCGCGCTTTCGGGCGAGTCGTTCGATCGCCTCCTTGAGGTAGGTGGTCGAGATCGGCTTTGAGATGTAGTCGTCCATGCCGGCGGCCAGGCACCGCTCGCGATCGCCGGCCATGGCGTTGGCGGTCATGGCGATGATCGGTATCGCCCGAACCTCGGGGTTTTCTTCGGCCCGGATGCGGGCCGAGGCCTCAAAGCCATCCATCACCGGCATCTGACAGTCCATGAGCACCAGATCGAACGGACGCTCGCTCAGGCGCTCGAGCGCCACCGCGCCATTTTCGGCGACCGTACAGTTAATGCCCCATCGGGACAGCCAGGTCTGGGCAAGCTTCTGGTTGACCAGATTGTCTTCGACCAGCAGCACTTCGATGCCGCTGACCGACGAGGCCTCCTGTGCTGGCATTCGCGTGCCTTGGACAAGGCCGTTGTCCCGGTGCTCGATTGACACGGTGACGGTCTTGAAGATCGCGGCGAGAATCGAATGCAGGTCGGTCAATGTCCCGGGTTTGAGCAGATGAGCCTGGATGCCAGCCTGCTTGATCTGAAGGGCGCTCGAGGGCGCCGAGGCGGAGGTCAGCAGCAGCGGCGGCGCTTGCGGCCCCATTTTCTGGTTGAGCGCCTGACACAGCGTCAGGCCGTCGAGTCCGGGCATCGCCAGATCGACGATGGCTGCCGCAAACTCGCCGGGGCGGGCACCGATATTGCCGAGCGCCTTGCGCGGGTCGGTGAACGCCTCGCAGTCGGCGCCGAGCGCGGCGAGTTGCCTGGCCAGTATCGCTGCGCTGCGCGGATTGTCGTCGACCACCGCAATGCGTCGTCCGAGCAGCAGGCGTTCGGGTTTGTCTAGCGGCGCCGAGTCGGCTGCGGACCAGGCCATCGGAATCAGACAGCTGAAATGCGACCCCTTGCCGGCTTCGCTTGCGACCGTCACCGAGCCGCCCATGGCTTCACTGAGTCGGCGCGTGATCGACAGCCCGAGGCCGGTCCCGCCAAATCGCCGGGTGATCGTCGAATCTTCCTGGGTAAAGGGATCGAAGAGCGTCGGCAGGCTGGCCGCATCGATACCCACACCGGTATCGAGCACCGACAGATCGACATGCGCGGTCGGGCCTTCGAGCCGTGCGCTCGCCCTTACCACCACCTCTCCCTGCATCGTGAACTTGATGGCGTTGGAGACGAGATTGAGCAGAATCTGGCGGATGCGACCCGGGTCGCCGCGAACCATCGCGGGGAAACCGTCATCAATGTCGAGCACCAGTTCAAGGCCCTTTTCATCAGCCGTCACCGCCATCGGGCGCAGCGCTTCGCCGAGCAGCTGTGCCATGTCGAAGTCGATCCGCTCGATGCTGAGCTTGCCGGCCTCGATCTTCGAGAAATCGAGAATATCGTTGATGATCTGCAGCAGTGACATCGCCGAATTCCTGGCGATCTGCAGGTACTCGCGCTGGTTCGAGTCGACCGCCAGACTGAGGGCCAGATCGGCCATCCCGATCAGGCCGTTCATCGGCGTCCTGATTTCATGGCTCATATTGGCCAGGAAGTCGCTCTTGAGCCGGTTGGCGCTTTCTGCGGCGCTCTTGGCAGCCATCAGCTCGCGGGTCGCCTGTTTGATCTCGGTCTGGTCGATGACCACGCCGACCAGCCCGGTCGACTTGCCGTCGGGGCCCTTGATCGCGGCTTTGCTGATCTTCAGGTCGACCTGAGTGCCGTCTTTCAGCGTGTGACTGGACTCGTAAGCAGATGCGCGGCCAGTTGCGAGGAGTGCTTCCTCCTCGCTGCGATTGACCCCGGGCGTTGAGGGCAGATCGAGTTCGTCCCAGCGCTTGCCGATCATGGCGTCCCGGCCGAGCGGCGTGTTGTCGAAAAAGGCGTCATTGCCGCGCACAAAGCGCAGGCTCTCGTCTTTCACGAAGACCGGCAACGGTATCGACTCGAAGAGTGCCTCGATCAGATCTGAATGCCGCTGGATGACACCTTCCCCCCTGATGCGCGAAGTAATGTCGGTGCGCGCGGCGATATACCGTTCGATGACGCCATCGGCATTGAGCACCGGCACGATGGTTGCCTGGACCCAGTAGTGTTCGCCCCGCTTGTTCCGGTTGCAGATGACGCCGCGCCAGACCGCTCCCGAGGTGATCGTCGCCCAGAGGTTTTCAAAAAAAGCTTTCGGCTGTGTGCCGGAATTGATGATCCGATGGTTCTGGCCAATCAGCTCGTCGCGCGAATAACCGCTGATCTCGCAAAAATTGTCATTGACGAAAATGATGGCTCCGCTGGCATCGGTCGCGCTGACGATCGCATGCTGATCGAGCGCGTGCTGCAGCACCGAGATCTCATCCATCGCCTTGCGCTGCCGTTCAGCCGCTCGTCGCAGGGTGAGCGAGGCCTGTTCGGCGCTCGACATGTCGGCGACCCTGCCGTCTTCGCTGAGTTCGGCGCAGGCCTCGCGCATCGCCTCCACCATTTGCGTTTGCAACTGCAGTTCGGTGGCGAGCCGCGCGTTGGCATCGATCATCTCGTCGGACGAAATCTCGAGCGAGCGGCTTTTCAGTTCGAGGTCACGCTCGAACTGCTCGTACGAGTCGTCGATACGCGTCAGCAGCGTGCCGAGGCCGCTTGCCAGAATCGCCTCGTTGCTGTCGGGTGCCGCATTGGCCAGACATCCTTGCAGAAGACTGTCGAGTGCCTCCGGGGTCAAGCCGAAAGCCTTCTTCAGATGCCTGCGAAGTGTCGGGTTCATGGGGTGACCGGGATCTCGGCGAAGCTTGTCACCGTCATTGTCTGATTGTGCAATGAACAGCTACTGAGGTCGGTGCCGCAGATTTCTCCGTTCGAATAAAAGCCGGCGATGGCGGTTTGCGGGCCCATCACATCGGCCAGACCTTCGGCTTCTTCTTCGGTGCGAGCGCCCATCACCAGTTTTCGACCAACACAACTGATTGCCAGCAAGGCTTTCGGACCCGCTCCAGGATCGCCGAGAGAACGGGCGGCACCCATCGCAGCCAATGCGAGACTGTCGGTGGAGGCATGCATCAGGGTCAGACAGCCGCCTTCTTCGATTGATCCGGCAAACGTCAGCGAGCCCTGCGCTTCGTCGATCGCGAGGATGGTCCGAAGAATGCCGGTTCGCTCGCGCAATACCGAACGTGTCTCGAAAGGAAAGAGCAGGGCCGAGCCTGGCAGATCGGCGGCATAGGAGCCGAGATATTTCTTGTAGATCGCAAGCGCCGGTTCGCTGTCGAGTTCGTAGAGGACATTGCCTTTGGCGAGGGTCGCTTTGCGGGCGGGCCCGAAGGGTTTCCAGCCGCCTTCGCAGGCACCTCGGATATCGAGTGACCGACCATAAAAACCGATGATGAAAGCGGTTCGTTCGCCGACCCCGGCAGGGGTGAGCTGATAGGTGCCGGCAAAGGTCCCTGCGTCGCCTGCAAGCCCGCCCGACAGGGTGCAGTCACCCGGCAGCACGCTTCTGAGCCCGTCGATCAGTGCCGAACCGTTCAGATCTGTGCCCGGCGCAATGACCAGCGCATGGCGCAAACCTTCGGCCGCAATCGCGCCTGCGAGCGCGGCGCCGGCTGAATAGGAGTCTCGGCCCCCGGGAACGTCAGCCTGCGACCACTCGATGCGGGCGTCGGGCGAGTCGAAACCGATTGCCAGCAGCGACAGCGTTCCGTCATCGACCGCAGTGCCGCTGATTTCGCCGGCGGTCGAGCAGCCGAAGCACAATGCCTGCGGCCAGGCGGCAGTCACCTGAGTCAGTGCGACAGGGTCCTTGAACCATTCAAGTGCCGCGAACACGAAGACCAGCTGTGGCCTGACGTCGCTGACGATCGCGATGGCAGGAGCGATGTTCTGGCCGGCCTTGATCGATGTGCTTGCGCAGCGCATACATGCTTTCCGAGGGGTTCGTCAGCGCCCGATGGCATTGTGACGAGATTGTAACTATCCACTGACCTCGAAAGCATTGCATGCCTTGCCGTGGGCGGGAAGCGCTGTCGGCGTTTTTGTCACCATCCGGACAGATAAGACGGATGGCCGGTCGGTCGCCTGGAGGCGTGCCGGATCAGCAGTGCGATGGCTTTCGCAAGCCGGCATCGTCCCGGTGTACCCCGCGCATCCCGACCGATCCCATTATTTGTCTGGCTTAATACCCAATCTCACTTTTCACGGGCCTTTCTCGACATGACTGCTTCGACCAATGCCTCATCGTCCCAGCCAGAAGGCGGCCTTGTCCTGCGCCCTGTGACTCCGGCTGACCATGATCACTGGATGCCCTTGTGGCGGGGTTATCAGGCCTTCTACAAAGTCGATATTCCGGCTGCCACCAGCGCGGTGACCTGGCAACGACTGCTCGATCCGAATGAGCCGATGCATGCCGTGATCGCCTGGCGGGGTGATCGGGCGGTGGGCATGGTTCATTGGATCTACCACCGCTCCTGCTGGAGCGTGGGCAACTTCTCCTATCTCAACGATCTGTTCGCCGAACCCGATGTGCGCGGCACTGGCGTGGGCCGGGCACTGATCGAGCATGTCTACGCGCAATCCGCTGCCGCAGGCTGCTCGCGGGTCTACTGGCTGACCCATGAGACGAACGAGGTGGCGATGAGGCTTTATGACCGGATCGCAGAGCGATCGGGCTTCATCCAGTACCGCAAGGCGGTTGGCTGAGGTCAGCGCGTCGGGGCGAAGAGTGTCACCATCTGACTGAAGACTTTCGGGGTCGCGGCCAGAACCTGCTTCGAGAAGATGCAGTCGGCTTCACCGGCCAGATCGCCGACCAGACCGCCCGCCTCACTCACCAGGAGGCTGCCGGCGGCCACATCCCAGGGCATCAGGCCGATCTCGAAAAAGCCGTCATAGCGCCCGCAGGCAACATAGGCCAGATCAAGCGCTGCCGCGCCTGGGCGACGGACCCCGGCGGCGCGCAGCGACACCGCCTTGAGCATCGTCATATAGCGGTCGATATCGTCGATCTCGCGAAACGGAAAGCCGGTACCGATCAGGGACCCGTCGATGCGGGTGCGTGGCGAGACACGGATGCGGCGGTCGTTGAGAAAGGCGCCGCTGCCTTTGCTGGCGGAAAAGATCTCATCGCGGTTGGGGTCATAGACCAGCGCCTGGGTCACGACGCCGCGCTGCATGAGTGCAATCGACACGCAATAGTGCGGCAGCCCGTGGATGAAATTGGTCGTGCCGTCCAGGGGGTCGATGATCCAGATGTTTTCGGCCTGATGAGGCGCCTGCTCGATCTTGCCGATGGTGTGGCCCGACTCCTCGGCCAGGAAGGCGTGCGTCGGATAGGCCTGGCGCAGGGTCGTGATGATCACCTCCTCTGCGGCGCGATCGACCTCGGTCACGAAATCGTTGCGCTGCTTGACCGCGACCTTGACGGTCTCGATGTCGAGGCTGGCTCGAGTGATGATGCGCCCGGCGGCGCGCGCGGCGCGCACCGCGACGTTCAACATGGGATGCATGGGGGCGTCGCCTGAAGTAAACTCGGCATTGTAAGCGCCCCGACCGCACCTGCCGGCCAGGCTCTTGCAACAGCAGGGCTTTGTCGGGTCATAATCCGGGATCCCCCGAATCGTCTCTGCCATGCTGCTTGTTCTGGTATTTGCATATTTGCTGGTCACGATTGTGATCGGGCTGTGGGCCGCCAAGCGTGTCAAAAACACCGCCGACTTTGCAGTCGCGGGTCGACACCTGCCGCTGGTGATGATCATCACCACCACCTTTGCCACATGGTTCGGTTCCGAAACCGTGCTCGGGATTCCGGCGCGTTTCGTCGACGGAGGTCTGAATTCGGTGGTTGAAGACCCCTTTGGGGCCGGTTTTTGCCTGATTTTTGTCGGCCTGTTTTTTGCGGCAAAGCTTTATCGCATGACCCTGCTCACGATCAGCGACTACTATCGCGCCCGCTACGGGCGAGGGGTCGAGGTGGTCTGCTCGGTCATCATCATCCTCAGCTATCTCGGCTGGGTCTCGGCTCAGGTCACCGCACTCGGGCTGGTCTTCAATGTGCTGTCGAACGACACGATCTCGGTGCCGATGGGCATGGTGATCGGCACGGTATCGATCCTTGCCTACACCCTGTTTGGCGGCATGTGGTCGGTGGCGGTGACCGATTTCATCCAGATGATCATTCTGGTCGTGGGGCTGCTGGTCATTGCGGCGTTTGCCAGCGAATTGGCTGGCGGCGCCGACAAGGTGATTGCTCTCGCGTCGAGCCGTGACCTTTTCCGGTTTCTGCCGGAGCCGTCGCTGCACGAGATCGTGTTCTTTATCGGTGCGGCGATCACGATGATGCTCGGATCGATTCCGCAGCAGGATGTCTTTCAGCGTGTGATGTCGGCCAAGGATGTCAGCGCAGCCACCCGCGGCCCGGTGATCGGCGGGATCTGCTACATCCTGTTCGCGTTCGTGCCGATGTTTCTGGTGGTCAGCGCACTGATCATCATGCCCGAGAAAGCGGGTGCGCTGCTGGCTGAAGACCCCCAGAAAGTGCTGCCCACGCTCGTGCTCGAGCACATGCCCTTTGCAATGCAGGTGCTGTTTTTCGGCGCCTTGCTGTCGGCGATCAAATCCAGCGCTTCGGCCACTTTGCTGGCGCCTTCGGTCACCTTCACCGAGAACATCTGGCGTCAGTTCAAACCGCGCATGGGCGATCGCGAAGAGTTGCGCGACATGCGGATCACCGTTCTGGTTTTCAGCGCCTGCGTTTGCGCCTATGCCATTGTCATGCAGGGTACGCCGATCTACGAGATGGTGTCCTCTGCCTATCAGGTAACGCTGGTGGGTGCCTTCGTGCCTCTGACGGCAGGTCTCTTCTGGAAGCGCGCGACCACGCAGGGTGCGGTGTTCTCGATCGTGCTGGGTTTGCTGACCTGGCTGTTTTTCATGGCGACCGAGGCCGGTGAGGTGTTTCCGGCGCAACTGGCCGGTGTGATCGCTGCCGCCATTGGCATGGTGGTCGGCTC
>CAMCXH010000030.1 GCA_945883285.1 Bordetella parapertussis | reverse complement strand
ATGGCGACCAGTCGCTGCTCGACTCACCGGCGATTTCGCTGCGCCTGTCCGAACTCGAGATCGACATCGACGCACTCGAAATGAGCGAGCTGCGGATCATGTCGAGTCTGCAGACCGGTCAGAATCCGGGGTCGGTGGCCTCATCGATGGCCAAGCTGCGCAACAGCGAACTCAAGCAGGCGGTCTCACGTCTGGCGATCGATATCCTCGGCGATGATGCGCTCATCTGGGAGCCGCGCCGCCCGCTCTATGAACTCGACGAGCCGTCGCTGCTTGGTGAGGAAGCGCTGTCGGTGAGCGCCGAGTATCTCAATACCCGTGCCTACACGATCTTCGGCGGAACCTCCGAGGTTCAGCGTGATGTGATCGCCAAGGTGGTCATCGGGATGTGAGGTGAGTCTGGCCTACCGATACGACTGCAATGTGCAGAAAGCCGAAGCTCAAAGTGACCACGGCGACCACTGCTCAAGAAACTGCGGCTTCATTTTTGCCTTCATCGTTTGAGCAATCACCGGCGACCGAGCGATGAATCTCGGTGCTGCGGCGCCGGTGTTGGCTACACTTGCCAGACCGTTGCCCTGCAGGGCATGACTTTTATTGAGTTGCTCATGATGACCGCCTTTCGCAAAACGACTAAGCACCTAAGCTTGTCACTCACGATCTTGATGCTGACCGTGTCTGCCCTGGCCCAGACCCCCGCAATCAGCTACCTGGATCAGGCCTGGTCGGCACAAGACCGGGCGGACTATTACTGGACATCTCAAGGGTCGGCGCTTCTATCGTATGACATCTATCTTGCACTCGAAGCAGAGGGCACCACAGACTTGTTTAGCTCGCCGGCGCACAGCGACCGCATGGGACTGCTCACCGAGCCGCTCGATTTAGCGAGAAATCCGGACAACTTGCCTGTTGGCGTTGCAAAAACTTCGATCACCGTCGGTCAGTACAAGGGCATCTATGCAGGTCTGACCTGTGCCGCCTGCCATACCGGACAAATTCAGTATCAGGGCAAACAAATACGTATCGAGGGTGGTGCCTCCAATCGCGTTGCATTGTGGGATTGGCTTCGTTCGCTTTCCGTCTCGCTCGATCGCGTCTCAACCGATCCTGAAAAATACAAAGCGCTCGCTGCACGTATCCGTGCCAAGGGCCCGGTTGACGAGGCGGATCTGCGCAAACGTTTGATGGCAGACACCGCGCTGCTCAGAGAACGCGTCGACACGATCCTGTTAGTGCCCTTTAATCCGGGCCCAGGAAGAATGGATGCACTTGGTCTGATTCATAACGCGTTCGCAGGTGGGGCCACGGGCATGCTTGAAAACATGCGTTTAGCGGCTGCGCCAGTCAAGCCCCCGTTTCTTTGGAACGCGCCGCAATCGGCCTGGATTCAATGGAGCGGAGTCAGTGAAAATCCCTTAACCAGAAATTTCGGTGAAACCCTCGGTGTATTTGCCCGCTACGATTTGAAGTCTGCAAGCCCTGAGTCAGGCCTCTTTGAATCCACGACAGACATCAAAGGCTTGGTCAAAATTGAAAATCTGCTTCGGCGTCTTGCACCACCAAAATGGCCTGAAGACTTGCTTGGAAAACTGGATCAAGGTCGCGTCAAAGATGGTGAGAAACTCTTCGCAAAACATTGCGTCGAATGCCACACCACCTATCCCTACCGCTGGAGTGAAGCCCGTCAAGGAGGAATGCGCAGCATTGAAAACGCCTTGGTGCCACAGCGCGTTGTCGGCACAGACGCTACCCAGCTCGCCGGGGTAACGTTTGACCCCAGCCCTCTGATCGCGACGAAAAATCTTGCTGTCTATTTCGACGGCAAAACTGCGGTTTCTCAAGGTGAGTTCAACGGCAAGATGATGAAGCAAATGCTCGAGCGGGCACTCAAGCAAAGCGGTCCGTTTACCCCGAGTCAAATGGCCGATATGACGAGTTACGCGCCCTCTGCCACACGTGAGCCTGTGCAAAGCTACAAAGCGGCCCCGCGTGATGGCGTCTGGGCAACCGGGCCCTTCTTGCACAATGGCTCAGTGCCTAACATCGATGAACTCCTGTCGCCTGCGTCTGAACGATCAAAAACCTTTTTTGTGACGCGCGACTTTGACCCTGTAAAGCTCGGGCTTGATATTGCTGGCAAAAAATCGGGTTATTTCTTCGACACCACGCGCGTGGGCAATTCAAATGCCGGTCACTCGTTTGAAGACACCAAGGGCCCGGGAGTGATTGGCCCAGCCCTCAATCAGAGCGAACGTTTCGCTTTGATTGAATATCTGAAGTCGATCCCTAATCAGGCCGCTCGTGTCACACCCTATGGCAATCCTAAGGATCCGCTGATCGCGAATGAAGACCCACTTTGGTTCAACACGAAGCATCCGTACTCGCCGTCAGTTGCTAGCCCTGCGAGCGCCAAGTAATGTCGGATCATATTGACGGTCCGCGCCAGACTGCCGACCCCGTCAGCGACCTGACCGATCTGTTTGCCTTTACCAGCCCTGCCGATTCCAAGCGAACGGTGCTCATCGCTTGCGTACTGCCTTTCGCAGGCGAGTCAGCACTGTTTTCAAACACGATCAACTACGCGTTTGTGGTGCGCCGCGTTCGTCAAACAGGCTTGGGCCTTCAAGCAGGTTTTGAAGCTCAGGCGGGCGAATGGCGTTTTACATTCCAGTTCGAGGTGCTCGGGCCTGAAACGCAAACCGGCCGAGCCAAGCAAGTCGGTCACTGCGTCCTGCCTGGCGGTGCGACGCTCGCACTGACTGTCGGTGAAGAGCAAGGCTTCGCTACCAGCGACGGGCGCACCCGCGTGTTCGCAGGCTTGCGATCAGATCCGTTTTTTCCGGGTTGGTTGCCTGGGCAAATGAAATCGGTACCCAATTACCTTGAAAATGACAACGTCCTGAGCGTGGTCGTTGAGTTTGATACCGCCTCAACCCTCGCGCCCGAGCAGGGCAGCCTGTACGGTGTGATCGCCGAAACCACCCCACGCCACCCCAATCCAAAAAGTACGGTCATCCCGCGCTTTGACTGGGTCGGTCGACCAGAGCAGACAAATTTCATCATGGATCAGGTGCCTGGCGCCCTGGATATTCGCGATCTCTGGAACCAGGAAACACCCTTCGCACTCAATTCAGAGCGTCTGCCGCTTTATCACCGAAGGCTGACCGAAAGCCTTCAGCTGTGGGATAAAAAGGATCAGAACATTGAATGGGACGCCGCCTCTCTTGAGGCGCATGTACGCATTCGATTGAATGATTTTCTGATCATTGACGTGGCCAAACCAGTGACCGACAAAAGTCATCTGGAAATAGAAAAAAGTTCGCTTGAAGGGCGCCCCTACACGACCGGCGGCGGGCGCACGGTCAATGCCAATGTGATCGACATTTTAGTGACGTGGCTCATCAACCGAGACCGAGGCCAGTTTTTACAAGGCGGTGCGCTGCAAGCCACGCAACCGGGCAGCACCACGTTTCCGTATGTGCGGCCCGCCAACAAGAACATGTTGAGCGTGACGCGCAGTGTTGAGCTTAAAGCCGCGGCTCACGAGGTCTGGCAGGCGATTGGCGGCTTTGGCAGTCTGTGGCATCCGCTTGTCGCTCAACTCACACTCACCGGCGAGGGGCCGGGCCAATTGCGTCGTATTGAGACAATTGACGGCAAAGTCATGATTGAGCGCCTGAGCGAACGCGATGAGGCTCAAAAAACCTACCGTTATGCGCTCGTCAGTGGCATTCCTGCGAACCCCTACAACGGCACGCTTTCCGTGCAACCCACCCCGACGGGCTCGAGTGTGACTTGGTCAGTCTCGTACCGACCCGAAGGGCAGGGTGATCTGATCGTGCGTTTGATCATCTCGAGCCTTTTGAACGCGGGAATGGCCGCGCTCAAAAAGCGTTTTGGCGAGCGAGCTTGAGCGCTGTATCAACCGCGATCGACCTACCCGCCGCGACCGATGGCGCACTGGCACTGATCAACCACGAGAGTATTCTGGATCGCTGCTGGCAAACGATCGACCGCAACCCCGAGCGCCTGGGGATCGCCGCGCAACTCATTGACGAAGAATATCGTCGTTCGCATTTTTTGGGCGACGCGGGTGCACTTGATCGTTTGCTTGCTCTGTCTGAAACCTTGCGCCGGCAGTGCGCGGCGTCTGGAGAGGCTTTTGTACTGGCAGCGCAAATTGCGTCGCTGGTGCACGAGTTTGAACAAGCAAAGCGTTACCTAGTACAAGCAAAAGAACTTGGTGCGGATACTCAGAGCCTTTTGCGTCAACAACTGTCACTCGATCACGCCACCGGTCATCACTGGCCGAGCGTGCTCCAGACCAGGCTGAGCTTGAATGAGCAAAATCCGAGCCTTCAAAACCGGGTTGCGCTTGGTGCCCTATACGCTGAAATGGGCCTGTACCACGAGGCTGAGAATGCGTATCTCAGCGCGATGATGCAAGACCGCGAGCATTCGCCGTTTAGTCTGGCGTGGGTGTGTTTTCAGCTGGGCGTGCTATTTGGCGAAACGATGACGCAAGCTGACCCAGTAGCGGCGCAACATTGGTATGCGCGGGCATTGGCTTATCTGCCAGCCTACACGCACGCGCGTGTGCATCTGGCCGAGTTGCATCTTGACCGTGGGCAATTCGACGCTGCACTCACGCTATTGCAGCCGATAAAAGACAGCGCAGATCCAGAAGTATCCTGGCGGCTGGCACAGCTTTACCTCCAAACAGGTCAGGCCAACGAGGCGCGTTGCCACCTTGCTCGTACGCAGCAGATTTTTGAACACTTATTGGCTCACCACGTGCTCGCCTTTGCCGATCACGCTGTCGGTTTTTATCTGGAAGAGGGTGATGACCCAGGTAAAGCGCTACAACTCGCTCTGTTGAATCTCGACAACCGTGCCACGCTTAAGGCCTTCGTGCTCAGCTATGAGGCCGCAAAGGCCAATGAGCAACATCTGATGGCGCGAACACTGGCAGACCGTGCCGCAGCGCAGTGGGGGCATCTGCCAGCCTTCGAGCACTCGGCAGTGAATGCGTCGCTAAGCGCGGACCCGAGTTCGGTGCCGAACGCAACCCTTCAGCCTGCACCATAGATTTCTGTGTTTTGTTTTTTATGAGTTAACTGAGAGCTGGCGATGAACCGACGAAGTTTTTTACTTGGCAGTACTGTCAGTACGGTCGCGAGCGCACTGCCGCTTGGTTTGAGCTTGGTAACAGGGCAGGCGTTCAGCGCGGCGCTAGCGCAAGTCGTTGGTGAACCCTTGCCAGTTCTGTCTTCTGCAGATGAAGCGCCATTCAGACTGCACAACTGGGAGACCGAGCCTGAGCACCACATGCCAGACGAAGCTGCTGCGACATTTATTTGCCTGTCGGCAAGCTGGAAAGCCACGTGGCTGTGACTTGCTTCAAGTGGTGCTTGAGTAACGCTTTCATTTGCGATGGCGTGCCAAACGGTTGCGCAGAGAGTGTGCGGCCACGAGCGCACTGCTGCGCTTGGTCCTGCGCTTGGTCCTGCGCTTGGTCCTGCAATTGAGCCCTGCGCTGGGCGACCAAATCATGATCGGGCGCTGACGTGAGCAGGACCTCCAGTTCCAGACAGGGATGGTTGAAAAGATCAGCCGCCTGGTTTTCAGGCTGGCTGTTGAGACATGGCCAGCAGCCCTACGCAATCTGGTCCTTGTCTGCGCTATGCATCCTGGATGGTTTTCTGCCAATGGTGCCCGCTGAGTTCATTGCACTCGCCTTGATGATTCTGCAACCGCGCAGGATGCTTCTTGTGGCTTTTGCGTTTGCAGTGTCTGCGGCAACAAGCGCCGGACTGCTGGCGACATTGGTGGCCAGTGTCGCAAAGGCCACTGCCTTGACAGGCTGGCTTTCGGGCGAACGCCAAAGCACAGCCTGGGCTCAGGCTGTTTCACTGATTCAGACCTGGGGAGCGCCCGCGTTGGCTCTGGCGGCGGTTTTCCCAGACAGCCCGCGCACGTCCATTGCAGTCGCAGCGCTGGCCGGTCTTGCACCGATAAACATCACTACTTTCGTGCTGGCGGGAAAGCTGCTGCTGTATGGGCTATTGGCCCTGGCCGTGCACTACATCCCTGCGCGATGGCCACGCCGTCACGCAGCCACTTGGCTGGGTGCAAGACATTTAAGGCGGGCCATTCAGCGGTTTATCGCATTGCGTCGCTGGATCGACAGGCGTTCAGCTCAGAAGAAAGTGGCTGCGGCGACGCACCGACCCCAGCCATGAACGCATCGATCCTGACACCGCACACACGATCCGCCCAGCCAGGTCTACAACTGCCGCGGCTCTACACCTTTCGCCGCTGCCCGTATGCGATGCGCGCACGGATGGCACTGCTGCAGGCCGGGCGGGCCTTCGAGGCAGTGGAGGTCAGTTTGGGCAACAAGCCAGCAATCTTGCTGGCCATATCGCCCAAGGGGACGGTACCAGTGCTGCAGTTGCCCGATGGCAGTGTGATTGAGGAGAGTTGGGACATCCTGCGTTGGGCACTTGCCGTGCCCGATATGCAGGGCTGGTGGGCACGGGCGCAGTCGCCTGCCAATCTGGATTTGCGACTGCGCAACGATGGCGACTTCAAGCATCACCTTGACCGCTGGAAGTACCCCCAGCGCTACACGACTGGGTCGCTCGCGCCAGACGCACACCGTGACAGGGCAGGGGATGCTCTGCTGCAACCGCTGGAGGCCCGGCTGCAAAGCGCGCCCTACCTGGGCGGCGCCACGCCCTGCGCCACCGACTTGGCAGTGATGCCATTCGTCCGTCAGTTCGCCGCGGTAGACCCGGGATGGTTTGCAAGGCAGAACCTGCCATCGGTACGAGCCTGGCTGGACGGCTGGCTGGTCAGCCCGCTGTTCGTGACGTGCATGGTCAAATTGCCCGCGCAAGGTGTGAATCGCTTTCCGTCACTCGAGTGACGGCTTTGCTGTCGGCCGGGTCTTGGAACGAGCGGCAGGCGAGAAAGCCGCTTCAATTATTTGACATAATATAGATTAGACGACATCTGGAAATCTGTAACCTCAGCTCGCCTTGGCTGGATCGTGATGCTATGGTGCGCCGCAATCCCACTGCGCCACTGGAGCAAACGTGATTCAAAACCTGAAACCGGCGATGGCCGTCAGCGTACTCGGCATCGCACTGATGCTGTCGACAGCGTCATTGATGGCCCAACCCGTCGCAAAGGCCACGCCGGCGCAGCCCGCTGCAAAAGCCCCGGCAATCGATCCGGCCGCTGTCGCCGCGATCAATCGTATGGGCGACTACCTGAAAACGCTGAAGGCCTTTTCAATTCGTGCCGACACCACCACCGACCAGGTGCTGCCAAGCGGACCGAAGCTGCAATTTGGCGGCACAATCGACCTCACCTTCCGTGACCCGGACGGCCTCTATATCGTCTCTCGCCGCGACGATCGCGACGAGAGCCGGTTTTTCTATAACGGCAAGCTGCTGACGGTGTGGGTCGAGGCCAAAAAGGTCTATGCAGGCATCGTGGCGCCAGCCACGATCGGCTCGACCCTAGAGCTCGTCAAAGACAAGTACGACGTCAACTTTCCTCTGGGCGATGTGTTGCTGATGGCCGCTCGCGGCGAATTGCTCCGGGATGTCAAGGCCGGAATCGTAATTGGCACTGGACGGATTGCTGGTGTCGACTGTGACCATCTTGGCTTTCATCAGGACGGCATGGACTGGCAGATCTGGATCGAAAAAGGCGAACGCCCCTTGCCGCGAAAGATGCTGGTCACGTCGCTTGCTCAGGTCAGCCAACCTCAGCACAGCGAGGTGCTGACCTGGGACCTGTCGCCGAAGATCGATCCTGCGATGTTCACCTTCGTGCCGCCCGAGGGCGCAAACCGGATCGCCATCGCCGAAAAGAAGGCAGTTCGGCAATTGAAGGCAACCACTGGTGCAAAGGAAGCAAAATGACCACTCAATCAGCCCTCGCCCATTCAATTCGGCGAATCGCCATGCCCTTGCTGGGCACGGCGGTCCTGTGTCTCGCGGTTGACCCGGTTCTGGCCGCCAACGTCAATCGCAACGCCAACGTCAATCAGAACACCAACGTCAATCGCAACGCCAACGTCAATCAGAACACCAACGTCAACCGCAACGCGAACGTCAATCGCAACGTCAACGTTAACCAGAACACTAACGTCAACGTCAACCGCAATGTCAATGTCAGCGGCGGCTACTACGGCCCGAACTATCACAGCGGACCGAGCGTCGCCGGTGTCGTGGCCGCCACAGTGGTCACTGCCGCCGTTGTCGGGACCGTTGTCAGAAGCCTGCCACCGTCATGCACCACGGTCTACGCGAACGGCTTTGCCTACCAGAATTGCGGCGGCACCTACTATCAGCCGCAGTATCAGGGCAGCAACGTCACCTATATCGTCGTCAATCAGCCCTGAGTTTTTTGTCTGCCGCGGGGCCGGCTCGTGACAAAATGCTTGCACGATGAGTGCAAGCAAACTGACCCGGGAAAGTATTCTTGACGGCTCGCTCCAGGCCTCGGTCAGGGCCCTGCTGGGCCCTGACATTCGACTGATGACCGCCGAGGAGCGCCACGACCAGATCGTCGGCATGCTCGCGCAGTCACCAAACCCTGAGAACGTCTGGGTGTTCGGCTTCGGTTCGCTGATCTGGAATCCGGCCTTTCATTTCGCCGAACGCCGTGTCGCGCGGATTCACGGTTTTCATCGCAAGTTTTGCCTCTGGGCACGGGCTGGGCGCGGTAGCCCCGAATCACCTGGGTTGATGCTCTCGCTTGAGGCTGGTGGCAGTTGTACTGGCGTTGCCTATCGGCTTGCGCCCGGCACTGAGATGACCGAGCTCGATGTTCTCTGGCGACGCGAAATGACCACCATGGCCTATCGACCAGTCTGGACGCTTGCCAGAACGCCCGACGGCCCGGCCCATGTCATTGTTTTCAGCGCCAATCGTGAACACGAGCGCTATGCGCCGGGCCTTGACCATGACACCGTCGCCCGCTATCTGGCGACCGGAGCGGGTCCGCTTGGGCGCTGCTGCGATTATCTTTTCGAAACAGTGGCTCATCTGAAGGCCCTGGGCATCCAGGACCGCCGCCTTGAAGCGCTCGAATCATCCGTCAGGGAGCACGGCAATCCGGCCGCCTGAAACGGTTGTCGAGTCTGACCCTTTCCCGCAGGAAACCCCATCATGAAAATCGATACCGGGAGGCCCGTAACCATGGGCCCCAATGGCATGGTCACCTCCCCTCATTCCCTGGCCTCGCAGGCAGGCGTCGATGTGCTGCGCTCAGGCGGATCGGCGGTCGATGCCGCGATCGCGGTCAGTTCGGTGCTGTCGGTGGTCTATCCGCACATGACCGGGCTCGGCGGCGATGCCTTCTGGCTGATTCATGATGCAAAGACCGGTGCAGTGCGCTATCTCGATGGCGGTGGGCGTGCGGCGGCCAGTGCCAGCATCGATGCTTTTGCGCAGCGCGGGCTGACCGAGATCCCATTTCGCGGCATTGCGCCGGCGACCGTGACCACGCCCGGTGCTGTCTCAAGTTGGGTTGAGGCGCACCGTGCCTACGGTCGTCTGCCGCTCGCGCGCAGTCTCGAGAGCGCCATCGGCTATGCCCAGGACGGCTTTCCGGTGACCGCAAGGCTTTCGGGATGGATTGAGCAGGTCGCGGCCGACCTGCAGCCGCATGCCGAAACCATGGCGATCTTCATGCCCGACGGCAAGGTGCCTGCGCCTGGCTCAAAGCTGACCAATCCCGATCTGGCGAACACGCTTCGAGCGATTGCGAGCGATGGTGTCGACGGGTTTTATCGCGGTGCCGTCGGTCGCGAACTCGCAAGGTTTTCAGCCGAGAAGGGTGGGTTTTTCACCGAGGCCGATCTTGCCGCGCAGACCGCCCGCTGGGGCAAGCCGATCGAGGGACAGTACCGAGATCTGGTGCTCTACGAGACCCCTGCCCCGACGCAAGGGTTCTCGGTGCTGGAGATGCTCAATCTGCTCGAGCCCTTCGAACTTCACAAGCGCGACTTCCAGGGGCCGGATATGGTCCATCTGATGGTGCAGGCCAAGCAGCTGGCCTATCACGATCGCGACAACTACCTGGGTGATCCGGCCTTCGTCAGTGTGCCGATGGATCGGCTGATCTCGAAGGCCTATGCCGACGAGCGCCGCCCGATTATCGACCCGGTGCGCGCCCTGCCCTGGGACAAAGTGCCCTCTTACGGCAGTCTCACCGGGGACACGGTGTACATCGCCACGGTCGATGCACAAGGCAATGCGGTCTCGCTGATCCACAGCCTCTATGGCGTTTTCGGATCGGCGGTTGTGGCGGGTGGCACCGGTGTGGTCCTGCAAAATCGGG
Source organism: Bordetella parapertussis (assembly GCA_945883285.1). Lineage (GTDB taxonomy): Bacteria > Pseudomonadota > Gammaproteobacteria > Burkholderiales > Burkholderiaceae_E > UBA4615. The sequence goes on along the minus strand of CAMCXH010000030.1, from coordinate 16,024 downwards.
GCGCCTATTTCACGCTCGATCCGGCCCATCCCAATCGGCTCGAGCCCGGCAAGACACCCTTGCATACCCTGATCGCGTCAATCGGTTTTCGCAACGACCGGCTCTGGAGTGTCGTCGGCTGTATGGGCGCCGACGGGCAGCCGCAGATCCATCTTCAGACCTATATCAATCTCATCGACTTCGGGCTCGACATTCAGCAGGCACTCGAATCGCCGCGCTGGCTGTCGGGGCGTTTCGGTCTGGGCGAGCCGCGCGACACGCTGCATATCGAAGCGCGCTTTCCGAAGGCCACCATTGACACGCTTGAGCAGCGGGGCCATCTGGTCGATCGCTGGGACAACTGGAACGAGCTGGCCGGGCACGCCCATGGCATCGTGATCGACCCAAACAGCGGCATGCGTCTGGGCGGATCGGATCCGCGCAGCGACGGCGCCGCCATCGGTTACTGATCCGACCCATGATCGATCGGGCGACTGGCAGACCCCGGTCGGTTCGCCTTATGGCATCAGATGAACGGGCAGACGGCATCGACGAATGGCATGTATTTTTTTGAGCGTTTTTCGTGACGAAAACCGTTTGAACAGTGCCCTTGTCCGGTCAGCCTGCCGACCGTGATTTTCTGCTCAATTCCGTGAAATAACCCGAACTTCAATCAAACGTCGCTCGACGCGCTGGCATCATCCGCGGGGTGGCGCGTGAGGTTTTCCAATCACGCTCTTGCCGTGTTCCTGACGGCATCGCAACCGCTGATCTCGCAACCTGTTTCCTGAATTCACACAGCGCCCAATCATGATTCGATGTCACGATCGAAGCCTCGAGCGAGCTCACCACCGAGCAACTAGCGCAAGAGTCAAAAGCCGATACTCCCGCACCCGACGCCTGATGTCGGTGCTGCTGCCGTTGCTGATGCCGCTGCTAGCCCATGCAAAGCCGCTGATCACGCCGGCCACCCCCCTGTCGAGCAACCCGCCTCCTGCAGCGACTGAATCGCCCATCGGTCCTGAGGGGCAGCAGGCAGCGGCCTCACGCGAAACCGGCACCATCAGAAACGGCGACCCATCGCGGTCGCTCAAGCCGGTTTCGCCGAAGGCGCCAGACAAGTCCCTCGTCATTGCGCCATCTGCGCCGACGCCGGGTCTTTATCTGTCGGGTAAGGATGAGCCGGGGGATCTGCGTTCGGTGTATCGCTTCAAGGGGCTGCTGCCGTCCACGTCGGCTGCCGGGGTGGTTGCCAGGGCTGGCGCCGCGCCAGCCCCTGCGCCTGCCTCACGACGGGCGCAGCGCGATTCGCCTGTGAACATTGCCGCAGTGCCTGCTGCCCGTGCTCATTCGCCTGCGGTCGAGAAGGCCAGCGCTTCGCGGGTGGCTGATCGAAGCGCTGCGCCGCCTGACGGATCGCAGACCGGCGACTCGTGCGTCCGTATGCAAGACGGCACACTCGTGATTCGGACCGGGCGGGCCAACAGTCCCTGCTCGGGTGCCGAATTCAGGGCGCAGGCGTCACGCCAGCTGAAAGCCGCGATGGCCGAAATCGATGCGCCGACACCTCGGGCGGGCGGCGCCGGTGTGGCTTCGCCGAGCGCCTGGCACCATGTCAGCCTCACTGCCCCGCCGTTGGGCATGTCGGTCATCGCCCGAGCGCCGGGTGAGGACAATCTGCGAAGGCTCAATTCCAGAATGAGCTGGGCTGAGCAGTATCAGTCCAGGATGGCCGAAATCCGGATCGGTCAGTAGCGGCTTCATCCCCCGTGCGGCACGGCCCGACTGCCGCCAACGATGTACGATCGCCCTTCAAGCGCTGATCAGCGGTTCATGCTGACGGCGGACGCGAAGATCAATCAGGGGGAGAGACATGCGTGATCTGACAGGACAGGTTGCCTGGGTAACCGGGGCAGGGACAGGGATCGGCGAAGGATCAGCGCTTGCGCTGGCCGCCGCAGGCATGCGGGTCGTCCTCTCGGGGCGTCGCGAGAGCGAACTCGCGAAAGTCGCGGCAAAGATCACGGCCCAAGGCGGGCAGGCTCGAGTCGCTGCGCTTGATGTCACCAATGCCGACGCGGTCGAAGATGTTGTCAAGGGCATCGCGGAGCACGAAGGTCGCATCGATGTCGTCGTCAACAGTGCCGGCCTGAATGTGACCCGGCGCAACTGGAAGCATCTGTCCCGCGCAGACTGGGATCAGGTGATCCGTATCGATCTGGACGGCGCTTTCTATTGCTGCCATGCGGTTTTGCCCATGATGCGAAAGCAAAAGGGCGGGCTGATCGTGAACATTTCATCGATTGCCGGCAAGCGGGTCAGCCCGATGACCGGCCCGGCCTACAGTGCCGCGAAATTCGGCCTGAATGCCATGACCGACAGCCTTAATGCTGAAGAGTGCGTCAACGGTATCCGGGCAACTGCAGTCTGCCCGGGCGAGGTCGCGACACCGATTCTTGACAAGCGTCCGATCCCGGTCTCGACTGAAGACCGCGCACGAATGCTCCAGCCTGACGACCTTGGCGAGACGATCGCGTTTCTGGCGCGCCTGCCAGCCCATGTCTGCATCAACGAACTGGTGATCACGCCCACCTGGAACCGGATGGCGGTCGGGGCGGCGATCGCGATTCCGGACTGATCGACCCTGCCAGTTCGCACCTTCACCTCATTGACAAAGGAGACCCGAATGTCTGCAAACCTGAAAGTCGAAACCGAAATGTCGAGTGCCGAATGGCAGGCGCGCTGCGACCTTGCGGCGCTGTATCGCATCTGCGACCACTTCGGCTGGACCGACATTCTGGCCACTCATATGTCGGTGCGCGTGCCCGGAGAGCCGAATCATTTCCTCATCAATCACTACGAAGAAATGTTCCATGAGATCACCGCGTCGAACCTGATCAAGATGGATCTCGAGGGCAATGTGATCGGCCGTCAGGGGCGCTTCAACAAGGCGGGGTTCACGATCCACAGTGCGGTCTACAAGGCTCGCCCGGATGCCAATTGCGCCATGCATACCCATACCCGCGCGGGTGCCGGCGCAGCCATGCTCAAGAGCGGACTGCGCCCGATCAGCCAGGACGCGATGCAGGTCTACGACGAGCTGGCTTATCACGAGTACGGCATGCCGGCCACGCAGGAAGAGTGCGATGCATTAGGCGTCAATTGCCAGAAGGGCAGTTGTCTGGTGCTGCTCAACCACGGGCTGCTGACCTTCGCACCCACAGTGCACGGTGCACTGCAGAGTCTTTACATGCTTGAGCGAGCCTGCGAGCTCGAGCTGATCTCGCGCACCTTGGGCGAGCCGCCGGTCATGATCGACGAGGCCGTCGTCAACAAGATGGGCTCGGTCATGAAAAAAGCACGGGCCGATCATCGCTATGGCCTGCATGAATGGAATGCACTGGTCCGGCTGGTCGAGAGCAAGGGCGGAACTGATTTCCGCAGCTGAGCCGATCTGCGCAGCTGAGCCGATCTGCGCGCCCTGCCCTCGGCAGCCGCAGCCCCAAAGAATCCTGCCGGGCGCGCGTCAGCTTGATTAGTGAAAGCGCCCCGTTCGAGCGCGACTCGAAGACCCGGATCCGACCCACAGCCGTCCTTGAGGGTTCTCCAGACCGGGCAGCCTACCGGCTGGTCACCATCACGATTGCGATCCTTGGGGCCCAGCTCACCGCGTAATGCTGTCGGACCAGGCCTGAAGGCCTGGGCAATGCTGCCGGCGCCATCCGGTCCGCGGGATGGATTGCGCCATTTTCGACACAAGAAGCCCTATGGAATACAGTGTCACTGGTCAATCAATCTGAACGCTTGCGCGGAGCAGAGCCATGCGAAGCCTTTCCCTGAATCAGTTCTTGTGTCTCGTGGCTGCCGTCCTGGTGGCCGGTTGCGATCGGCCTGCACAAATGCCGACGAAGACACCCGCATCCGTGGCACAGCCATCGGCACCTGCCGAGCCGGCTGCAGCAGCCTCATCCAGACCGGCAGTGGAGGAGCCGCAGACCGTGCAACTGGGCGGCGCTGCTAGCGGCACCGGCAGTCAGTCGGTCGATCTCGGCGACGTACAGCCGGCCGACCCGAGCAAGTTCCACAAGGAACCCGGCTACTCGCCCTATGCAGGGCGTCGTTACCCCGATCGCCCCTACTTCGGCGACTCGCATGTACACACTGCGTGGTCGGCCGACGCCGGTGGTTCAGGCGCCACGCTCGGGCCGGAAGAAGCCACCCGCTTTGCACGCGGCGAGCAGGTGATGTCGACCAGCGGCCAGCCGGTGCGCCTGGGCACCCCGCTCGACTGGGTGGTCATCGCCGACCACTCTGACGGCATGGGCGTGATCGCCGAGATCAAGGGGGCCAATGCCGAGATGATGGGTGATCCGACCCTCAAGCGCTGGAACGAAATGTTCACTGCTGGCCCGGCCGAGGCGATGAAGGCGACGATGGAGCTGATTAACGCCCAGTCGAACAAGAAGTTGCCGGCGCTGGTGATGGACCCGAAGTTCGCAAAGAGCGTCTGGCTGAAGAACACAGCGATCGCAGAGAAGTACAACGAGCCCGGGCGTTTCACGACGCTGATCGGCTACGAATGGACCTCCAACGCTGGCGGTGGCGACAACCTGCACCGCAATGTGATCTACCGCGACGGCAAGGACAAGGCCGACCGCGTCCTGCCTTACACCACCTTCCAGAGCGAAAACCCCGAGGACCTCTGGAAGTGGATGACCGAATGGGAGAAGACCACCGGCGGCCAGTTGCTGGCGATTCCGCACAATGGCAACCTGTCCAACGGCCGCATGTTCGAGCTGAATACATTTGCCGGTGCGCCGCTGACCAAGACCTGGGCCGACGAGCGCCAGAAATGGGAGCCGCTCTTCGAGGCCATCCAGATGAAGGGCCAAAGCGAATCGCACCCCTCGCTGTCGGTGACCGACGAGTTTGCGAAAAACTATGAACTGTGGGACCGCGGCAACCTGGTACTGGTGCCGAAAAAGCCGGGGATGATCCAGTACGAATACGCACGCGAGGCGCTGAAAAACGGCTTGAAGGTCGAGCAGGCGCTGGGCACCAACCCCTTCAAGTACGGCATGTCCGCCGCCACCGACACGCACAATGGCCTCACCGCGGCAGAAGAAGACAACTTTTTTGCCAAATTTCCAAGCGCCGAGCCGCGCGCCGATCGCTGGAGCGAGGACGCAATGAAGTTCGGCGATCGTGCCATCAAGGGCTGGGAGATGACGGCTGCCGGGCGCACGGCGGTCTGGGCCACCGGCAACACCCGTGCCGAGCTCTGGGATGCGATGAAGCGGCGCGAGACTTACGCCACCAGCGGGCCGCACATGGTGGTGCGCTTTTTCGGTGGCTACGATTTCAGCGCCGCCGACATCTCCCGATCGCCGGCGGTGGTGGGCTATGCCAAGGGTGTGCCAATGGGCGGGCAGATGACGGCGGCGCCCCCCGGCAAGGCGCCGACCTTCCTGGTGGCCGCGCTCAAGGACCCGAAGACCGGCAACCTCGACCGTATCCAGGTGATCAAGGGCTGGGTCGACAAGACCGGCAAGACGCACGAGAAGATCTTCGACGTGGCGTGGAGCGACGCACAGCGGCGCAAGATCGTGGGCGGAAAACTCACGCCGGTGGGCAACACCGTCGATGTGGCGCGTGCCACCTGGACCAACAGCATCGGTGCCCCCGAGTTGATCGGCGTGTGGAAGGACCCGGAGTTCGACCCTTCGCTGCGGGCCTTCTACTACCTGCGCGTGCTGGAAATCCCGACGCCGCGCTGGACGGCTTACGACGCGGCTTACTTCAAGGTGAAGATGGACCCGAACGTGCCGATGATCACGCAGGAGCGCGCCTTCACCTCGCCGATCTGGTATTCGCCGAATTGACGCTTGCTGATCGACTCCTGACTGCTGCGGCGGGGCCTCGTGCTCTGCCGCGTTTTCTTGGGGAGGGAGGGGTTTGAGGCTCACGTCGCTGTGGCGCGAGCCGGTGTTGCATTTTCTCCTGATTGGCCTGCTGCTGTTCCTGGCCTATGGTTGGCTGACTCCGGATGCCAAGTCCGGCGCGCGCATCGTCGTCACACAGCCGATGGTTGACGGCATGGCACTCGAGTACCGCACGCGCTGGAGCCGCCCGCCAAGCGAGCAGGAACTGGCCAGGCTGGTGGACGCCTATGTGCGCGACGAGATCCTCTACCGCGAGGGGGTCGCGCTGGGGCTTGACCGCGACGACCCGGTGGTCAAGCGGCGCGTGCGCCAAAAGCTCGAGGTGATTGCCGAGGAGCAACTGGTGCGTGAAGCCCCCAACGATGCGGATCTCACCGCCTATCTTCAGAAAAACGCCACGCGCTTCACGCAGCCGGGCATGGTCAGCTTCGAGCAGATCTACTTCGCCGCGGCGACACCGGCCGCGCAGGTGGAGGCGGCGCGTGCGGCCGCACTGCGCGGCAGCGACCCTGTGCGGCTCGGACAAGCGACCCTGTTGCCGCCCGGCGCCAAAAACATGCGGCTCGACCTGGTGACGCGCGACTTCGGTCTCGAGTTCGCGGCCGAACTCGAGAAACTGCCGCTCGACACCTGGGCCGGCCCGGTGTCGTCGGCCTTCGGCCAGCATCTGGTGCGTGTGACGGCGCGCACAGCCGCGCGAACCCCGCCGCTGGCTGACGTGCGCGCAGCGGTCGCACGCGAATGGGAAAACGAGCGGCGCACCGCCTCGCTGGCCGAAAACGACAAGGCCTTGCGCCAGCGCTACGAGGTGGTCATCGACGCCACGCTGTCGACATCGGCCGCCACGCGATGAGGCCCTTGATTCGATGGCTTGGCATGCTCCTGCTGGGCATCAGCCTGGCGCTGCCGGCCGTGGCGGACGAATTCCGCCCGGCCTACCTGCAGTTGCGTCAGGTCGACGCCTCCACCTACGACGTGCTGTGGAAGCTGCCTGCGCTGGACGAAAGCACCACACTGAAATTGCGCCCGCAATTTCCGCCCGGCGCACAAGTGATCACGCCACCGAGCAGCAGCTATGCCGCCGGCACGGCGGTGCAGCGCTGGCGGATAAAGATCGACGGCGGCCTCAGCGGCAAAGCCATCGAGTTCCCCAATCTGGCAGCCAGCCGTACCGACGTACTGGTGCGTGTGGAGCGCAGCGACGGTACGGCGCAGGTGGGTCGCGTTCTGCCACTTTCACCCAGTTTTGTGCTCACCGCCAGCCCGGGCGCCTTCGAGGTGGCTCAGACCTATACCGTGCTCGGCATCGAGCACATCCTCGCCGGCTTCGACCATCTGCTGTTCGTGCTGGCGCTGCTGATCCTGGTACAGGGCACGCGCCGGCTGGTCGCCACCATCACTGCGTTCACCGTGGCGCACAGCCTGACCCTGTTTGCCGCCACGCTGGGCTGGCTGAACGTGCCCGGACCGCCGGTGGAGGCGGTGATCGCGCTGTCGATCGTCTTTCTCGCCGGCGAGATCGTGCATGCGCGCCAGGGCCGCCCCGGGCTGACCCAGCGCAGGCCCTGGATCGTGGCCTTCAGCTTCGGCCTGCTGCACGGCCTGGGCTTCGCGGGCGCGCTGGCCGAGGTGGGTCTGCCACCACTGTCGATCCCGATGGCACTGCTGTTTTTCAATATCGGCGTCGAGATCGGCCAGTTGATCTTCATCGCGCTGGTGCTCGGTGTCATCGCTATGGCGGGCCGCATCGCCCGTCGCCTGAAATTCGACGCGCCGTCGTGGTGGTGGCGTGTGCCCCCCTACGCCATCGGGGGAATCGCCGGCTTCTGGGTCGTGCAACGCGTGGCGGCGTTCTGAGCAGTCTGCACGGTACGCGCGGTCGCCTGAGTCTGCGCCGGGCCGCCTGTTGGCATCAGGACACCGAGCAGGAGCACAAAGCGGGCTTGTCGGCTGGACCAAAGCCCCTGATTAACTTAAAGCTAGATCACAGATTTGTTCTCCAAGACATTGAAGCACTTGTAAAAATTATCGGTGGTCACCTCGGCAATCGACTCCGGTGAGAGACCTCGAAGCGTGGCCAGAAATTCGCCGACATGTCTGACAAACCCGGGCTCGTTGAGCTTGCCTCGATGCGGAACCGGGGCAAGGAAAGGGGCGTCGGTTTCGATCAGCAGGCGATCGAGCGGCATCTTGCGAGCCACTTCACGCAGCGACTCGGCATTGCGAAAGGTGACAATGCCGGACAGCGAGATATGAAAGCCGAGGTCGAGTGCCGCACGGGCCACCTCCCAGGTCTCGGTGAAGCAGTGCATCACGCCACCGATGTCGTCGGCGCCCTCCTCCCTCATGATGGCCAGCGTGTCATCAGCGGCAGAGCGGGTATGGATGATCAGTGGCTTGCGGCTGATGCGTGCCGCGCGGATATGGACCCGAAACCGATCACGTTGCCAGCCACAGACCGTAGCCGGATCGCCTTCGGTCCGGTAGTAATCGAGCCCGGTCTCTCCCGTGGCAATGACCTTTGGCTCGCGCGCCAGTCGTACGAGCGTCTCGACATCCGGCTCCAGCGTGTCGGGATAGTCGGGATGCACGCCGACCGATGCATAGAGATTGGGATGGGCCTGTGCCAGCGCCAGCACTCGCGGAAAGTCTTCGAGGGTCACCGAGACGCACAGGGCGCGATCGACAGCATTGACGCGCATTCGGTCGAGGACCGCGTCGATCTGCGAGCCGAGTTCGGGAAAGTCGAGGTGGCAGTGCGAATCGACGTACAAGACGAGGCTCCCTGCCCGCAGATCGGGCATCAGCAATCCGGCATTCTACCGGCGCGCTGACGCGGCCTTACAGGGTGCTGGTCTGGCGCGAGGACAGCGCGACCGAGCCGATCAGCGTCTCGAACTTGGCGCGGACCTGCTCGCCGGCCTCGTTGCGTGCGAACTGGATGCCCAGGCCCTGTGGCCTGCCGGTGGTGCCGGCCGGTGTGATCCAGACCACCTTACCAGGGACCGCGTACTTGGTCGGGTCGTCGAGCAAGGTCATGATCAGATAAAGGTCATCACCCAGACTGGCCGTGCGTGTCGTCGGCACGAAAAGGCCACCGCCCTGTACGAAGGGCATGTAGCTGGACGCCAACCCGGCCTTATCGCGAATGGCCAGCGTCATCACGCTTGGACGGGCCGAGCCGCCCACTGCGGTCGTCGTGGGCGTGCTCGCCGATTGTCGGGGCTGCGCAGCGGCTGCGAATTCGCTCATCCTTGTGCCTTCGAGGCGACTGGCGCCTCAATAGAGGTCTGATCAGCGCTGACGTTCGGGGATTCAGCCCATCGAGCCCGGCTTTGCGACCGGACCGAAGGCACCGAGATAGGCCGCCAGCGACGCTTCGCAAAACAACCGCGGATTCAGCGGATGTCCGACGCTGCGATACTGCCCGGCCAGGTCGCGACTCGCGTCGGCAAGCCGTTGCGGATCGGTTCGGGATGCCAGATCGCGCAAACGAGCGGTCTGGGCCGGAAAGTAGCGCGGCGCCCCACCCATGCGACAGCGGGCCAGATCGAGCAGCCAGCGCTGCATCAGCGCCAGCCATTGGCGTCCCTCGAACGGCTGCAACACATCGGCAGTTGCGATCCATGAAGTGTCCGGCAGCCTGGCAATCGCCTCCAGCATGGTCCGATGGGCGGACGCCTGCGATGGCTCGGCGAAGCGGATCGCCTGCAAAGGAGAGCCTCCTGCCATCGCCAGCCAGGCTTGAGCCTCGGCCGCGCCGCAGCCTGTCTCGGCCCTGACCCACTCAGACGCCTGTGCGGCGCCCGGGCTCTCGAGCAGCCGGAGCTGACAACGCGATCGGACGGTCGCCGGCAGGGCGTCGGGCCGATTGGCAACAAGGATGAAGCACAACCCGCCGCCAGGCTCTTCCAGCGTCTTGAGCAGCGCATTGGCTGTCACATGATTCATCGCCTCGGCCGGATCGATCAGCACCAAGCGCCGGCCGCCCCGGTGCGAACCGACGCCGAGGAAGGTCGACAGCGCCCTGACCTGATCGATCTTGATTTCGTTGGCTTGCTTGCCGTCATCATCGACCAGCCGGACGAGCTGACGAAGGTCGGGATGGGTGTCAGCCGCCACCCAGCCGCAGGCAAGGCAGCGACCACAGGCAAGACCGCTGTCGAGCGGCGTCTCACACAGCAACGAGGCGACCAGCGCCATCGCATAGCGCGACTTTCCGATACCGGATGCCCCTCGCAGCAGCAGTGCGTGCGGCAGGCGCTGCGCATCGTGAAGCTGAGCGATCAGCGCCGACTGATGCCAGGGGAGTGCTTGAAGAATCATTTATTTATTATTTAATCAATAGTTTGCGACATCAAGTTCAAGTTGTTTGCGAATATCTTCGATTGACTTTTCGCTGTCGATCGTCCTGAAACGGGCACCCGAAGTGGCGGCCCTGGCCAGATAGGCATCGCGCACCCTGACGAAAAACGCCTGTTGTTCGGCTTCAAAGCGATCGGCTGCTCGGGCCGAGCGACGCCGCTCTGCCGCAATCGACGGGTCGAGATCGAAGAGGTAGGTTCGGTCGGGCTGCAGGTCGGGGTGAACCCAACGCTCGAGCGTCTCGATGTCGGCCAGCGAAATACCTCGGCCGCCTCCCTGATAGGCGATCGTCGAATCGGTGAAGCGGTCGCAAATCACCCAGACGCCGCCGTCGAGTGCCGGACGGATGACGCGTTCGAGGTGATCCTGGCGGGCAGCGAAAGCCAGCAAGGCTTCGGTTCGCATCGACATCGGTCGGCTGAGCAGCCATTCGCGAATCGCTTCGGCCAGCTCGGTGCCGCCCGGCTCGCGTGTGACGCTCACCCGATGGCCCTGCTTGCGCAGCAGGTCGGCAAACCATTCGATATGGCTGCTCTTGCCCGCGCCGTCGATGCCTTCGAAGGTCACGAAACGTCCTCTTTCGGTCATGGCAGGCCTCGGCGTGACTCAGGCATCGGGTTCATCGGGTCAGGCACCTTCTTCTGATAGCGGGCGACCGCCCGGTTATGGGCGGCAAGGTCGTTGGAGAATTCGCTGCTGCCGTCGCCTCGTGCAACGAAATAGAGCGCATCAATCGTCGCAGGGTTCAGCGCCGCCGCAATCGAGGCTGATCCCGGCATGGCGATCGGGGACGGCGGCAAGCCGTTGCGGGTGTACGTGTTGTACGGCGTATCGGTCTTCAGATCGCGACGGCGCAGATTACCGTCGAAAGCGTCCCCCATACCGTAAATCGTCGTTGGATCGCTCTGCAGCATCATGCCCCGCTTCAGGCGATTGACGAAGACCGCCGCGACCCGCCCCCGATCGGACTCCCTGCCCGTCTCTTTTTCAATGATCGATGCCAGCACCAGCACTTCGTAGGGTGATTGCAGTATCGGACGATCAGCGCTCTTCGGTCTTGCCTGCCAGGCGGCATCGAGCCGCTTTTGCTGAAGCCGATAGGCACGGCGCAGGACCTCAATGTCGGTGGTACCGGGTGCAAAGGAATAGGTGTCGGGCGCAAAAAGCCCCTCCGGATGGGTCTCGGCAGCGCCCACCGCAGCCAGCAGCTCGGCGTCGGTCATGGCTTGAGACTGTGCCCGCAGATCAGGCTGACGCGACAGGGCCAGGCGTAGCTGGCGGATGTTCCAGCCTTCGATGAACGTGATGTCACGCACGCTCGCATCTCCGCGGGTCAGCCGGTCCAGCAGGGTCTGGAGGGTAATCGGTGCAATCAGCTCATAGCTGCCCGCCCGGATCTTCGAGGCATCGCCGCGAAGACGCATGGCGAGCGCCAGCCCCAGGCCTGACACCGACACGCCCTGTCTGCGCAAAGCGCTGCCGACTCCCTGTCCCGCTGTGCCGCGCTCGATATCGACCTCCAGCCGGGGCGCGGACAGCGACAGCGGCGCACGGGCGTATTGCCACCATCCCCAGCCCGCAGCAACCGCGAGAGTCGCCGCCACGATCAGGGCGACCGGCAGGAATCGTCTGACAGGCGATCGGCGGGTTGGCATGGCCGATATACTACGTCGCTATGTCATCCCTCCCTGTTCAGCCTGCCTGGAACCCCGCCGCTGTCGACCGCCTTGCGCAGCAGGTTGGTGGCGTGGTCCGGGTCGATGCCTGCGGCCCGGGCATCGACGTCGGCGCCGCAAGCCTGCCGGCTGCTGACTTCCTGGCGCCACTCCCCGATCTGGGCGTCATCGGCGCGAGCGGCGAGGCGGCTGCTGCCTTTTTGCACGGACAACTGACCAACGACGTCGAGCATCTCGTGGCCGGTATGGCCCACTGGGCGGGCTATTGCTCGGCCAAAGGCAGGCTGCTCTCGACGATGCGCTACTGGCGCGATGAGCAAACGATCTGGCTGACAAGTGCTCGCCCGCTGGCTCAGCTGCTGACAAAGCGTCTGAGCATGTATGTGCTGCGGGCCAAGGCCAAAGTCACCGACCACAGTGATGCCTGTGCGGTTTTCGGGCTTTGCGGCGAGGCACTCGCCTTCCTTGCAGCAACATCGCTGGCGCTGCGGGTGCCGGGTCCGGGTGAGGCCTCCTCAAGCGGTGGTGCGCATCTGGTGGGCCTCCCGGGGCTACCCCAGGCAGACGGCACTGCTCGACCGCGCTGGCTGCTCGTCGTGGCTGCCGATCAGGCCGGACAGACCTGGCAGATGCTTCAAGCGGCGGGCACCCCGGTGGCAAGCGAAGTCTGGCGTCGCACCGAGGTGCTGTGTGGCATCCCTCGGATCGTGTCCGGGAGCTATGAGCAGTTCGTGCCGCAGATGATCAATTTCGAATCGGTCGATGGCGTCAATTTCCGCAAGGGCTGCTATCCCGGTCAGGAAATCGTCGCGCGCAGCCAGTACCTCGGCAAGCTCAAGCGAAGGATGTTTCTTGCTCGCGGCCGTGGTGATGTGCCCGAGCCCGGCAGCGATATCCTGACCGACGCGGGTGGCGAGCCCTGTGGGCAGGTCGTGCTGGCCGCCTCCGACGGCGCTGGTGGCTTCGATGTCCTTTTCGAGTCCCAATTGGCCGCGATTGAGGCTGGCGGTGTTCGGGCCGGTTCCATCCCGCTGAGCCTGGGCACGCTGCCCTATCCGCTCAAAGCGATCGACTGATCAGGCGCTGATGCCAAGCGACGCCGAACTCGGCGCAAGCCTTGAGGTCTGTATCTGGTTCGAGGCCGCTCCGCAGCATCGCGATGAGATCGTCGCGACTTTCATCAAGCTGGCCCAGATGGTCGAGGCCCAGGCGGCGCCGATGCGGGCTGCTGGTTCGGGGCCCGAAAACCGGCCCCGCCTGCTGCGCCGCCCGGAAGTCGTGATCCGGGCGTCAGGGCCGATGTCGACCTGGATGGAAGTCTGGCCAGGCGTTGCGGCAAGCCACCTGCAGGCCTTTCTGGTGCAACTCGGCCAACTCGCGGCTCAAACCGGCTTGAGTGCCCTGGCGAACGGCCCTCGGCATGTCGAGCCCTTCCTGATCGAGATTGACACGGATGCCCTGAAGCGTCGCTAGCTCAGCTGACGCCGCATCGACTGATGCGCGATGCCGGCATCGTCATAGATCGGCCCGAAAGCTTCGAAACCATGCCGGGCATAAAAAGCCAGCACATAGACCTGCGCGCTGAGTTCGATGCAGCGATCGCCGCGTGCGGCCGCAATCGCCACCAGGCGTTCGAGCAGCAGGCCGCCGACCCCTGACCGGCGCCAGTCGGGCAACACCGACATCCGGCCGATTCGCGCATCGGGCAACAGTCGGGCTGTACCGACCGCACGGCCAGCATCAAGCGCCAGCGCATGCAGGCTGAGCGGATCGTGTGCGTCGATCTCGTCAGCCTCCGGCAACTGCTGCTCGCCCACGAAAACCGCCATCCGGATCGCGGTCGCCTGCTCGCACTGTGTCGCCCAGTCACCGACCGCAATGGTGACCGGTCCCTGCTGGCGATTCATCCTCAGTCGGCGTAACCCGGATTGCGACGGTCGAGCTTGCGCTTGAGTGCCGCGAAGATCTCGGCGCTGCTGAGCGCGGTGCGCTGAACCGAAATCGCGTGCGCCACGGTATCGAGCACCTCCTGGCCGACTTCGATCAGTTCGGCGCCACCGCCCGCCGCACCGACCTGGATCTGGCAGGCGGCCTCGAGCGAATACATCGCCTGGAAGGCTTCGCCCATGGTCGCGCCAACGGTCAGCAGACCGTGGTTTCGCAGGATCATGTACTTTGCGCCGCCGAGATCAGCCTGCAGGCGAGCCCGCTCATCGTCGCGCACCGCGATGCCTTCGTAATCGTGATAGGCCAGCGAGCTCATGATGATGCTGGCCTGCTGCGAGATCGGCAAAAGACCGCGCTTTTGCGCCGATACCGCCACGCCGGCACGGGTGTGCGTGTGCAGGACGCAGCCGGCATCCTCACGCACCTCATGAATCGCGCTGTGGATCACAAAGCCGGCCGGATTGACCTTGTAGGGGGTCGGCAGCAGCGGCTTGCAGTTCATGTCGATCTTGACCAGCGACGAGGCGGTGATTTCCTCGAACATCAGGCCATAGGGATTGATCAGGAAGTGATGCTCAGGGCCGGGGATACGGGCCGAGACATGGGTGAAGACGAGGTCGTCCCAGCCGTAGAGCGCGATCAGGCGGTAAACCGCTGCGAGGTCGACGCGCAGCTGCCATTCCTGCTCTGACACCTGCGAACGGACGGTGGTTTGGGGTGCGTTCATGATGAGGTCTCCTGAAGTGTGTTGGATGAGCGTCGCAAGCGAGCGAAAAAGATCAGACCAGTTCGACCAGCTGTTTGCCGAAGTTGTCGCCGCGCAGCAGTCCGATGAAGGCCGAGGGCGCTGATTCGAGCCCACGGGAGACAGTTTCGCGGTATTTCAGGCTGCCGTCACCCACCCGTTGCGCCAGCTCGGCCAGCGCCGGCGGCCAGGCATCGGCAAATTCGGACACGATGAAGCCCTGGATCTTCAGGCGATTGGTGAGAATCGAGCGAATGTTGTAGACCGGGATCGGCTCGTCGTTATAGCCCGCGATCATGCCGCAGACCGCGATCCGGCCAAAGGCATTCATGCGATCGAGGACGGCGTCGAGCACCGCACCAGCGACATTCTCGAAATAGCCGTCGATGCCGTTGGGCGTCGCGGCAGCGAGATCCTCGACCAGTCGGCCGGCCTTGTAGTCGACACAGGCATCAAAGCCGAAGTCATTGATGACTGCGCTGCACTTGGCGCTGCCGCCGGCCACGCCGACCACCCTGCAACCGGCCGACTTGGCCAATTGCCCGACCACCGAGCCGACCGCCCCCGATGCTGCCGAGACCACCACCGTCTCGCCGGCCTTAGGGCTGATGATGCGGTTCAGGCCCACCCAGGCGGTGACGCCAGGCATACCGGCCACACCGAGATAAGCCTGCATCGGCACCCGCGAGGTATCGACCTTGCGCAGTCCGGCGCCATTGGACAGACCGTAGAGCTGCCAGCCGAATCCGCCGACCACCACATCACCGACCGTGAATCCGGGATGCCGGCTGTCGACCACCTCGCCGACCGTGCCGCCGACCATGGTCTCGCCGAGTGCCTGCGGCTGGCGATACGACTTGCGGTCGTTCATCGCGCCGCGCATATAGGGGTCGAGCGAGAGGAAACGATTGCGCACCAGCACCTGGCCGTCGGCCAGTGCAGGCAGTGCGACGTCTTCGAGACGGAACTGCGCAGGGGTGACCTGGCCATCAGGTCGGGAGGCCAGAACGATTCGGCGATTGGTGGTGGTCATGATCTTCCTTGAAGGGTGAATGGGGGTGTCTGGCCGGATGGTCGAGACGCAGGCTCAAAGGATTCAAGCCTGAGGCTGGGGGTCTGGTGAGGCGGCCAATTGAGCGTCGGGCGCCGGTGTGCGTTTTCGAATCTTGAAGGTGCCTGAGGCCTTGGCGATCAGCTCACCGTCCTCATCGAGAACCTGCGCCTCGCAAAAGGTCAGCGAGGTCGCGCGATGCACGCATTCGCCGATCACCCTCAGCCGACCGATACCAGGACGGATGAAGGTGGTTTTCATCTCGACGGTGATGGCATTCATCGGTGCATGAAATTCATCGCTGTGTGCGGCACGGGCG
>CAMCXH010000029.1 GCA_945883285.1 Bordetella parapertussis | reverse complement strand
CGTCGCGCGCGCCACGCAGGGTCACCATCTGGCGCTTCTTGTCGACTGACCAGACGTTGGCAATGATGATGGTCTCGCGACCGGCCATCGCGCCAGGCATGCTGCCCTTCGGGGAGATCATCACGCCTTCGCGCTGAACCATTTCGCGGATGCCGTCGCTGCCTGGGCTCTTGATCAGGTCAACCGCCAGCGCCTGGAAGTGCTTGAGCACGACGGTGTCGCCGACCATGATCTGATCGAAGTTGCGCACATCGGGGCCGGCAACCACCGACATCGAGCGGCCTTCGGGTCCGGTCAGGACGATGCGGCGGGTGGCCTTGTCGATCGAGTCGACGCGCGCCTTGACGGTCACGACTTCAGCGGCGCCACGGCCTTCGACCATGGTGCTGGTGGTTTGCGCAGCCAGCGGCAGCGCGGTGGAGAACAGGGCGGCGACCACGAGAAGTTGCAGGGGGACTTGGCGCATAGGATCCTCTTTGTTGGAGTGCAAGGTTTACTGACGGAAGACTGAAAAAACAGCGTGCGCGAGTATACCCGCGAGCCTATGACGCGATGCGTGTCGCTCTTGAAATGTCTGGCGCTGGCTTGTCCTCGATCGCCGCGTTGTCCTTGGGCGCCGCGACGATCCGGCTAGCGCTCAACATGCCGGCGGCAAGGCCCGCGCCCGCCAGGGTCATGAAGGTCGGCGACAGATCGGCAGTCCGGCCCGGAATCATCGTCTGACACCATTCAAGCAACGCGGTAATGGCGCTTGCAGCAGTCACCCAGAGCAGCGTGCGGCCGCTGAGCACCTTGCCTGCGGCCACGACGGTCATACCGAACCATCCGAAAAAAGCAGCAAGCTGCATTCCCGCAATCGGGTTGCCTTGCAGAAGCTGAATGCGCCACTGAAAGGGCATCATCAGACCAAAGCCTGGCTTGAGCTGGTAGGCGCTGACCGCCACGATCGCTGCGATGAGGGTCAGTGCGGCGCGTGTGCGAAAGCTCGATCGCAGGAGCACCAGCACCACCAGCAGTGCCCCCGGCAGCGTCAACAGGCTCTCGGGGCCAAGCGGCATCGTGCCCGGGAGCATCAGCCGCCATCCCATCGCCATTGCGGCGAGCACTGAGAGGCCCATGATCGGCAGCCAGGCATCGCGCCGGGGCAGCGACAGCGCCAGACCCAGGGCCAGCCATTCGCCACCATGGCCGATCAGACGCCAGGCATCGAGGTGGCCGGTGGCAAAGGCGACCCAGGTGGCCTTGAGATTGGCGCGCATCAGCGCCGCATCGAGGCGGGGGATCCAGGGGGCGGTGTCCTCGATCAGCCAGCCGAGTGCTGCGACCAGCACCACGGCGAGCAGCTTGACCTGTTGTGGGCGCATGAACGCGCGTTTTTCAATCAGTTTCCAGACCGGCAACAGCGCGCCCGCACCGAACCAGCCAAGCGCGGCGCCGCTGGTGTTGTAAAACAGATCCCAGGCCGACGAGAGCCGCTCGCTCAGGCAGGTCTGTGCGGCCTCCATCGAGAACGACAGCAGCATGCAGGCGCCGATTGCCCAGGCTGCTGTGGCGAGTTCGCGGGCTGCGCCGTTTGGGCGCTGAGCACGCCGGGGATCGTCGTGCGTGAGCGCGAGTCGCTGCGCATGGGCAAAAGCCAGTGCCGCGCCCAGAAGCAGGTAGGCAAAGACATTGCCGAGTGCGTCCGAACCCGAGATGGACAGTGATTCGCGCAGCATTGATTCGGGCGCGTTACTGCAATTGATGTTGCCGTAGCGTGCAAGGCTCGCGTACAGGATGCCGAAGATCAGCATCAGGACGGCGCCGTCCATCCAGTGGATGATCGGCCGACGGCTGCTCATGTCGTCGATGGCGTGGTCGGCGGGGCTGGCGATGGGCCCGGGCTGCCCGAGGGCGATGCCGGCTTGGGTGGCGGGGTATGCAGCTTTTGTCCGGCCCGCTCCCAGTGACCCTGCACCAGCAGCGGCACCAGTTCGAGTGCGGCATTCGTTCGGTCGTCGATCAACTGCTGCTCGGCGCGCGAGGGGCGGGCGAGCACGAAGTCGATGACCTCGCGGCCAGGGTAGAGATCGCGCGGGTGGCCGATACCGATGCGAAGCCGCCCGTAGTCGGGGCTGCCCATGGCGGCACTGATGTCCTTCAGGCCATTGTGTCCGCCGCTGCCGCCGCCGCGTTTGAGGCGCAGAGTGCCCGGGGCAAGGTCGAGCTCGTCATGGGCGACCAGGATCTCGCCGACGCCGATCCGATAGAAACGGGCCAGCGACGACACCGACTGCCCCGAACGATTCATGTAGGTCTGTGGCTTGAGCAGCAGCAGATCGTGCTCGCCGATTTTCAGGCGGGCGAGCTCGCCATGAAAGCGCGATTCGCTGCGCCATGCGGCGCTTCCCTGACGCGCGAGCGCCTCCACCAGCCAGAAGCCGGCGTTATGGCGGTCGGTTTCGTGTTCGGGGCCGGGATTGCCCAGGCCCACGATCAGGCGGATCGGGGTCATACCGGGTCAGTGTCCTGCAGCGCGCGATCCGAGGACATCGGACCGCGCATGGCCAGGCTTACTTCTTGGCCGGTGCCTTGGCGGCCGGCTTGGCAGCCGGTGCGGCTGCCGCAGCCGGAGCCTCTTCGGCGTCGCCGCCGCCCTTGACGGTGGCCACTACCAGAACCGGGTTGTCGTTGCCGTGCAGGACCGCGGTCACGCCTTCAGGCAGCGTGATATCGGACAGATGCAGCGGGTGGCCGGCGGTCAGGCCGGACAGATCGACCGCGATGAACTTGGGCAAGTTGGCCGGCAGGCAGCTCACATCGATCTCGGTCAGGATGTGGCTGACGATGGCGGCGGTCTGCTTGACCGCCGGCGACAGTTCCTGGTTGGAGAAGTGCAGCGGCACCTTCATGTGGATCTTGCGATCGGCGGCCACGCGCTGAAAGTCGATGTGCATGACCTGCTGCTTGAAAGCGTGCCACTGCACGTCACGCAGCAGCACCTGCTCTGACTTGCCGTCGAGTTCCATGTCGAGGATCGACGAATGGAAGGCTTCGACCCGCATCGAGTGATAGAGCGGATTGTGGTCGATTTCGATGGCGGAGGGTTCACCGTTGCCGCCATAGATGATGCCGGGCACTTTGCCCGAAAGGCGCAGTCGGCGGCTCGCACCCGAACCATGCACCGTACGTGTTTTCGCGACGACTTTCATCGCAACTCCTTATAAATCCCGGCCTCCGCGACCAGAGCACCGGGTTTGCACAACCCGCCGGTATGGCGGGAACCTCCCGCAAAATGCGGGCATTCGATTGACGGGCCGCAGCGCGACCCGTCGAAAATCAGGAATCTTCGTCGTTAAAGAGCGACGACACCGAATCGGCGCGGTTGATGCGCAGAATCGTTTCGGCCAGCAGCGCTGCACAGCTGATCACGCGGATCTTGGAGCAGGCCTGCGCGGCTTCGCTCAGCGGGATCGAGTCGGTGACGACCAGTTCGTCGAGTGCCGACTTGGTCACGCGCTCGATTGCCTGGCCCGACAGCACCGGGTGGGTGCAATAGGCCAGCACGCGGGTGGCGCCTTCGGCTTTGAGCGCGTCGGCCGCTTTGGTCAGTGTGCCGGCGGTATCGACCATGTCGTCCATGATGATGCAGGTGCGGTCGCGGACTTCGCCGATCAGATTCATCACCTCGGAGAGGTTGGCCTTGGGGCGACGTTTGTCGATGATGGCCAGATCGGTGCCGAGCTGCTTGGCCAGCGCGCGCGCCCGAACCACGCCGCCGACATCGGGCGAGACCACGATGCAGTCGTCGAGATTGCGCTTGGCCACATCGGCCAGCAGCAGCGGCGAGGCGTAGATATTGTCGACCGGGATATCGAAGAAGCCCTGAACCTGGTCGGCATGCAGATCCATGGTCAGGACGCGGTCGACGCCGGCGACCTCGAGCATATTGGCCACGACCTTGGCGCTGATGGCCACTCGTGAGGACCGCACGCGGCGATCCTGGCGGGCATAGCCGAAATAGGGCAGGGCGGCGGTGATGCGGCTGGCCGAGGCGCGCTTGAGCGCGTCGACCATGACCATCACCTCCATGAGGTTGTCGTTGGTGGGCGCACAGGTTGACTGCAGCACGAAGACGTCCTTGCCGCGGACGTTCTCGAGGATCTCGACCATGACTTCGCCATCGGAGAAGCGACCCACGGTGGCCTTGCCGAGCTGGATACCGAGATTGTCTGCGACCGCCGCGGCCAGTTGAGGAATGGCATTGCCGGTGAAGACCATCAGGCCTTCAGGGCGCAGGGTCTCGGAGGAACTCGGTGTGGGCCGCTGCATCATTGTCATCCGTAACTATCGGGCTGGGGAGGAAGGACTCGAACCCTCGCATGCCGGAATCAAAATCCGGTGCCTTGACCAACTTGGCGACTCCCCAACGGGTGCCGGATCAGACCATGACAGACACGGACTACTCCAGCCTCGCTGCGCAGCAACGCTCCGGCCATCTGCCCAGCGAGGGCCTCGGTCGAAGCGGGGTAAAACACGCACGCACCTGATCCGGACATCCGGGCCAGCGTGGGGTCGAGCCCCAGCGCGCGGGCGGCTTCCTGCAAAGACGCCAATGCTGACGCCACTTCCGGAAACCGCCGGACCACAACCGACTGGAGGTCATTTCTGCCCTGCCAGACGCGTGTGACCCGCGAAAGACCGTCGATTTTGAGGGGTTCGGTATGACGTGTCAAATCGGGAGCGGCGAAGATCTCTGCGGTGGCGACCGCAACCGGCGGGGCGACCACCACGAACCAGGACGGTGGCAGCTCAAGCGGCTGCAACTGCTCGCCCACGCCGCGGGCGTAGGCGGTGCGCCCGAAAATGAAGAAAGGGACGTCGGCGCCGAGCGCCAGACCGAGGGCGGCAAGCTGGTCGGATGGCCAGTCGAGCCCCCACAGGCGGTTGAGCGCCATCAGCACTGTGGCCGCGTCCGAGCTGCCGCCACCCAGTCCACCGCCCATCGGGATGTGTTTTTCAAGGCCGATATCGACTCCCAGCGGGCTGCCGCTGGCTTGCTGCAACAGCCTCGCCGCCCGGACCACCAGGTCGGATTCGACCGCCACGCCGGGGATCGAGCCGATCCGGCGGATCTCGCCGTCGTCGCGACGATGCAGATGCACCCGGTCGCAGAGGTCGATCAGCTGAAAGACGGTTTCGAGCTCGTGATAGCCGTCGGCGCGTCGACCGATGACATGCAGGAAGAGGTTGAGCTTGGCCGGTGCGGGTGCGTAGCGGATGTCGGTCAGCATGATGGCGGTGTCTTGACGCAGAAACGAGCGATGCGAAACGTCGGCGATGGCGGCAGTCAGCGATCGAGGACCAGCACGACGCGCAGCTGCCCATCGGGGCGTGGTCTGACCAGGGTCCAGCGGTTCGGCTCGCGGCTGATCTCCCAGCCACTGTCGGTGGCGGAGGTGATCTGTCCGGCGCTGTCGCGCGTGAGCACCCGCTCGAAGCGGTCATCGAGCCAGTCGGTCAGGCGCTCGACCGGCAGCGGCCAGCCGATTGCCTGCTCAAGCAGAGCATCGAGGCTGCCTGCGGTCAGCGTGCGGCCATTGGCCATCACCAGCGAGGCCGTGCCGTCGGGCAAACGGCGGGCATTGGCCAGTGTCTGACCGAAGGGCGATTGCAGCGTCAGATCGAGGGTTCGACCGCCGGAGCCTGGCACGCTGGTGAGCAGGAATCGCCCGACCGCGGCGTCCTGACGCGTGTCGACACCGTTCGATTGGGAAGAGACCGAGAAGCGGCCTGCCCATTCACGCGGCGCCAGCTCGGGTGCCGGGGTGTCGTCAGTGCCGGGGGGGCGCGGCGGTGTGACCGCGCAGCCTGAGGCGAGCGCGCAGGCGAGCAGCAGCGCGAGCAGCGGATTGCGCAGCCCGCTGAGCAGCGGTGGACCCCGCCGCTCAGAGCGTGACATTCAGGCGAGAGAGTGTTTCGCGAAGGGTGGTGTTGTTGGGCTCGCGAGCGCGGCCCTCACGCCACACCTGACGCGCTTCGTCCTGTTTGCCTTCGGTCCAGAGCACTTCGCCCAGATGCGCGGCGATGTCGACCTCCGGAAGGATCGCGTAGGCCTGGCGCAGGTAGCGCAAGGCTGCGGCACTGTCTTTCTGCCGGTAGAGCACCCAGCCCATGCTGTCGAGGATGTGGGCGTCGTTCGGCGCAATCGACAGGGCCTTTTCGATCAGCGTGCGGGCTTCATCGAGCCGGATACCCCGATCGGCCATGGTGTAGCCGAGCGCGTTGTAGGCATTCGGCTGATCGGGGCGCAACTCGATCAGTCGGCGCAGCGAGGTCTCCATGACCGGGAAGCGGTCGATCTTCTCGGCGGCCATCGCGTAGTCATAGAGGAGGTCGGCGTTGTCGGGCGATTTGGCGAGTGCCACACCCAGGATGTCGAAGGATTCCTGATTGCGGCCAGCTTCGCGCAGCAGCTGGGCCTCGGCGGTCACCAGCAGGGTCTGATCGCGCGCCGATCCGGCCGGGGTGGTGCGAAGCAGCTCGCGGCCTTCATCGATTCGGCCGGCTTTGCTCAGCAGCATCGCGCGACGCATGGTTGCCGGCATGAAGTCGTCGCCGGGTGGCACCTTGGCCAGCCAGGCGAGCGCCTCGTCGGTGTTGCCGGCGTCTTCTGCGATCTGGGCCATCAGAAAGGTGGCGGTGGACCGGTCGCGCGCTGCGCCAGCAGGCAGGGCGAGATAGCGTTCGAGATAGCGTCTGGATTCGGCAGGCTGTTTGGCCTGATAGGCAGCCTGCGCAACCGACAGCAGCAGCGCCGGATTGTCGGGACTCTGGGCGAGAGCGGCATCGAACTGGGCGCGGGCAGCATCGATCTTGCCCTCGCCAAGCAGCATGCGCGCATAGAGATAGCGTGCCTCAAGCGACTTGGGCGAACGTTTGATGAAACCGTCGAGCAGATCGAGTGCGGCCTGCTTGCTGTCGGGCAACTGCCACAGGCTGCGGGCGGCCACCAGGACGGCGTCTTCGTCATCGGGCGCCAGGCGCATCGCCTGTCGTGCCTCCTCGACGGCGGCTGGATAATCCTCGGCGGCAGCGGCGAGCGTGGCGCGTGCGATCCGGGCGGCGGGGACCTTGAGATCGGGTTCGCTCAGGCGCTGGATCAGCTGCCAGGCGGCTTTGCGATCGGCAGTGCGGGCAAGCGATCGTTGCAGCTGGTTGTAGACATCGGGCAGCGTGCCGTCAGCGCGCGCACGAGCAAGACGCTCGCGCAGCAGGGGCTCGACTTCGGTCAGTCGGCCGGTGTTGAGCCACAGCGCCTCGAGTGCCTGGGCAGCTTCGGCTGACTGTGGCGCCAGTTCGCGCCAGAGGGTCGCCGATTGGGTGGCTTCGCCAAACGCCCTGGCCGAAAACGCGGTCTCGGTCGCGCGGCGAGCCAGGCGCGGGTCGCGGGTCTGTCGGGCGAGCGACATATAGGTATTCCAGGCGGCGCCGAATTCGCCGCGCTGCACCGCGATGTCGGCGGCCAGGATCTGAAAGAGGATCTCGGGGGAAAGCCGGACCGAGGGCAGTGCGCCTGCAGCATCGGAGGCGCCGGTCTGCGCCGCTGCAGCGGCGGGTTCGGTCGCGGCAGTCCTGGGGGCGGTTGGGGTACCGGCTGCGGACTCGCCCGATGAAGCCGGTGACTCGGCCCCCGGGGCAGTCGACGGGCCGGGTGCGTTGCGGCTCGCACATCCAGAAAGGGTTGCCGCGACAACAAGTGCGGCCAGCGCGAAGGGGAGATTCATCATGGGATAGTAGGCTAGCTTAAACTCACCGGCAACCGAGCCCAAGCTGTCCGATGCCAGAACTCCCCGAGGTCGAAGTTGTTCGCAGCGGACTCGCCGCGACAGCGGTCGGACGCCGCATCACCGGCGTCGTGAGGCGAGCGCCGGCGCTGCGATGGCCGATTCCGGACGGGCTGCCCGAGCAACTGACCGGCCGGGTGCTGCGGGCGGTCGAGCGGCGCGGCAAGTATTTGCTCTTTGTAGTTGAGCCGGGATGGCTGATCGTGCACCTTGGCATGTCGGGAACGATCGCCTGGACACCTTCCGATCGGCCGCTGCGCACCCACGACCATTTCGAGCTGCAGTTCGACGGCGGTGTGCTGCGACTCAACGATCCGCGGCGATTCGGCGCGGTGCTCTGGCACGATGCCTTGCAGGGCTCGCCCGAGCGTCATCCGCTGCTGGCCTCGCTCGGTATCGAGCCGTTTTCGCCTGCCTTTGATGGCGATCTCCTCTATCGGGCGACCCGCGGGCGGCGGTTGGCGATCAAGCAGCTCTTGCTGTCGGGCACGGTCGTGGTGGGCGTTGGCAACATCTATGCCTCCGAGAGTCTGTTTCGGGCCGCGATCCGGCCGACCACCGCCGCCGGGCGCATCAGCCGGGCACGCTGCCAGAAGCTGGCTGCGTCGATTCGTCAGACGCTTGCGGCAGCGATTCAGGCAGGTGGCAGCACGCTGCGCGACTTCGTGGCCAGCGACGGGGCAAGCGGCTATTTCCAGAACGAATGCTTCGTTTACGACCGGCAGGGCCAGCCCTGCCGTGTCTGCGCCACCCCGGTGCGCGCGATGCGCCAGCAGCAGCGTTCGACTTTCTGGTGCCCGCGCTGCCAGACCTGAGCTGTGCGTGCCCAGGCTCGGCTCCGGGGTCACCGTTGGTCGGGTCGCCCTGCTGCGGCGCACCGGGCGCGCAGTCGGATGTCGGCCTGTGCTAGCCTCGACAGCACTGGCGCGCCCGCATTGACCGGGCCGGCCATCCACTCCATTCAAGATTCCCGATGACCGGTTTCAATGATCGGATCCAGGCCTACAGCGCCTGGCGCACGGCGCTCGCCGAAGCCCTGACCCGCTATGACCGCTGGCTTGCAGAGGCAGGACTGGCGGATTCAACATTGCATCAGCGCTTCGCCCGCAGCCTCGAGCGCCTGGCCTGCGATCGCATGTCGATCGCCTTCGTTGCCGAGTTCTCGCGCGGCAAGTCCGAGCTCATCAACGCACTGTTTTTTGCCGACTATGGCCAGCGGGTGCTGCCCACCTCGGCTGGGCGCACGACCATGTGCCCGACCGAGCTGATGTACGACTCGGCCGAGCCGCCCGGCATCCGGCTGCTGCCGATCGAGACTCGCATGCATGACATGACGGTCACCGAACTGCGCAAGTCGCCTCGCGAATGGGTCACGGTCCCGTTCGAGCCGGGCAATCTTGCCAGCCTGCGTGCCGCCTTCGACTGCGTGCGCGAGACCAAGCGGGTGCCGGTGCATGAAGCCGTCCTGCTCGGCATGGTCGATGAAACCGAGAGCGATTCGCCGCTGCACCCCGATGGCGATGGCCTGATCGAGGTTTCGCGCTGGCGCCATGCGATCGCCAATCTGCCGCATCCGCTGCTCGAAACCGGGCTGGTGATTATCGATACGCCGGGCCTGAACTCGATCGGCGCCGAGCCCGAACTGACGCTCAGCGTGATTCCGAGTGCGCAGGCGGTGCTGTTCCTGCTGTCGGCCGACGCCGGCGTGACCCGTTCGGACATCGAGGTCTGGCGCGATCGGATCAGCCCGGCGCATCAGTCCGGACGCTTCGTGGTGCTCAACAAGATCGACGGCCTGTGGGACGGCATGCGCTCGGACGCCGAGATCGACGCCGAGATCGGGCTGCAAGTCGATTCGGTTTCACGGGTTTTGCAGCTGCCGCGTGAAAATGTCTTTGCGGTCTCGGCGCAAAAGGGCCTGCTTGCCAAGGTGGCCGGTGACCCGTCGCTGCTGGCCCGCAGCCGCCTGCCCGAACTCGAACAGGCCCTGGCGCTCGAGATCGTGCCGCGCCAGAAGTCGATCATGAGCGATCAAGTGCGCCGTGAATTCGACGATGCCCGCTCGCTGATTCATGCCTTGCTCGCCACTCGCCGGCGCAATCTGGTCGAGCAGGTCTTCGAGCTCAACGGGTTGCGAGGCAAGAACCGTGCAACGCTCGAGCAGATCGCCCGGCGGGTCAAACTCGAGCGCGCCGAATTCGACGGCACCCTGCGTCAGACGCAGGCCTTGCGCATGGTGCTCGGTCGCCACGAGCAGTCGATCCGCAACACGATCCGCATCGACCAGCTCAAGCGCCATGTGCGCCAGGCGCGTCAGCAGATGCGTGCCAGCTCGCTGTCGATCGGGCTGAGCCAGGGCATGAGCAGCCTGCTGATGGCGGTGCACGCCGACTTGCGCACGCTGTCTGACCATGTCGTCGAAGTGCAGGCCATGATGGCTGCGATGTATGCCAGCTTCAATCGCGAGCACGGGCTGGTGCTCGGCACGCCGGCTCCTTACTCAACCCGGTCGCTGATCGATGAGCTCGAGCAGGTCGAGGCGCTGCACCGTCAGCAGTTCGGTGCGCTCAGCCTGGTGACCACCGAGAAATGGGCGCTGACAAGGCGCTTTTTCGAATTGGTGGCGGTCCGCATTCGCGATGTCTATGAGCGCGCCGGTGAAGACATCCAGAACTGGCTGCGCGCGTTGATGGCGCCGATCGACAGTCAGGTGCGCGAGCATCAGGCGCAGTTGCGCCGGCGTGTCGACTCGGTGCGACGTGTGATGGAGGCCAGTGGCCATCTGCAGGAACGGATCGCGCAGATCGAGGAAGACCGTGCCCGGGTCGACGCTGAGCTCGATCGCAGCACAGTGCTCGCAGCTCAGGTCACGGCGCTGCTCGCTCACGAGGCGCCGGCGCTTGCCGAGACGGTGTCGGCCTGAGCCTGCCAGCAGTGACCGGTGGTCCCGCCCGCGACCACGGTGAAGGACGTGAGGCGGGTGCCGGCGCCGATGAGTCTTTTGCGCACCGGCTGATCGCCTGGCAGCGCCGCAGCGGTCGGCATGCCTTGCCCTGGCAAAAGACCCGCGATCCATATCGCATCTGGGTCTCCGAAATCATGCTGCAGCAGACTCAGGTGCAGACCGTGCTCGGCTACTACGCGCGCTTCATCGAACGGTTTCCGGATGTGTCGACGCTGGCAGGCGCCGAGCCGGACGAGGTGCTCGCCCACTGGAGCGGTCTTGGCTACTACAGCCGTGCGCGCAATCTGCATGCCTGCGCCCGCCTGGTCATGTCGCGCCACGGTGGCGCGTTTCCGGACAACGCACCGGCGCTCGAGGCCTTGCCCGGTATCGGCCGCTCGACGGCGGCAGCGATTGCGGCCTTTGCCTGGGGCCGACGCGAAGCAATCCTCGATGGCAATGTCAAACGCGTGCTTTGCCGCGTCTTCGGCATCGAGGGCTTTCCCGGCGAGCGGGCGGTCGAGCAGCGCTTGTGGACGCTGGCGACCAGTCTGCTGCCTGTGGTCGATCAGCCCAAGGTGGGTGATCGCGGGGTCGCCGATGCACAGGCCTGTCTGCTTCAGGCCGACGATTCAGCCGATGCCGGCGGCATCGAGGCCTACACCCAGGGATTGATGGACCTCGGTGCAACCGTCTGCCTGCGTGCCCGTCCGCGTTGCGAGCTGTGCCCGATGAGCGGGCGATGCGAGGCCAGGCGCCATGACCGCGTGGCCGAATTGCCGACCCGACGGGCTGCCCGGGCGGTTGAAGTGCGGCGGGCCGAACTGGTGCTCCTTTGTGCCGACGCCCGGGTGCTGCTCGAGCGCAGGCCGCCGCGCGGCCTCTGGGGCGGACTGTGGAGCCTGCCCGAGTTCAGGGCGCCTTATCGCGATGCAGGACGTCGCAACGGGGGCGATGTGGACGGGGGCGATGTCGGCACCGGCGACGATGTCGCCGCCCAGGTCGTCGACTGGGCCCGCACCCGCTTCGGTCTCGGGGTGAGCGACATCACCGGGCAGACCGAGATCCGCCATGCCTTCACCCATTTCAGATTGCAGGCGCGCGTCTGGCACCTGGACTGCCGCAGCGATGAGGCACCTTCAGGACATACCTGGCTCGCGCTGCGCGAGGCCGGCAACGCGCCCTTGCCGCAGCCGGTCAGGGCCCTGCTTGCCACACTCGATGCACGCGACTGAGCCGCACCGGGCGCCTATTCAGATCAGATGACCTGATGCTGCTGCAGCCAGCCGTGCACGATCGACAGACGCACGACCGGCTCATCGAGGACCATCAGCTTGTGCTTGGCCGGCGCCGGAATCGGCAAGAATTCGGCGATCCGGTTGGCAATCCAGGCGGCCGACTCGAAGTCGCAGGGTTCGGCGATCATGCGCCGCTCGGGGTCGGCCTCGCGCGCGCGAAGTTCGTCGACGATGCGCCGGATCAGCACGACGCAGTCGCTCATCTCATCCGGAATCGGCATCGGCGGATCGTCGGGCAGCAACTCGACTTTCGCCCTGATCAGACCGTTGGCGCCAATGTTGCGTTCGAGCACACGCAGGCGCTGTCCGCCCACCGCGCGCAGATGCAGCACGCCGAGCTGCTCCATGTCCCAGCCGCGGATGTGGGCCAGGCAGCCGACCGGTTCATGTTCGGCCGCCTCGCCGACTTCGCCGCCGCGGGTGATCAGGCAGATGCCGAAGGGCGCTTCGCGTTGCATTCGCTCGCGCACCATGTCCATGTAGCGTGCCTCAAAGATGCGCAGAGGCAGCACACCGCCCGGAAAGAGGACGCTCGAGAGCGGAAAGATCGGCAGATCGTCGAGCATCGGAGGCGCTCGCAGGATTCAGGCGGTTTGCGCGGCGTTCTGGCGCACCGCCAGCGCGCGGTGGCGGGTGAGCACGGTTTCGGCCGACTCGAAGCGGCGCGCCAGCCGCTCGACGACATAGACCGAGCGATGCTGGCCGCCGGTGCAGCCGATGGCCACCGTCAGGTAGCTGCGGTTTTCCTGGACATAGGACGGCAGCCAGGTCTGCAGGAAGTCGCCGATGTGATCGATCATCCGCTGCACGGTCGGGATCTCGCTGAGAAAGCTCGCGACGTCGGCATCCAGGCCGTTGAGCGGGCGCAGCGCCGGCGTGTAGAAGGGGTTGGGAAGGCAGCGCACGTCAAAGACCAGATCGGCATCGAGCGGCACCCCGTACTTGAAGGCAAACGACTCGAACAGGATGGTCACGTCGGCCTGATCGAGACCGACCACATCGCGCACCCAGTGGCGCAGGACATTCGGATGCAGATCGCTGGTGTCAATCGCCACGCCGAGGTCCTCGACCGCGCTCATCAGTTCGCGCTCGCGCTCGATCGCTTCAATAAGGGTCGGCGCCTGGCCCGGCAGACTGCTGCCTTGCATGGCCATCGGATGGCGGCGGCGCGTCTCGGAATAACGCTGCACGAGCGTGTCGGTACGGGCATTGAGAAAGAGCACTTTCACGTCATGGCCGAAGCGCCCGAGTCCGTCGATGATCTGGCGCAGCTCGGAGACGGTCGTACCGCTGCGGGCATCGATCGAGACCGCGACCCGGGTGTAGTTCTGGGTCTGCAGCGATGCGATCACTTCGAGCAGGAAGCGGGCAGGCAGGTTGTCGATGCAGAAATAGCCGTCATCCTCGAGCACATTGATGGCAATCGATTTGCCCGATCCCGAGATCCCGGTGACGACGACGATGCGCATGCTCAGTCCTGTGCGCCGTCGATCGCAAGGCGCTGTCGCGCCATGAACTCGAGTTTGCTGTCGATGCCACGCAGCTGCAGGATGGTGTTGCGCACCGCCGCCTCAACGAGCACGGCGAGATTGCGTCCGGCTGCCACCGGGATCACCACCTTGCGAACGTCCATGCCGAGCACGTTCTCGGTCAGGTCTTCGAGCGGCAGGCGCTCGTATTCGTCGTCATGCGTGCTTCGCCTGAGCAGTTGCACGATCAGTTTCAGGCGCATCTTGCGGCGCACCGCGGTCTCGCCGAAGATGGTCTTGATGTCGAGCAGGCCCAGGCCACGGACCTCCAGCATGCCCTGCAACAGCGCCGGGCATCGCCCTTCGATGGTCGAGTGTCCGATCCGATGCACCTCGACCGCGTCGTCGGCCACCAGCCCATGACCGCGGCTGATCAGCTCGAGTGCCAGTTCGCTCTTGCCCAGCCCCGATGCACCTGAAATCAGGACACCCACCCCAAGCACATCCATCAGGACGCCGTGCAGCAGGCAGGTCGGGGCGAGTGCCTTCGAGATCATCGTGCGCAGCAGTTCGATTGCCCGCGTGCTGTTCTGGCTGCACGACAGCAGGGCAATGGCGTGGGTGTTGCAGGCTCGCACCAGTTCGATGGGCGGTTCGCAGTCGACGGCCATGACCAGTGCCGGTGGTGCGCCGGCCGCGAGTTCCTCGAGAATCTGCTCGCGACGATGCGGGCTGACTCGCTCGAAGTAGGCGATCTCGGCCTCACCGACCACCTGCATGCGATGCGGATGAAAGAGATTGAGGTAGCCGACCTGATCAACCGTGTCGGCGGCTCTCGCAGCCGCCTGGCGATCAGCGCCCGAGTGCCCGGCGATCCAGGCCAGATCGAGAACGCCTGCCGACTTGTCGACGAGTTCGCTCACGGTCAGGCCGCGCGAGGTCGAGTCGAGATCGCAGGCAGCGCCGGACTCGTCCGATGGGATTCTGGGGCTGTCGGCGCAAGTCGCGATGGTCATCCGGTGACTTTACACCGGCAGCCTTGTCGCGCGTAAGTCAGGCGGCAGGTCGGTAAGGTTCCCAGCCCGTAAGCAGGTGCCGGATCGGGGCGCTGTCGGGCGCGGTCATCAGGGTGTCGCGCACGCCAGGGTCAGACAGCAGTTCGGCCAGTTCGGAAAGGATCTCGAGGTGCTCTTCGGTGGCATGTTCGGGAACCAGCAGAAAAACCAGCAGGCTGACCGGCAAGCCATCGGGTGCATCGAAAGGAACCGGTTCGCTCACCCGGACGACGGCGGCCATCGATTCCTTGAGTCCCTTGATGCGACCATGCGGAATCGCCACGCCCTGACCCAGACCGGTCGAGCCAAGCCGCTCGCGGGCAAACAGCGAATCGAACACCTTGCCGCGCTCGATGCCGTGTTCGTTTTCGAACATCAGCGCGAGCTGTTCAAACAGACGCTTCTTGCTGGTGCTCGCCACATTCAGCAGGATGTTTCTGGCTGGCAGGAGCTTGGCAATTCGGTTCATCAGTCTGGAGCCTGAGACGGCCGGTTGTTGCGGTGCAAGTGGCATGACAGACGTGTCTGGATCACACGCCAAGCGCAAGTATAGTCACGATCCTGTCTTTCGGACCGTGACGAATATTGCGCTGCGCAAAACACACTGCACCGCAACATCCTCTGGTCAGGCGACGTCCTGATGCTTGATCGCGTCGTGCTGGTGATCCTGACGCTTGTTCTTGTACTTCAGGACTTGCCGGTCGAGGCGGTCGGCAACCAGGTCGATTGCCGCATAAAGATCGGTATCGACCGCCTCGGCAAACAGATCCTTGCCCTTGACATGAAGCGTGACCTCGGCCTTTTGCTGAAGCTTTTCGACCCCGAGAACCGCATTGACGTCGATGACCTGATCAAAGTGACGCCTGATCCGGTCAAGCTTGCTTTTGACGTATTCGCGCAACGCGGGGGTGACTTCGATGTGATGCCCCTGGATGGAGAGATTCATGAATGCTCCTGACGATGGCATGACGTGTTGCAAAGGCGGCAAAGCGGGCGTGTCGGATACCTCCCGGCTGGTGCTAGAGCGCTTTTCGCTGCGAGACCGGCGGGATTTTCATCGCTTCGCGGTATTTGGCCACGGTGCGACGGGCGACGACGATGCCCTGCTCGCCGAGGATTTCGGCGATTCGGCTGTCGGGTAGGGGGGTCTTGGCTTCCTCCGCGGAAATGAGTTGACGGATCAGCGCCCGAATGGCGGTGCTCGATGCCGAGCCGCCGGTGTCGGTGGCGACATGGCTGCCGAAGAAGTACTTCAGCTCGAGGGTGCCAAAGGGCGTCAGCATGTATTTCTGTGTCGTGACTCGTGAAATCGTTGATTCGTGCAGACCGAGCTCGTCGGCGATCTCCCGCAGGACCAGAGGGCGCATCGCCACCGCGCCATGAGTGAAGAAGGCCCGTTGCCGGTCGACGATCGCCTGAGCGACGCGTTCGATGGTTTCGAACCGCTGTTGGACATTCTTGATCAGCCAGCGTGCTTCCTGCAACTGCGAAGTCATGTTGCTGGCTGCCGTTGATCGGTTGCGTTTGAGGATTTGCGCGTAGGCGTCGTTGACCTTGAGCCTTGGCATGACGTCGGGGTTGATCGCCGCCTCCCAGCCGTTTCGCCGGCGGCGCACGATGACGTCGGGTACGACATAGGCGGCCGCTTCGGCGGCAAAACCGTTGCCTGGGCGGGGGTTGAGGCTCTGGATGAGCGCCTGGGCCGCGCGCAGCTCGTCGTCGTCGCAGCGGATCACCCGTTTGAGACGCACGAAATCGCGGGCCGCCAGCAATTCGAGCTGGTCGCGCACGATCAGTCCGGCCAGCCGGGTGATCGGGTCGATTGCGCTACCGCGGCCGATCCGGTCGGCCAGCTGCAGCATCAGACATTCGGTCAGCGACCGGGCGGCGATACCGCTCGGATCGAAGCTTTGCAGCAGGGTCAGCGCCCCGGAGAGTTCGTCCGGGTCGATTTCGAGCTCGGCGGGCAAGGCCTCGAGCACTTCGTCCAGGCTGATCCTGAGGTAGCCGTCGGGGTCGAGCTCTTCGATCAGCAGGGTGACGAGCGCGCGGTCGCGCGGCGAGCAGTGGGTGCCCACGAGCTGTTCGAGCAGATGGTCGCGCAGGGTTTCGTCCCCGCCCGACACCTGGGCGAAGTCGCGATCGTCGTCATCGCCGTCGGCACGGCTCGATCGACCTTCGCTGCCCCAGTCGAGGCCATCGCCACCGCCGCCATCGCCGCCGTCGCCCTCAAAGTCGCTGCCGGTGCCGCCCTCAGGGGCTTCGGCGCTGCTGTCGGTGGCCGGTTGGCCGGCCGAGGCAGCTT
The DNA here is from genome assembly GCA_945883285.1 of Bordetella parapertussis. Taxonomy (GTDB): domain Bacteria; phylum Pseudomonadota; class Gammaproteobacteria; order Burkholderiales; family Burkholderiaceae_E; genus UBA4615. Next base: position 9,526 of record CAMCXH010000029.1, on the reverse strand, counting down.
CGTCGGCGGCACTTGGGCTCTGGCTGCCCTCGGCAGGGCCCAGGCGGTCGATTGAACCGTTCGGCGAGATCCGGGCGCAGTCGGCCAGCGGATCGTCGAGGCGCTCGAGCAGGGGGTTGTCGGACAGGATCTGCTCGAGCTCCTGGTTGAGTTCGAGCGTGGAAAGCTGCAGCAGCCTGATCGACTGCTGCAGTTGCGGCGTCAGGGCGAGGTGCTGGGTGAGTCTGAGCTGGAGCGACTGCTTCATCGGGTGGCACGCTGGCGCCAGCCCGCCCCGAGGCTACATTCTGAATTCTTCGCCGAGGTAGGCCTTGCGGACGCGCTCATCCTGGATCAGATCATCGGGTCGACCGGAAGCAAGAACGATACCATCATTGATGATGTAGGCGCGGTCGCAGATGCCGAGGGTCTCGCGGACATTGTGATCGGTGATCAGTACCCCGATGCCGCGCTCTTTCAGGAAGCGCACGATGCGCTGGATCTCGATGACCGCGATCGGGTCGACCCCCGCAAAAGGCTCATCCAGAAGGATGAAGCGCGGGGCGGTCGCGAGTGCGCGGGCGATCTCGACGCGTCTGCGCTCGCCGCCCGAGAGCGATTGCGCCGGGTTCGAGCGGATGTGCGTGATCTGCAGTTCGTCGAGCAGGGTGTCGAGCCGCTCGGCCATCGTGCTTTTTGAGAGCGGTCGTCCGACCGGGTCGACCTGCAGTTCGAGCACCGCCCGGACGTTTTCCTCGACGGTCATCTTGCGAAATACCGAGGCCTCCTGCGGCAGGTAGGACAGCCCGAGGCGGGCGCGCTTGTGAATCGGCAGGCGACTGATCGATGCTTCGTCGAGTTCGATGCGTCCGGCGTCGGTCGGCACCAGGCCGGCGATCATGTAAAAGCAGGTGGTCTTGCCGGCGCCGTTACGCCCGAGCAGCCCGACGACTTCGCCGCTGCAGACTTCAATGGTGACGTCGCGCACTACCGCGCGGCCACTGAACGACTTGCGCAGATGACTGGCGAGCAGCCGGCTCGGGGGCGACCCGGCCAATGGCGTGCCGGCGTCCATCAGCGTGTCGGTGCCGGTGTCGAACCGGGGGCGGGCGCTGCGGCGCCCAAGGGCAGGGCAGGTTTGCCGGATGCCGGGGTTGATGAGGGCGATGAGCCCGGTTCGCCCAGGCGCGGCTGGATCGTGACGCGCACGCGCCCGGCGCCCGGCGCGGGCGGGCCGGCCGGTGTGCGGCCGTCGACTTCGAACTGCTCGGTGAGGCTGTCGTAAATAATGACCGCGCCGTCGATTTCATCGACCACGCGCGTGCCGTCGAGCCGGCGCACCTTGGCCTTGCGGGTCAGACGAACCTTTTCGTTCTTGCCGTCGTATTCGATGTCCTCGGCATAGCCCTCGACCCACTCGTCGACCCCATCGCGCTTTTGCCGAAAACTCGCCAGACGCCCGGTGACGGTGCCGCGCTGGTAGCCCTCGGGGTCCTGGGACAGGATCAGTCGATCGCCTTTGAGGGTGATGGTGCCGCGGGTGAGGACGACCGCGCCGGTGAAGATGCTGATCTGTTTGAGATCGTCGTATTGCAGTTTGTCGGACTCGACATTCGTCGGCCGGTAGCGGTCGGCCCGCTCACCGAGCGCCGGTGCGGCAGCCAGCGCGGCGATCCCGAGCAGGATGCCGGCTGCGAAAAGACGATGGGGCGGACCGGCGAGGCAAGGCATGACGACAATCGGGGTCAGTGGCGCTCAGTGGCACTCAGGGGGCCGCAGGCGCCTGCAGTACGGCCTGGACGCTGGAGTCTAACCGCAATTGCCGGGTCCGGCTGTTCAGTTCCATGCCGGTGCCGGCGAGCCGGTTGCCGCCCATGATGATGTTGACCGGCCGGTCGGTGAGCACGATGTCCTGGTCAGCGAGCACGATCGCGAAGTCGGTGGTGGCCGCCATCGGCGGGCGCCCGGGCGACCCGGCGCGGGTCAGCACCACATTGCCCGAGAGCTGGGTCTCGTCGCTGCCATGAATCGCACGGCCATGGTCGGCCACGATCGTAATGCGCGGCTGCTGTGGATCGAGGCTGACCAGGACCGGCGATTCGAAAAGGATCACGTCGTCGGCGGGCAGGTGCTTCATCGACCTGGCTTCAATTCGCAGCGACGGCTCGCCTCGGGCGTTCATGGTCAGCAGGCCGAGGTTTTCGACGAAATAGTCGGGGTCGTTGGTGACGACCTTGGCGCGAGGCTTGCGCGTCATGTCACGTTCGGCGATCTGCGACAGGTAATAGGTAAAGAGCGCGAGCGTCGTCAGCAGCACCAGCGAGAGGGCCGCCGCCGCCCGCTCCTGCAACTGTGCCTTGATTCTGAGTGCCATCGGGGGCAGGCGGCGCGGTCGGTGACGCTCAGGCCGTGCGGCCGTCGAAGCGTCCGAGCGACGATTCGAAGCGGTTCTGGGCGCGCAGGACAAATTCGGCGAGCTCGCGGGCGGCGCCTGCGCCGGCTGGCGCGCCGGCGACGAAATGCGCGATACGCCGAACTTCGGCGTCGGCATCGGGCACGGTGGCCGCAAACCCGACCGCCTGCATCGCCGGCAGATCGGGCCAGTCGTCGCCCATGAATCCGGCCTGCTCGAGGGTCAGTTCGCCCTGCGCGCATAACTCACGCATGGCCTGTGCCTTGTCGGCAACGCCCTGCAGGACGGTATCGATCCTGAGTTCGCGTGCCCGCTGGGTGACGATCTCGGAATGGCGCCCGGTGACCAGTGCCACCCGGATGCCGGCCTGCTGCAGCAGCACCAGTCCCAGACCGTCGCGCACTGAAAATCGCTTGAAGAGCTCGCCGCCAGCGCCGATCACGATGCCGCCGTCGGTGAGGGTGCCATCGACATCGAAGGCCATCAGCCTGACCCGGGCTGCCAGGGCGTTTGCCCGGGCATTGCGCGCGCGCGCCGGATCGGCGGCTTGCATGGTTTCGCGGTCGGGTTCGTGGTCATTCATGGGCAATGTCGTGCTCGGCGCGTGGGCGGATCGTCAGACGATTCAGGGCAACTCAGTGCAGCTCAGGGCAACTCAGGGTCGTTCAGTCGGCCGATCGATCAGCCGTTCAGACCACGCGGGCGATCAGCAGATCGTGCAGATGCAGTGCGCCGACCATGCAGCCCTGGGCATCGACCACCGGCAACTGGCTGATGCGCCGTTCTTCCATGCGCCGCACCGCTTCGACCGCCAGCGCTTCAGGCGCGATCGCGGTCGGCGAACGGGTCATGACCTCATCGACGGTGAGGCTGCCGAATTCGGTGGTGCGCTCGAGAACCCGACGCAGGTCGCCATCGGTGAAAAGACCCGCCAGTCGCCCATCTGGGGCAACGACCGCGGTCATGCCCATGCGTTTGCGGGTGACTTCGAGGATGGCCGCGGGCAGGCTCGCGCCGCTGGGCACCGTGGGCAGGGCGTCGCCGGTCCGCATGACATCGGACACCAGGGTCAGCAGCCGGCGCCCGAGCGAGCCGCCGGGATGCGAGCGGGCGAAGTCGTCGGCATCGAATCCCCGGGCATCGAGCAGCGCCACCGCCAGCGCATCGCCGAGCGCGAGCGCTGCGGTGGTGCTGGCGGTTGGCGCGAGGTTGAGCGGGCAGGCTTCGCGGTCGATGTGGCCATCGAGATGGACGTCGGACTGGCGTGCCAGCGGCGAGTCGGGGTCGCCGGTGATCGAGATCAGCTTCGCGCCCTGGCGCTTGAGCGGCAATATGATCGCGAGCAGTTCGTCGGTGTGGCCGGAGTAGGACAAGGCGATCACGACATCGTCGCGGGTGACCATGCCGAGGTCGCCGTGGCTGGCCTCGGCCGGATGCACGAAAAAGGCGGGTGTGCCGGTGGAAGCCAGCGTGGCCGCGAGCTTGCGCGCCACATGGCCCGACTTGCCGATGCCGCTCACCACGACCCGGCCCTTGCAGTCGAGGATCAGGCGGCAGGCCGCCACAAAAGGCTCGCCGATGCGATCGATGAGCGAGGCCACCGCGTCAGCCTCGATGCGCAGCACCTGACGGGCCTGGTCGATCATCCGGGTGCCGGCGGGGGGGCTTGACGGGGCAGATACAATGACAACGGTCATCGGGTCAGTATATCTTGGACCTCAGCACGAACCTGAGCACGAACCTGAGCGCTCGCCCGCGCCCGACAGTGCTTGTGGTCAAGGCGGTATTCCCGTGCCCCCCGTACTCTCGCGACGCCACCGAAGTTGCCCAGTCAGCTTCCCCCCAGTCAGTTTCCCCATTCGCCCCACCTCAGACATAAGCCCCACCTTAGCCGCCCTCCCATGCTGACCGCCCTCGAGGTGACCCTGCTCCTGCTGGCTGCAAGCATCCTGTCGGTGCTGCTGCTGCGTCGGCTCGGCATGCCGCCGCTGGTCGCCTATTTGCTGGTCGGTGTGGTGCTGGGGCCGTTTGCTGCCAACCTGTCGGGCAGCTCCGGTGCCATGCACACCCTTGCCGAGCTGGGCGTGGTTTTCCTGATGTTCACCCTGGGCCTTGAATTCAACCTGCCCAAGCTGAGCGCGATGCGTCATTTCGTGTTCGGACTGGGCTCGGCGCAAGTGATCGCCACGATCGCTGCGGTCGTGCTGGGCTGGAAGCTGCTGATCCTGCTCGGGCTGTCGGCGCTGGTGCCGCCCGAGCTCGACTGGCGCGGTGCGCTGGCCCTTGGCGGTGCGCTGGCGATGTCCTCGACCGCGCTGGTGAGCAAGATGCTCGCCGAGCGCCATGAACTCGAATCGGAGCATGGCAAGCGAGTTTTCGCCGTGCTGCTGTTCCAGGATCTCGCCCTGATCCCGCTGCTGATCGTGATACCGGCGCTCGGTGGCGGACAGAGCGACTGGTGGTGGTCGATCGGATGGGCCATTGCCAAGGCGGTGGTCCTGCTGGTGGTGCTGCTGCGTTTCGGTCCGCCGCTGATGCAAGGCTGGTTCCTGCGGGTGGCCAGGCAGCGATCGCATGAGCTCTTCACCCTGAACATGCTGCTGGCGGCGCTCTTTTTTGCCTGGCTGACCGCCAAGGCCGGGCTGTCGATGGAGCTGGGTGCCTTTGTGGCTGGCATGCTGATCTCCGAAACCGAGTATCGCCATCAGGTCGAAGGGGACATCAAGCCTTTTCGCGACATTTTGCTCGGGCTTTTTTTCATCACGATCGGCATGAAGCTCGACCTTGCCGTGGTCATCCTTTCCTGGCCGCTCGTGCTGCTCTATGCCACCTTGCCGATCCTGCTCAAGTTCGCGCTGGTGGCCGGGCTGGTGCGTGCCATGCGCGACTCCGGTCCTGTGGCGATCCGTACCGGCATCTGGCTGGCGCAGGCCGGCGAGTTTGGATTCGTGCTGCTCGCGCTGGCTGATCAGTCGAAGCTGATCGCACCTACCACCCTGCAGCCGATGCTGGCGGCGATGCTGCTGTCGATGCTGGTCAGCCCCTGGCTGATCGGGCGCGCCGACTGGCTCGCGATGCGGGTCTCCGGCCAGGAATGGATGATGCGATCGCTGCAGCTCTCAACCATCGCGGCGCGCAGCCTGTCGCGCGACCGTCACATCATCATCTGCGGCTATGGTCGAAGCGGCCAGAGCCTGGCCCATGTGCTGGAGGCCGAAAACGTCTCTTTCGTGGCGCTCGATCTCGACCCCGACCGTGTTCGCGAGGCTGCCTCGGCAGGCGAGTCGGTGGTCTATGGTGATGCGACCCGGCGCGAAACCCTGCTCGCCGCCGGTGTGCACCGGGCGTCGGTGCTGGTGGTCACTTACAACGATACGGCGAGTGCGCTTCGCCTGCTGCGACTGGTCAAGGTGCTCGCGCCCGAGCTGCCGGTCGTGGTGCGCACAGCCACCGATGCCGATCTCGACGGGCTGCGCGACGCCGGCGCGGCCGAGGTCGTGCCGGAGGTGGTTGAGGGCAGTCTGATGCTGGCTTCGCATGCGCTGGTGCTCAACGGCCTGCCGCTCGCCCGGGTCCTGCGCCGCATCCGTGCGATCCGGGACGATCGCTACAGCCTGATGCGCGGCTATTTTCATGGCGCCGACGACATCGAGATCGAATCGATCGAGGAGGAGCATCTGCGCCTGCATGCGGTCACGCTGCCCGCTGAGGCCGCAGTCGTGGGCCAGACGATGGCCTCGCTGGCGCTGGCCGGCTGCACGGTGACGGCTCTGGTGCGCGGCGGGCGTCGCCGCCTGACCTGGCCTGCCGAGCTGACGCTCGAGCCCGGCGACACGCTGGTACTGGTCGGTACCGTCGAGCAGGTCAACGCCGCCGAGGCCCGGCTGACCAGACGCTGACCGTTCACCAAGCAGTCGCTGGGCAATCACAGAGCAATCACTGAGCGCGAATTCGGTACCGGCTGGTCGCTGACCTTGCCCGGACTGATTTGTTGCAGCAAGCGCCTTCCGTCACGCCGGGCAACACATCCGCCTGCCGTTTGACACGTCTGCCTTGGTACACTGCGACCAGACTTTCCGTGCATTGATGTCTCCTCCCTCTTCCGAATTTCCCTTTGTTTCAATCGACGCAGTGAGCTTCGGCTACGACGCCAAGCCCTTGCTGCGCGAAGTGTCGATTACCGCGCCGCGCGGTGCAGTGGTCGCCCTGATGGGCGGATCGGGCTCGGGCAAGACGACACTGCTGCGCCTGATCAGCGGTCAGCTGCGCCCCGATGCCGGTCGGGTCGTGGTCGAAGGCCAGGACGTTGCCACCCTCGATCGCCCCAGCCTTTACCGGTTTCGCCGCCGCACCGGGATGCTGTTTCAGTTCGGCGCCCTCTTCACCGACCTGAGCGTCTTCGACAATGTGGCCTTCCCGCTGCGCGAAAATACCGATCTGCCCGAGTCGATGATCCGTGACCTGGTGCTGATGAAGCTTGAGGCGGTGGGCTTGCGCGGCAGCGCCGGGCTGATGCCGGCGCAGATTTCAGGCGGCATGGCGCGGCGGGTTGCACTGGCCCGTGCCATTGCGCTCGACCCGCCGCTGCTGATGTACGACGAGCCTTTTGCCGGTCTCGATCCGATTTCGCTTGGCACCATCGCCCACCTGATCCGCAGCCTCAACGATGCGCTGGGTGCCACCTCGATCGTCGTGACCCACGATGTGCCCGAGACCTTCGCGATTGCCGATCGGGTCTTCCTGCTGGGCGGCGGACGGGTGGTGGCCAGCGGGACACCGACCGAACTCAGGGCTTCCGACGATCCCTTCGTCACCCAGTTTCTGCAGGGCTCGCGCGACGGTCCTGTCGCGTTCCATCAGCCGGCACCCCCGATGGCCAGCCAGCTCGGATTCGGCGGGCCACCGCGGTGATCGGTCTGCTCGAACGCTGCGGCCGATGGGTCCGTCTTGCCCTGGCCAGGATCGGCTACGGCGCGCGCTTTTTCCTGCGGCTGTGCTCGCTGATCCCGGCGGCGCTCGCGCGTCCTCGCCTGGTTGTCGATCAGCTCCACTTCATCGGCAACCGCTCGCTCTCGATCATTCTGGTGTCGGGTCTTTTCGTGGGTTTCGTGCTCGGACTGCAGGGCTATTACACGCTGCAGCGTTACGGTTCGGCCGAGGCGCTCGGGCTGCTGGTGGCACTGTCGCTGGTGCGTGAGCTCGGCCCTGTCGTGGCTGCGCTGCTCTTTGCCGGGCGTGCCGGGACTTCGCTCACCGCCGAGGTCGGTCTGATGAAGGCCGGCGAGCAGCTGGTAGCGATGGAAATGATGGCAGTCGACCCGGTGGCCAGGGTGCTCGCGCCACGCTTTGTCGCGGCAATCATTGCGATGCCCCTGCTGGCGGCGCTTTTTTCCGCAGTTGGTATCCTTGGGGGCTGGGGTGTCGGAGTTGTCCTGATCGGCGTCGACGACGGATCGTTCTGGTCGCAGATGCAAACCGGGGTCGATGTCTTCAAGGATGTCGGCAACGGCATCGTCAAAAGCCTTGTGTTTGGTGTCATCTGCGCATTTACCGCACTTTTTGTCGGCTACGAAGCGCAGCCCACGCCCGAAGGCGTCGCGCGTGCCACCACCACAACCGTCGTGGCGTCATCGCTTGCCGTGCTGGGGTTCGATTTCATCCTGACCGCCCTGATGTTTGGCACAACCTGAGTTCGGCACAACCTGATGAAGGCTCGCACCATGACTTCGTATTCAAGACGTTCCCCTCGAGGGTCTGAGCAATGACGGATCGCCGTGCGGTCGATGTGATGGTGGGCGCCTTTGTGCTGCTGGGCCTCGGTGCGCTGCTTTTTTTGGCGCTCAAGTCGGCTAATCTCGGCAGCTTTTCGACCGGCCCCACCTATTCGATGCAGGCCCGCTTCGACAATATCGGTGGCCTCAAGGTGCGTGCGCCGGTCAAGAGCGCCGGGGTGGTGGTCGGGCGAGTGACCTCGATTTCCTTCGACGACAAGTCCTACCAGGCCACCGTCGTGGTGTCGATGGATCAGCGCTACAAGTTTCCGACCGACAGTTCGGCCAAGATCCTCACCTCGGGTCTGCTCGGCGAGCAGTACCTCGGGCTGGAAGCCGGTGCCGAGGAAAAGACGCTTGGCGAGGGCGATCGCATCAGGATGACCCAGTCGGCTGTCGTGCTCGAAAACCTGATCAGCCAGTTCCTGTTCAGCAAGGCCGAGCAAGGTGTGAAAAAGGAATGAGCCGATTAGGAATGAGCCGACTGATCGATGGGCTGCGCTATTGCGCCGTCGCGGTGTTTCTGGTCGTCGCCCTCGGCGCCTGCGCCAGCACGTCCGGGCCGGGCGCCTCGGTGGGCACCTCATCCCCGGCCGATCCGCTGGAGCCGCTCAACCGCGGCGTATACGCCTTCAACGATGTCGTCGACGAGTTTTTCATGCGCCCGGTGGCAGTGGCCTACGACAAGTACATGCCCGAAACCCTCCATTTCATCGTGCGCAACTTTCTTTCCAATCTCTATGACCCTTATATCGGCCTGAACAATCTGCTGCAGGGCAAACCCAAGGAAGCGATCTCGGATGTCGGCCGTTTTCTGGTCAACAGCACCATCGGCTTTCTGGGGTTCGGTGATCCGGCGACCGATCTCGGCATGCAGAAGCATCGCGAGGATTTTGGCCAGACGCTGGGCGTCTGGGGTTTTTCGACCGGTCCTTATCTGGTCCTGCCGATTTTCGGTCCGTCCAATATTCGTGACGGGGTCGGCTTTGGCGTCGACGCCTGGGCCGGGCTGATCAATCGTTTCGAAAATGTGCCGTTTCGCAACAGCATGGCCGGGCTGACCGTGGTTCAGGCGCGGGCGCAACTGCTCAGCACCGATGGGCTGCTTGCCGACGCGCTCGACCGGTATCTTCTGGTGCGCGATGTCTATCTGCAGCGTCGCCGCAACCTGGTGTACGACGGCATCCTGCCGGAAGCTGACTGACCTGACTTCTTGCTGACCCTTTTTCATTGGCCGTTTACCGGTCAACCCCTGTCGATCTCGATTTCACGGATCTCAACCTTGCGGATCTCAAGCACCATGAACCGACTTTTTTCGTCTCTTTACTGGCTTCGCCTGCCGCGGGCTTTCGCCGGCGGTCTG
>CAMCXH010000028.1 GCA_945883285.1 Bordetella parapertussis | reverse complement strand
AAGGCGTATGCCCGCGCCACGAAGATCGCGCCCGGCGAGTCGCTCTATTGGGTCAATCTCGGTCAATCCCGCCGCAAGCTCGGAGACCTTGATGGCGCCAGTGCGGCGGTCGAGGCTGCCCTGCGAGTCGCCCCGGGCGATTCGCTGGCCACCCAGCTGCGGGTGGCGCTGCGCATGGAGCGTCATCGCTACGAAGATGCGGTCGATGATGCCCGACGCGTGGCTCACCTTCCCGGTGCCGACCACATCGCCTGGTTCGAGTACGGGCAAGCGCTGGAGCAGGCCGATCGCCATCTCGAAGCGATTTCGGCGCTGTTGCAGTCGGTCGCCCGCAAGCCCGACTATTTCGAGCCCTATCCGATCATGTGTAATGCCTTCGCACGACTGGCCATGAATGTCGAGGGCCTCGAGTGCATTCGCACCGCGCTGGCCCTGCATCCGGGCTGGGGGTCGGGCCTGGTCGGTGCGATTTATCACAGCCTGCAGGCCTGCAACTGGTCCTTGCTCAAAGCCGATCTGGCGGCACTCGACGAGGTCATCGCCAAGCCTGATCCGCAGGCCTATGTGCCCTTCATGTTTCTGTCTGCCGGCGTGGATGCCGCGATTCAGCGGCGCATCTTCACCGAATTTGCGAGCAGCAATTTCAGCAAGATCGAAGCGATGCCGCTGGTCCTGCCCTCGGATCGCCCGGCAGGCGAGCGCCTGAGAATCGGCTATCTCTCGAACGATTATCACAATCACGCCACCTCGATGCTGATCGCTCGGGTGTTCGAGCTGCACGATCGCGATCGTTTCGAGACACGCCTCTATTCCTATGGTCGCGATGACGGATCGGCTTTGCGCCGTCGCATCGAGGCTTCGGGGGATGCCTTCATCGACGTGTCAGGAATCAGCGACCGCGAAACCGCCCAGCGGATTCGGGCCGATCGCATTGATGTGCTGATCGATCTGAAGGGCTTCACCCTGAATGCGCGAACCCGCGTCATGGCGATGCGACCGGCCCCGATCCAGGTGGCCTATCTCGGCTTTCCGGCGACGATGGGTGCGCCCTTCATTGATTACGCCGTCGTCGATCCGATCGTGCTGCCGCCTGAAAAGGCCGATGAGTTCACCGAGCGACTCGCCTGGCTGCCTGATTCCTACCAGGCCAACGATCGGCTTCGTCCGGTCGCGACCATGCCAAGCCGCGCCGATGTCGGGCTGCCCGAGTCCGGCTTCGTCTTTTGCAGCTTCAACCAGACCTACAAGATCCGGCCCGAGGTGTTTGATGTGTGGTGCCGTCTGCTGGCGAGCACACCCGGCAGCGTGCTGTGGCAGTTGTCGGACAGCGAAGCGTCAAAGGCCAATCTTCGCCGTGAAGCGCTGGCTCGCGGCATCGATCCGGGTCGGTTGGTTTTCGCCAGTCCGGTGCAGCCTGAACACAACCTGGCCCGAATCGGACTGGCGGACCTCTTTCTCGACACCCTGCCGATCAACGCCCACACCACCGCCAGCGATGCCCTGTGGGTTGGCGTGCCGCTGGTGACCTGTCGCGGCAACAGCTTCGTCGGCCGCGTGGCGGCCAGCCTCTTGCATGCGGTGGGCTTGCCCGACCTTGTCACCGACTCGCTCGAGGATTACGAGGCGCTTGCCCGCTCGATCGCCAGCGATCCGACGCGGCATGCCGCGCTCAAGGCACATCTGCGCACCGCCCGCGAGACCGCACCGCTCTTTGACAGCCTGCGCACGACGCGCGCGCTCGAGGATCTTTACCTGCGCATGGCCAGCCGATGGCGTGCCGGCCTGCCCCCCGATCACCTTCACGCGCAACGTCCATCCGACGCCGCCACGCTTTGCGGAGATGCTTCAGCATGAATTCCTTGCCCGCCGTCAACCTGTGCATCGTCCAGCCTGTCGGCTATGTGCATTCTCTCGGTCTGCTCGATCAGGCCAATTTCTTTCGCTACCAGTTCGAGCGGCTCGGCGCGACGGTGACGCTCGGCAAGAACCGCCTGCACAACGATGCGCTCAACTTCGTCTTCGGTGCGCATCTCGGTTTCGACCAGGCGCTGCTGCGCAAGTACGACTGCTTCATCGTCAACCTCGAACAGATCGGCGAGGGCGGTGCCAATCTGCCCGCCGACTATCTCAAGCTGATCTCGATGGCCCCGGTTGTCGACTATGACCTGCGCAACGCGCGGGCCTATTCGAATTATCCGGACGACGTGCCGCTGGTGTCCTTCCAGTACGCGCCTTACCTTGAGGCGTCGTCGATTCCGCTGGAGGAGCGTCCGATTGATCTGCTGTTTTTCGGCAGCGTCAATCCGCGCCGTCAGCAATGGATCAAGCGCATCGAAGCCTGTGGGCTCAGCGTCTCGACCTTTGACGGCGCGCTGTATGGTCCTGAGCGCGATCACTTTATCGCCCAGTCCAAGGCGGTCCTGAATTGCCATTTCTATGACAGCAGCCGCTTCGAGCAGGCGCGGGCCTTCACCTGCCTGTCGCTGGGCACGCCGCTGATCTCGGAGATCGGTGCTGCGACGCAGGTGCCGGCGGCCTTTGCCGAATCGGTCAGCTGGGTCGAGGACGCCGGCCTCGAGCGCTTTTTCACCGAGTCATTCGCGACGCCGGCCTGGTTTGCCGCCTCGCGCGCCCGACTCGAAGCCTTTCGCCATACCGATCCGATCGAGGAATACGCCGACCTGCTCGCCTTTGCGGTGGGTTACCGCAAGGGGCGTGGGCGCGATTCAATGCCCGCGCAGCGCAGCCTGGTCAAGCGGGTGCATATCGGGTCGGGCAAGGACTACAAGCCGGGCTGGCTCAATCTCGACGTTCTCGAGAGCGCCTTGCCCGATGTGGTGCTCGATCTGGCCAAGCCGCTCAGCTTCCCGCACGACATCGATTCGATCCAGGTCGGCTCGATGCGCCTGGCTGCCGGCGAGGTCGAGTCGATCTATGCCAACAATGTGCTCGAGCATGTGCCGGATTTACCGATGCTGATGCGCAATTGCCTTGATCTGCTCCAGGTCGGCGGCGAATTCGTGATCGAGGTGCCGCACGAGCGGGCCCGCACCGCCTGGCAGGATCCGACCCATGTCCGGGCGATGAACGACAACTCCTGGCTCTACTACACCGACTGGTTCTGGTACCTCGGCTGGTTCGAGCACCGTTTCGTGATCACCGAATACGCCCATCTGAATGAGCAGGTTCAGCCCTGCGAGCCGAATCAGGCGGCTTTCATGCGGGTGGTGCTGACCAAGGTCGAGACAACGCTGCAAGAGCGCATGCGTGCGCGGACCTTGAGGGCTGATTTCGGGCCGGGTGTGGGGCACGCGCTGCATTCGCCTGCCGATCCGGTGGTTGCCGCCGAGATCGCTGAAGGTCGTACTGAGGGTCGAATCGGGGTCAGGCTGCCGTCGTTCTGAGCACTACGCTGAAAAAACGCCCGGGGATCGGGCGTTTTTTGGTGGTCAGCGCCCGGCATGACCGGGCAGCCTGCAGTGTCGCCACCGCCAGCCCCGGCATCCAAGGCAATGAGTGCGCTGCTTGAGCAGCGTCGCCCTCAGGCCGTCTCGACGTCCCGCTGCGAGCTCATCAGACTGACCGCCCCCTGCTGCCACCGTGCAAGCCGCTCCAGGCTCGCAATATGCCAGCGCAGATGTTCAACCTCGGGGTCGTCGTCATTGTGCAGTTCGAGAAAACGCGAGAGCTGGGCGCGAAGCTGTTCGACCTGATTCAACATGATGGGCTCCGGTACAAGGGATTGGTCCTGTCTAAAGAGAGGCAATGACCGTGCCCGGGCGACCTGGTCAGGCTGAGTGGGTAAACTGCTTTCCGCTGATCAGCACTGCATCAGTGTTGCAACAGCACCCCTTCATTCGACACATCCAGAGCAAACGAGGCCGACGATGCAGTGGCTCGACCATTCGATCATGCGTACCCGCGGCGTCGCCCAGGGCCGCACCCCTGATACCCATCTGCTGACCGAAGCGCTGCAGGGCAAGTATCACTACACCATCGGCCCGTATTCCGATCCGGTGCTCTCGATCAGGCCGGGCGACCGGGTGGTGGTCGAGACCCGCGATGCCTTCGAGGGCAAGGTCAAGACCGAAAAGGATCTGCCGTCGCGGGTGCTGAACATGCCCTTCGTCAATCCTCAGAACGGCCCGATCATGGTTGAAGGCGCCGAAAAGGGCGATGTGGTGGCGGTCTATATCGAATCGATGGCGCCGCGCGGACCCAACCCCCGTGGCACCTGCGCCATGATTCCGCAGTTCGGCGCCATGAGCGGCACCTCAATGACCGCGCTGCTGGCCGATTCGTTGCCCGAGATCGTGCGCAAGATCGATCTCGACGAAAAGGGCGTCTACTGGAGCAAGCGGGTCACGCTGCCCTACAGCCCGCATATCGGCACGCTCAGCTGTTCGCCCGAGATCGATTCGATCAATACCCTCACGCCCGACTCGCATGGCGGCAATATGGATCTGCCCGACATGGGCCCGGGCAGCATCACCTATCTGCCGGTGCGCGCCGCTGGCGCGCGCCTCTTTATCGGCGATGCCCATGCCTGTCAGGGCGATGGCGAGGTCTGCGGCACGGCAGTCGAATATGCCAGCACCACCACCATCCATGTCGATCTGATCAAGGGCTGGCAGCTCGAATGGCCGCGCCTTGAAAACGAGTCGCTGATCATGGCGATCGGCAGCGCCCGCCCGCTTGAAGACGCCACCCGCATTGCCTACAAGGAGCTGATCCTCTGGATGGAAGCCGAATACGGCTACGACCGCTGGGATGCCTACATGATGCTCAGCCAGTGCGGCAAGGTCAGGCTCGGTAATTTCGTCGACCCCAAATACACCGTGGGCGCCGGTATCAGTAAAAACTACCTCAAGTAAGGAGCTTGACCATGGATCTCGGACTCAAAGGCAAGAAGGCGCTGGTCACCGGCGGCACCAAGGGCATCGGCCGGGCAATTGTGCAGACCCTGGCGTCAGAAGGCGCCGATGTGGCGTTCTGTGCGCGCAATGCCGACGAGGTGGCGCAGTCGACCAAAGATTTTGCGGCGCTCGGCGTGCGCGCTTTCGGCACGGTGCTCGATATCGGTGACGCGCCCGCGCTGGCGGCCTGGGTCGACAAGGCGGGCGCCGATCTCGGCGGCCTCGACATCGTGGTGGCCAATGTGAGTGCGCTGGCCATCGGCAACGATGAAGCCTCATGGCAGAAGACCTTCAACGTCGACATGATGGGCACGGTCAGGCTGGTCAATGCCGCCATGCCCTGGCTCGAAAAAAGCAAGGCCGCTTCAATCGTGACCATCTCGAGCGTGTCGGGTCGGGAAGTCGACTTCGCCTCCGGTTCCTATGGCGCCCTGAAGGCCGCGATCATCCACTACACCCAGGGCCTGGCCTTTCATCTTGCCGGCAAACACATCCGCGCCAATTCGGTGTCGCCCGGCAATACCTATTTCCCGGGTGGCGTCTGGAATCAGATCGAGCATGGCAATCCTGCCCTTTACAAGATGGCGCTCGACATGAACCCGATGGGTCGCATGGGCACGCCCCAGGAGATGGCCAATGCAGTGGTCTTTCTGACCAGCCCGGCAGCCAGTTTCATCACCGGCACCAATCTGGTGGTCGACGGTGCGCTCACCAAAGGCGTCCAGCTTTGAGCGGGGGCGAATCAGCCGCGGCGCCTGCGGGCAGGCCGGGTCGTCGCGACGCGGTGGCAGACCTTGTCATCGAAGACCTCGCCTTCGATCCGGCCAGCCACACCATGTGCCCGCAGCGCTGGTTCGACGACTTCGTGATCGGCGAGCGCTTTGTGCTGCCCTCGCGCACCATGACCGAGGCGCTGTTTGCCGCGTTTGCACTGGCCAGCGGCGACAATCATCCGATTCACTACGATGTCGAGTTCTGCCGCCGCCATGGCATGCCGCATCTGCTGGCCCATGGCTTTCAGGTGCTGATCCAGACTGCGGCCGGTGCCGGTCAGTTTCCGCATGTGGTGAGCGATTCGCTCAAGGCCTTTCTTGATCAGAGCAGCCGCTTCGTGGCCCCGGTCTATGCCGGTGACACGCTCTACTCGGCCTTGCAGGTCACCGCGCTGGAGCCGGGTCGCACAACCGGTGTGCTCACGATGCGCTCGACCGTGCACAACCAGCGCAGCCAGCTGGTGCTGGAAGGTGTTCAGCGCTATCTGCTGCGCCGGCGAGCAGGCCAGCACGGCTGAACACCTAGCCGGCCGCTCAGCCGGGCTGACTTAGGGCTGAGCCTGGTCGCCAGCCAGGATCGGGTCGAGCTTGACCCGGTTCCTGCCGTTGTGTTTGGCCTCATAGAGCGCGAGGTCAGCCCGCTCGAGCGCCGCCTGATCATTGCGATCGCCGGGGTTGATCGCGCTCAGCCCGATGCTGATGGTGACCGCGATCTGATGGTCGCCGCTGCTGACCGGCGTGTTTTCGACACTGGCGCGAATGCGTTCGGCCAGCGCGCAGGCATTCTCGACCGACGTGTCAGGCAGCAGGATGACGAATTCTTCACCGCCGATCCTGGCCGCGATGTCGATGCGCCGCGTCTGCTTTTTCATCGTTTGCGCGACATGCCTCAACACCACATCGCCGGCGGCATGACCCCAGGTGTCATTGACCCGCTTGAAGTGATCGATGTCGATAGCCAGCAGGCAGCAGCGCAGACCCGGGTTGCGCTGCACGCGTTCGTATTCGATCGCCAGGCGCTCAAAGAGCGTGCGCCGATTGGCCAGGCGCGTCAGCTCGTCGGTGGTGGCTTTGGCGCGCAGCTCGTGCGTGAGCAGCACCTGCGCGGTGATGTCTTCGAAGGTGGCATAAACCTCCTGGAGCTCGCCGGCCTCGAGCAGCGGAATCGCGTTGATTTTGAGCCAGGCAAAGCCCCGATCGGGCACTGCCACGCCCATCACCACATCGTTGACCGGCTTGAGGGTGCGGGCAGCGACCATCGCGGGATGCTCTGTGCCAGGAAAGTCGCTGCCGTCTTCCCGAATCGATTTCCATCGCGGGTCGATCGTCTGGCGTCCCTGCAATTGCTCGAGCGTCACACCCAAGATGCGTTGCGCCGCCGGATTGGCCGAGGTGATCCGCATGTTTTTGTCGTGATAGACCACTCCCTGGGGAACGGTCTCGAATAGCGTGCGATAGCGGGCTTCGCTGGTGCTCAGTGCGGCTTCGGCCTTCTTGCGAGCGGTGATATCAAGGATGATGCCGGTCCAGGTCAGGCTGCCGTCGTCACCGACCCGAGCCTGCGCCTGGGCCGATAGCCACTTGACGGCGTCGTCCTTGCCCCTGACCCGAAACTCATGCCGCCACTCGCTTTGCAGCAGCGTGGCGATGCGAATCTTGTCGTCATACTCGGCACGGTCTTCGTCGAGGATCTGATCGAAAGCGAGCTGCTTGCGGGCTTGGATCGCCTGCGGGCTGAGGCCAAACAGATCCTCGATGCCGGCGCTCACGAAACTGAACTGAGCTTCGGCCCCGGACGGCTTGACACTGCGAAACATTGCCCCGGGTATCGAGGCGGCCAGATCGGCCAGCAGTGATTCGCGTCCGGCGAGGTCCTGCTGCAGCCGTTTGACCGACGTGATGTTGTCGTGCGACAGCACGATTCGAGCCGGGTCGCTCGCGGCAAGGCGCGCGATTCGGACGATGAACCAGCGCTGCTCGGAGAGCCGGTGGCAAGGATACTCAAACTCGAAATGTGCGAGGTCGCCGGCCATGACCGATTCAAGGCCTGCGAAAAACTCGGGCGAGGCATCGATGTCCGGTGTGCCGGCCACATTGAAATGGCGGCAGACATCGAGATAGCTGGCGCCTTCGTTCAAATCGAAACGCTCGCCGCCGTTGGCCCGGTTGAAGGCGCGCCAGGCCCGATTGACCGAGACGATGATGCCGTGCGCGTCGATCACACAAACCTGATCGCTCAGGCCATCGAGCACCGATTGGGTAAAGGCTCGGGCCGATTCGAGTTTGCGTTCGGCGAGCTTGCGCTCGGTAATGTCGACCACATACAGCAGTCGCATCGGGGCGCCGCCGCCGGTCGCTTCGAGGCGAACCGAGTTGCTGAGGACGGTCTTGGTGCTGCCGTCACGACACACGACTTCAAACTCGCCCCCAGTGTCAATGCCGCCGCTCAGGAAGGCGATGTGGTGCTGCAAAACGCGCTGGCGATTGTCGGACGCAAAGACGATCGTGAACGACCGGCCGATCAGTTCGCGCTCGGTATACCCATAGAGGTTGCCGTAGGCCGCATTGACGTTGCGAAAAAGGCCGTCTGCATCGATGACCGCGATACCGATCGGCGACTGCTGGGTGATTTCGTTGAGCAGCCAGGGCAGGTCTTGCTCGGTGCCGTTAGTGCGGTGTTCAGGCGTCACGGCATTCGATTCGGGCCGGTGGTCGGATTGCTGTCGAGGTGCCGTGTTCCGCATCGAGCGACCCTACACTATCTTGACCGCCTGCCGCCCCCCCCTAACGGATGGGCCGCCGCGGCCGGAGGTCGAAAAACTCTTTTTCTCTGGCGGGCCCAGACCGCTTTGTGTCGCACGCGCAACCAAAGACGCGGGTCACGTGTCAATAGCCTTGCCGGCAGAGGTGTCGGCTAAGGCGTCGGGTATTCTGCCGAGTCCGACTCTGGTCACGGCACGAAGGTAACTCCATGGCGCTCGAAACTCCCGCAACGACCCTGACGGACAAGCCGGTGTCCGCCACTGCGCCGCTGCGACAAATTGCTGATCTGCCTGCTCCGCGCGGTCTGCCCTGGCTTGGCAATATGCTGCAGTTCAAGGCCGGGCATTTTCATGAGCAGCTAGACGCCTGGTGTCGCGAACTCGGCCCTTACTACCAGCTGAAGATCGGTCGCCGGCGAATGCTGGTGGTGGCCGACCATGAAGTGGTCGCCGCAACCCTTCGCGATCGGCCCGATGGCTTTCGCCGGACCTCGCGTCTGGAGCAGGTCGGCGCCGAAATCGGTCTGGCGCCCGGGGTGTTCAACGCGAGCGGCGAGGTCTGGCGCCGGCAGCGGCGCATGGTGATGGCGGGCTTTGACCCGGCCCATGTCAAACGCTATTTTCCCTCGATGAGCGCGGTCGCGCAGCGGCTCGATGCCCGCTGGCAGGTGGCCGCGCAGCAGGGCACGGCCATCGATCTGCAGTCCGACCTGATGCGCTACACCGTCGATACCATCGCCGGGCTGGCTTTCGGTGCCGAGGTGCGTACGCTCGAATCCGATGACGACATCATTCAACAGCATCTCGACAAGATCTTTCCGGCGCTGGCTCGTCGCATCCTCGCGCCGTTCCCGATCTGGCGTTATCTGCCTTCCAAGGCCGACCGCGAACTCGAGCAGAGCATGATCGCGGTCAATGCCGCGGTCGACGGATTCATCGCACAGGCGCGGGCCCGCATGGCCGCCGACCCTGGCCTTCGCGATCACCCGTCCAACCTGCTCGAGGCGATGATTGCCGCGGCCGATCAGCCCGACAGCGGCATCGATGATCGGCAGGTCGCGGGCAATGTGCTGACCATGCTGCTGGCCGGCGAGGACACCACCGCCAACACGATTGCCTGGATGATCGAGGCGCTGTGGCGCAATCCGCAGGCGCTCGAGCGCGCAACGGCCGAAGTTCGCAGTGTCGTGAGCGACCCGCTGAATCCGACGCTCGAAGAGATCGATGCGCTCGACTATGTCGAAGCCTGTACCCACGAGACCATGCGCCTGAAGCCGGTGGCACCGCAATTGCCGCTCGAGGCGCTGCGTGACACGGTGGTGGGCGATGTGGCGGTGCCAAAAGGCAGTGTGGTGATCAGTCTGCTGCGTCGCGACAGCGTGAGCGACGCTTTCGTGCCGCAGGCCGCGCAGTTCATGCCCGAGCGCTGGCTCTCCGAAGGCGGTCCGGGCAAGGTGGCCAATGCCGCCAAGCGGATCTCGATGCCTTTCGGTGCCGGGCCGCGGGTTTGCCCCGGTCGATACCTCGCAATGCTCGAAATGAAAATGGCGATGGCGACATTGCTCGGCCGATTCGATATCGTGTCGGTCGATACGCCTGACGGCCAGCCCGCCCAGGAACTGCTGTCCTTCACGATGATGCCGGTCGGACTGAGCATGCAGCTTCGCAGGCGATAACCTTTACATAGACGACCACCATGACCAGCCCCCGCGCCAGCGCACTGCCTTTCATCCCCGAAAAGCGCGCTGCGCGAGGTTCGCGCGGGATGGTGGTCACCAATCATCCGCTGGCCTCGGCGGCCGGCGCCGAGATGATGGCCGCCGGCGGCAATGCGGTGGATGCCGCGGTGGCCGCCCTGTTTACCCTCACCGTGGTCGAGCCGATGATGGTCGGCATCCTGGGCGGCGGATTTGCGCATCTGCGCCTGCCCGATGGCTCGCACACCGTGCTCGAAGGCCAGGGGCGCTGCCCGATTGCGGCCGGCCCGACCAGCTTTACCCCCGACCCGGATGCCGCGCCCGGATCGCTCGATGCGATCGGTCGTCGCAACAGCGTGGGGCGCGCTGCGGTGGCCACGCCGGGCAATCTGATGGCCTGGTGCCAGTTGCTCGAGCGCCACGGCACGATGTCCCTGGCCGATGTCACCGAACCGGCGATTCGCCATGCCCAGCGCGGCTTTGCAGCCACCTCCTATCTTGCCGATTGCGTGGCCGATTGCGCCGCCGACCTGGCGCTCGATCCCGAGATTTCGCGGGTCTTCATGCCCCATGGCGCACCACTGACCGCCGGCACGCGGGTGGTCAATGCCGCCTATGCCGAGACCCTGCGCCTGATCGTCAGCCAGGGTCCGAGTGCTTTGTATGCTGGTGAGATCGGTGTCGCGCTGGCCGACGACATGCGTCGTCACCAGGCCTATCTGGGCGTCGATGATCTGCGCCAGTACCGCACCAATGACATGGACGTCCTGCGCTCAATGTATCGCGGCTTCGAGATCATCGGGCCGCCGCCGCCTTGCAGTGGGCCGCTTCACATTGGCCAGATGCTCAACATCCTTGAAGGCTTCGATGTCGCTGCGATGGGCTTTGCCAGCATCGAAGGCGTCCATCTGCTGGCCGAGGTGCTCAAGATCGCCTTTGCTGACCGGGCGGCTGCCACCGCCGACCCCGACTTTGTGGCGGTGCCGGTGGCAAGGCTGCTGTCGGCCGACTATGCCGCCGAGCGACGCGCCCTGATCGATGCCACGCGGGCGCAGGTCTGGTCGGCCGGGGTGGCTGCCGGCGTGATGGCCGGGCAGGGCGAGGGCGCCCACACCACGCATCTGACGGTGGCCGATCGTGACGGGCGCATCGTGAGCGCGACCCAGACCATCAATTCGCTCTTCGGTGCGCGCTACATGGTGCCCGGCACCGGCATGATTCCGAACAACTATCTCTATGTGTTCAATCCGCGCCCGGGTCTTGCCAATTCGCTCGCGCCGGGCAAGCGGGTCACCTCGTCGATGGCGCCGCTGATCGTGCTGAAAGACGGCAGGCCGCGCTTTGCCCTCGGGCTGCCCGGCGGGCTGCGCATTTTTTCGTCGGCCATGCAGGCGGTGGTCAATCTCATCGACCATGGCATGAGCCTGCAGGAGGCGGTCGAAGCGCCAAGGGTCTGGACGCAAGGCTATTCGCTCGAACTTGAACCCGCCATCGGCACGACCGTGGCCGATGCGCTCGGCGCGCGCGGCCACGACATCTCGCGGGTCGCCAATGTGGGCGGCGGGATGTGCGCGATCGGCTTTGCCGACGATGGCGACATGGAGGGGGCAGCCTGCTGGCGCGCCGACGGCACGCCGATTGGCGTATCGGGCGGCATGGCGCGCCCGGGCGTGCGCTTCCTGCCCGAGGCGGTGAGACCCCCGTCCCGCTGATTGCCGATATCAGCGCGATTTACCGATTTACCGATTCACCGATTTACCAGCGACTGGCGCAGACCAGCTCAACCCGTCACCACCCAGGAGACTTCTGACGATGTACAGCGGCAAGCAGGCGCACCTGCATCCCGATCGGCCGGCCTTCATCATGGCCCGCACCGGTGCCGCGGTGAGCTACCGCGAACTCGAAGCCCGCAGCAACCGTCTGGCCCATCTGCTCGGCGCGCTTGGCCTGAAAAAGGGCGGGCATTACGCGATCTTCATGGAAAACAACGACCGCTACATCGAGTGCTGCAGTGCCGGATCGCGATCGGGTCTTTACTACACCTGCGTCAATTCCTTTCTGACCGCGAGCGAGCTCGCCTACATCGTCAACAACAGCGAGTCGGTGGTGCTGATTACCTCGCTTGCAAAGCTCGAGGTGGCCCGCGAGGCCTTGCAGCAGTGCCCTCAGGTCGTGGCCTGTCTGGTGGTCGACGGCGATCACGGCACGGCAGGCGGCAAAGGCGTGATGAGTCTGGACGAGGCCACTGCGCCCCATCCGGCGACGCCGCTGGCCACTGAATCCTTCGGCATCCCGATGCTCTATTCCTCGGGCACCACCGGTCGTCCCAAGGGCATCCTCAAGGCGCTGCCCGAGGTGCCGCCGTCTCAAGACACGCCCCAGCTGGCGTTTTCCGACCGGCTGTGGGGCTATCGCGACGACATGGTCTATCTGTCGCCGGCACCGCTCTATCACTCGGCACCCAATTCGGCGGTCAGTCTCACGATTCGTCGTGGCGGCACGGTGATCATCATGGAGCGCTTCGATCCCGAGGAGTACCTCGCACTGGTCGAGCGTTACAAGGTCACCCACAGCCAGTTGGTGCCGACGATGTTCTCGCGCATCCTCAAGCTCGCGCCCGAGGTTCGCAGCCGCTACGACGTCGCGTCGCTCGAGGTGGTGGTCCATGCGGCCGCACCGTGCCCGGTGCCGGTCAAAGAGCAGATGATCGCCTGGTGGGGGCCGATCATCCGCGAGTATTACGGCGCCACCGAAGGCATGGGCTTTGCCTCCTGCGACAGCCAGGAGTGGCTGGCCCACAAGGGCACGGTAGGCCGAGTGGTGCTGGGCGAACTGCATGTGCTCGACGAAGCCATGCAGCCATGTCCGGTCGGCACCTCCGGCACGCTCTGGTTCAAGCCGCCTGCGCCCTTCGAGTATTTCAACGATTCGCAGCGCACCGCCGAGTCGCGATCGGCCGATGGTGTGCTGACCACCGTCGGTGATGTCGGCTATCTCGATGAAGAGGGCTATCTCTATCTCACCGACCGCTCGACCTTCATGATCATTTCCGGCGGCGTGAACATCTATCCGCAGGAGTGCGAGAACCTGCTGATCACCCATCCCAAGGTGAGCGATGCGGCGGTTTTCGGTGTGCCCAACGACGACCTCGGCGAAGAGGTCAAGGCGGTGGTGCAGGCCATGCCCGGCGTCACGCCCGATGCCGCGCTGGCGGCCGAACTGATCGCTTTCTGCCAGCAGCATCTGGCACGGCCGAAATGTCCGCGTTCCATCGATTTTCTGGAGGCCCTGCCGCGCCTGCCCACCGGCAAGCTCTATAAAAAGCCGCTGCGCGAATCCTATTGGGCCGGTCGCACAGGCCGGATCGTCTGATTCCCCTGGCCAGACCCATCACAGGGTTCACAAGAAAAGCCCACAACACGGAGACACCTCATGGCCCAGTCCGACTTCAAGACTCTGATTTACGAGATTCCCGAGCCTCACATTGCCCGTATCCGGCTCAATCGTCCCGATCGTGCCAATGCGCAGGACACCGAGCTGCTCTATGAGCTCAATGCTGCTTTCGATCGGGCTGCGCATGACGATGAGGTGCGGGTGATCATTCTGGCGGCCGAGGGCAAGCATTTCTCGGCTGGGCATGATCTGTCCGAGACCGATTCGGCTGGCGCGATGCGCCGTCACCAGACGGTGGGCACGATGTGCGGCTTCGGTTGTGCCGGCGCCGAGGCGCAGATGGCCCGCGAGGAAGAGATCTACACCGGTTTTTGCGAGCGCTGGCGCAATATCCCCAAGCCGACGATTGCGGCGGTGCAGGGCAAGTGCATCGCCGGCGGTCTGATGCTGGCCTGGCCCTGCGACCTGATCGTGGCCAGTGACGATGCGTCGTTTGCCGATCCGGTGGTGAGCTTCGGCGTCGGTGGTGTCGAGTGGTTCCAGCATGTGCAGGAGCTCGGCGCACGCAAGGCCAAGGAGATGCTCTTCACCGGCGATGCGATCAGTGCCGAAGACGCGCTCAAGCTCGGCATGGTCAATCAGGTGGTGCCGCGCGAGCAGCTGCCTGAAGCCGCGCTGGCGCTGGCCCGCAAGATCGCGGTCAAGTCGCGCTTTGCCCTGAAGATGACCAAGCTCGCGATCAACGGCGTGGCCGATGCCTCGGGTCGTGACATCGCGATGAAAAATGCTTTCCATCTGCATCAGCTCGCCCATACCCACAACCTCAAGGTCTTCGGCATGCTGATCGACCCGACCGGTCTGCCCGAGGCCACCCGCAAAGCCATGGCGGCCCGACTCGCCGCCCTGGATGCGGCCGGCGCTGCCAACTGACGAGATTTTGAATCGACTGCCATATTTTTGCGCCAGTCGATCGGGGTGATCCGGGCTAAACTCGACCGGATCCACCACCGGGAATGTCCAGGAAGGCTCGAATGACCCGAATCAATCTGAATGTCAACGGCCAGGCGGTCAGCCATGAGGTCGAAAACCGTACCCTGCTCATCGAACTGCTGCGCGAAGGGCTGGGTCTGACCGGCTCGCATGTCGGCTGCGACAGCAGTCAGTGCGGCTGCTGCACCGTGCTGGTCGACAGCCAGACCGTCAAGGCCTGCACCATGCTGGCGGTGCAAGCCGACGGCAGCAAGGTCTCGACCATCGAATCGATGGGCACCCCCGGCAATCTGCATCCGATCCAGCAGGCCTTCGTCGAATGCCACGGCCTGCAGTGCGGCTACTGCACCCCCGGCATGATCATGTCGACCGCCGCCTTGCTGACCGAACATCCCGATCCCACCGATGCCCAGATCGAGCATGCGCTCGAAGGCAATCTGTGCCGCTGTACCGGTTACGTGAACATCGTGGCCTCGGTGCGCCAGGCGGCCGCCGCGATCAACAAGACTCGCTGACCTCATTGCAAGGAATCGATCGTGAACGCTGAAACCAACTACGGCCGCTTCGGCAGCGGCCATTCGGTCCAACGGATCGAAGATCCGACCCTGGTCACCGGCAAGGGCGTCTTTGTCGATGACGTGTCGGTGCCCGACCAGCTCTATCTGTGCTTTTTGCGCTCGCACTATCCGCATGCACGCATCGTTTCAATCGATGCCTCAGCGGCCCTGGCGATGCCGGGCGTCGTGTCGGTCGTCACCGGTGCCGAACTGACTGCTGCCGGCGTCAAGCCCTTTCCGAACGCGGCGGGCTTCAAGCGCCCGGGCGGTGAGCCCCATGCTTCGCCGCCGCGACTGTGCCTGGCTGATGGCACCGCGCGTTTCGTCGGCGAGGCGGTCGCCGCCATTGTCGCGAAAACCCGCGATGAGGCTTATGCCGCCCGCGATGCGGTCATGGTCGACTACGACGAGCTGCCGATGGTGGTCGCCACCGACGCTGCGATCGAACCCGGCGCGGCCCTGGTCTGGCCCCAGGCCACCGGCAATGTCTGCAACGAAACCCTCTATGGCGACGTCGCGACCTGCGATGCCGCGTTCGCGGCTGCCGCCCATGTGGTCACGCTCGATCTGGTCAATCAGCGCCTGGTTGCCAATCCGATGGAGCCGCGCGCCGTGCTGGCCGTCCCCGACGCCCAGACCGGCCGGCTCACGATGCGCATGTCCACCCAGATGCCGTCGGGCGCTCGCGCCACGCTGTGCGATGTCATTCTCGGCATCCCACAGGACAAGGTGCGGGTCGTGGTCGGCGATGTCGGCGGCGGCTTCGGCATGAAAACCGGCCTCTATCCCGAAGATGCGGTGGTGGCCTGGTGTGCGCTCAAGCTGGGTCAGCCGGTCAAGTGGACCGCCGATCGCAGCGATGAGTTTCTGGCCACCACGCACGGGCGCGATCTGATCAGCAATGCCTCGCTCGCGCTTGATGCGCAAGGAAAGGTGCTCGGCTTTCGCGTCAGGTCGCATGCCAATGTCGGCGCCTATGCCACACCCACCGGCGTCGCGATCCAACTGCTGATCGGCCCGTGGGTCACCACCAGCATCTATGACATCCCTGTCATCGACTTCCGCCTGCGTGCGGTGCTGACCAATACCGCGCCCACCGGTGCCTATCGGGGTGCCGGTCGTCCCGAGGCGATTTACATCGTCGAGCGCCTGATGGATGCGGCTGCACGCCGCCTGGGCATCGACCAGGCCGATCTGCGCCGGCGCAACATGATTCGCCCCGACCAGATGCCCTTCAAGAATCCGATGGGCCAGACCTATGACACCGGCGCCTTCGAGAAGATGACGACGCAGGCGGTCGAGCTTGCCGACTGGAAGGGTTTCGATGCCCGCCTCGCCGAGTCCAAGGCGCGCGGCAAGCTGCGCGGACGCGGCATGGCGTCCTTCCTCGAGTGGACCAGCGGCAACGCCTTCGAGGAGCGGGTCACGGTCAAGGTGGCCGGTGACGGTTATATCGAAATCTTCACCTCGACCCAGGCAATGGGGCAGGGCATTGCCACCTGCTATGCGCAGCTTGCAGTCGACACCTTCGGTGTGCCGATCGACAAGGTCCGCATCATCCAGGGCGATACCGACCGAGGGGTGGGATTCGGCAGCGCCGGATCGCGCTCGCTTTTTACCGCCGGTTCGGCGGTCGAAGTCGCCTCGAAAAAGACCGTCGACCTAGCAAGGCAGCTGGCCGGCGACGCGCTGGAGGTGGCGCCCACCGACATCGAATACCGCGAGGGTTCGTTCAAGGTTGTCGGTACCGATCGCAGCATCGGCCTGTTTGCTCTGGCTGCGCGTCAGCCTTCACAACAGGTCTTCATCGAATCCACCACCAAGGTCGACGGACCGAGCTGGCCCAACGGCTGCCACATCTGCGAGGTTGAAGTCGACCCCGAGACCGGCGAGGTCGAGGTCAGCGCCTACGCATCGGTCAACGATGTCGGGCGAGTGGTCAATCCGATGATCGTGGAGGGGCAGCTCGACGGTGGCGCGATTCAGGGTATCGGTCAGGCGCTGTGCGAAGAGGTGGTCTACGACCGTCATTCCGGCCAGCTGATCACCGGGTCGCTGAGCGACTACGCCCTGCCGCGGGTCGATATGGTCCGCAGCTTCAAGACGCGCCTCGATCAGTCGGTGCCCTGCAAGACCAACCCGCTTGGCGTCAAGGGCGTGGGCGAGCTCGGCACGATCGGCGCCACCCCTGCAGTGGTCAATGCGGTGGTCGATGCGGTCTGGCGCCACGGCTCACCTGAGGCCGCGCTGGCGATGCAGATGCCGCTGACTGCCGAGAAAGTCTGGCAAGCCCTGGTTGCCAGGCGCTGAACCCTCTCCCCGAGATCGACACCATGAACAACTTCGACTTTCACAGCCCTGCATCGGTTGCCGATGCGATCAAGGCGATTGGTGCCGGCGACGATGGTCGCTTTCTTGCCGGCGGGCAGTCGCTGCTGCCGGCGATGAAAACTGGCCTGTCGATGCCGACCGATCTGGTCGCACTCGCCAAGATCGCGCAGATCAAAGGCATCTGCACCAGCGCACCCGGTGCCGACACCCCAGCCCTGCATATCGGCGCCATGACCACGCATGCGTCAGTCGCTGCCAATGCCGACGTCATCCGATTGATCCCGGCGCTGGCCATGCTCGCCGACCATATCGGCGACAGTGCGGTGCGAGCCCGCGGCACGCTCGGCGGCAGCCTCGGTTTGAACGATCCGGCCGCCTGCTATCCGGCCGGTGTGCTCGGCCTGGGCGCAAGCATCAAAACCGACCATCGCACGATCGCCGCCGACGATTTTTTCAAAGGTCTGTATGAAACCGCGCTCGAGCCGGGCGAGCTGATCACCGAGGTGGTCTTTCCGATTCCCGAGAAGGCCGCCTGGATGAAGTTCAAGCAGCCCGCCTCGCGCTTCTCGATGGTGGGCGTGTTTGTTAGCAAAGGGCCTGCCGGCGTGCGGGTGGCAGTGACCGGTGCCGGGCATTTCGCGTTCCGTGCCAAGGCGCTCGAGGCGGCCCTTGAGAAGCAGTGGTCACCGTCATCGTGTGACGGGGTGGCGATGTCGCCTGCCGGTCTCAATAGCGATATTCACGCCAGCGCGGCCTATCGCGCCCACCTGATCACCGTGCTTGCCAAGCGCGCGGTCGCACAGACCGTCTGAGGCGGCCGTCAATGACCGCTCCCCTGCTCTTTACGCCAATGTCCCTGCGCGGCCTGACGCTGCGCAATCGCGTGGTTATCGCGCCGATGCACCAGTACGCGGCGATCAGCGGTTTTCCGACCGACTGGCATCTGATGAATGCCGGGCGCTATGCGGCCGGCGGTGTCGGTCTGGTGATGATGGAGTCGACCAAGGTCGAGCGGCGCGGCTGCGGTACGGTGGGCGACCTGGGCCTGTGGGACGACACCTTCGTTCCGCATTTCAAGCGGATCGTTGATTTCATCCACGGCTGCGGCACCAAAGCCGGCATCCAGCTGGGGCATTCGGGTCGCAAGGCCCGCACCAGCCGACCCTGGGAGGGCGGCAAGCCCCTGACCGAGGCGGGGTTTGCCGAGTTGTCGGCAGCCAGCGGTGTGGCCAACGACTGGGACGCCTGGGAGCTGGTTGCGCCCAGTGCTTTGCCGGCCGATGCCAATGCGCCGGTGCCGCGGGCTCTCACCACCGCCGAAGTCGGCGAGGTGGCCCAATCCTTCGGGCGGGCAGCAGCGCGCGCCCGAGCCGCCGGATTCGATACCGTCGAAATTCACGGTGCCCACGGTTTTCTGGTGCACGAGTTTCTGTCCCCGCAAGCCAATCAGCGCACCGATCAATACGGCGGCAGCCCGGCCAACCGCCGGCGCTTTGCGCTCGAAGTTGCCGAAAGCGTGCGGGCCAACTGGCCGGCCGACCTCCCGGTCTTCATGCGCCTGTCGGTGGATGACGATGCCGGCTGGAGCCCTGACGACAGCGTCGTGCTGGCCCGCGAACTCAAGGCGGTCGGCATCGATGTGATCGACTGCAGCGCCGGTGGCATCCTGGCCCGGCCGGTCAGCAGCGCGCCGATCGGCTACGGCTATCAGGTGCCCTTTGCCCAGACTCTGCGCGAGCAGGCCGGCATCCAGACCATGGCAGTCGGCTTGATCGTGCATCACGAACATGCCGAGGCTATCCTGCAGGAAGGCCGGGCCGACCTGATCGCGATTGGCCGCGAGATGCTCTACAACCCCAACTGGGCGCTCGATGCGGCCCGCAAGATGGGCGTTGATACCGACTTCTCGATCATTCCGCCGGTCGGTGGCTGGTGGCTCCAGAAGCGTGCCGCCGCCATGCCCGGTCTGCTCACGTCCACTCAGCCTGCACCGTCGCTGAAGGCCTGAGGAAGGGTGAAAGTCCAGGCGCCGGGCTGACGGGCGCCTGACTTTCCGATCAGTTCGATGCAGCCTTTGCCCGTCGTGCCGGGATGCTCACCGGCATGCTGACAAAGCCGTGCACGAAATTCGACTTGGTGCGGATCGCCTCGCCGGTGATGTCGATCCGGTCGAAGCGCTTGAGGATCTCCTCCCACAGCACTTTGAGCTGAAGCTCTGCCAGGCGGTTACCGACGCAGCGGTGAATGCCAAACCCGAATGACAGATGCTGGCGAGGACGTGCCCGGTCGATGATGAACTCGTCGGCCCGCTCGATCGCGGTCTCATCGCGGTTGCCCGAGAGGTACCACATCACCACCTTGTCGCCCTCGCGGATGAGCTTGCCGCCGACCTCGGTATCCTTGACCGCGGTGCGACGCATGTGCGCGAGCGGTGTTTGCCAGCGGATGATCTCGGGTACCAGCGTCTCCACCAAGGCAGGGTTGCGGCGCAGTTTCTCGAATTGATCAGGATGCCGGTTCAGCGCAAGCAATCCGCCGGTGATCGAATTGCGGGTGGTGTCGTTGCCGCCCACGATCAGCAGCAGCAGATTGCCCAGGAACTCGGTCTTCGACATGTTTCGGGTGGCCGGTGAGTGGGCCAGCATCGAAATCAGGTCATTGCCGGGCGCCGCATTGACCCGATCGTTCCAGAGGCGCGTGAAGTAGTCCTGGCACTTGCCGAGTTCTTCGAGCCGCATTTCCCAGGAGGTGACTGCACCGTTGCCATCCGGGTCGCCGGTGGTCATGTCAGACCACCAGGTCAGAAGGTGCCGGTCTTCGAAGGGAAAGTCGAAAAGCGTGGCGAGCATCTGCGTGGTGAGCTCGATCGAGACCTTCTGCACCCAGTCGAATTCTTCGCCGATCGGCAATGTATCGAGGATGTGGGCGGCGCGGCTGCGGATGGTCGATTCGAGCATTGCGAGATTGCCGGGCGCCACGATCGGGCTGACCGTCTTGCGCTGCTCGTCGTGTCGCGGCGGGTCCATCGCGATGAAGCTCGGGTAGGCCTCCGAGGGCGGGCGTTCGGCGAGCGCAATGCCGCCCAGGCCCGACTCCGATGAGAAGCTCGCATGGTTGGTATCCACCGCCATGATGTCGCGGTAGCTGGTCACCGACCAGTAATGGCCATAGCGCTTGCTGAACGACCGGTGCACCGGATCTTCCTTGCGCAGCCGCTGGAAGTAGAGCTCGACGATGTCCTGCTCGAAAAGATAGCCCTTGCTGACATCGATCTGGTCGATCGGCATCGACCAGACCTTTTCGCGCTCGGCAAGATTCAGGTCGCTGTTCATGGTGTCTCCCCGGAATTCGATGGCTTGAAGGGTACACCAGCCGAACTCGGCGCGTCCGACCGGCGGATGCCGCCTGGTGCTGGGCGACGTGTTCAGATCACCTTGTCGCGAAGCACCTGAGCGTAGGGCACAGTGGCCTTGAACGACTCGCGCTGCGACAGTCGTTCGTCGTAAGCCGCGAGCGCGGGATACCGCCGCGGCCAGTCGAGGTCCGGGGCGCGAACCTTCAGCCATCCGAGTGGGGCTGCCACTGAGATGTCGGCCAGGGTGAGCTGATTGCCGACCGCAAAGGCGCGCTCCCCGATATCGCGCTCGAGCGCGGCGAGTGCGCCCTCGACCTTGCGCAGCTGCCGCGCCATCCAGGGCTGGCTCTGATGCGCAGGCTCACGCAGCCGCTCGAAAAACACCAGCAGCGCGGCATCGCAGATGCCATCGGCCAGCACCATGAAGCGGCGTGCTTCGAGATAGCCGGCGTCATCAGCCGGCATCAGCGGTGGCTGCGGATACATGCGCTCGATCCACTCCAGAATGAAGGCCGATTCATAGACCGACCGACCATCGTCCAGCAGCAGCACCGGGAGCTTTTCGAGCGGGTTGTATTGCGGCACCGTGGTGTCGCTGTTCCAGGGCACCTCGGTCACCAGCTCGAAGGGAATGCCCTTTTCGATCAGCTGGATGCGGACCTTGCGGGCATAGGGGCTGGGCGTGGCACTGATCAGCTTCATGTACGTCAGCGGCCTTTCCAGTTGGGCGCACGCTTTTCGGCAAAGGCTTTCGGGCCCTCGATGAAGTCTTCGCTGGCACGCAGCTTGAGCACCGAGTCGTAGGTCGCGGCCATCGCGTCCTCGAGCGAGGCGGTATCGAGGCTGCGATAGACCACATCCTTGCTGGCCCGGATCGACAGCGGCGAGCAGGCGAGGATCTGCTTTGCCCAGTCGAGCGCACGCGACATCAGTTGTTCGTGCGGCACGACTTCATTGACGAAACCGAGCTCGAAGCCTTCCTGGGCCGGCACATGGCGCCCGGTCAGGATCATGCCGAGCGCGCGCTTGGAGCCGATCTGACGGGGCAGGCGATTGAGGCCACCGGCCAGTGCGGCCAGGCCGACCTTGGGTTCGGGCAGCGCGAACATCGCCTTTTCAGAGGCGATGATCAGGTCGCAGGCCAGGGCAATTTCAAAACCGCCACCCATCGCCACGCCATTGACCGCGGCAATGACCGGCTTGGTCAGATCAAAGCGCGAGGTCAGGCCACCAAAGCCGCGCGGCATCGGCGGGCGCTCGCCGCCCTCGGCCTGATAGCGCAGATCGTTGCCGGCGCTGAAGCCCCGGCCTTCGCCGGTGATGATCGCGACCCACAGATCGTCGTCAGCGGCGAACTCGTCGAAGACATGGCCGAGCTCGATATTGCCCGGCGGATGCATGGCGTTCATCCGGTCGGGCCGATTGAGGCGGACGGTCATGATGTGATCGGCTTTTTCAACGATGCAGAACTCGGTCTTCATGCGGGTCTCCAGGGTGTTGTTGTCAATCAGGCATTCAGCAGGCATTCAGCAGGCATTCATCAGGCGCTGAGCAGGCGTTCTACCGCCTGCTCGGACTGCGTCAGCGCCAGCAGGATGCGCGAGCGCATATTGTCCAGGTCGATGCCTT
Organism: Bordetella parapertussis; assembly: GCA_945883285.1. Taxonomy (GTDB): domain Bacteria; phylum Pseudomonadota; class Gammaproteobacteria; order Burkholderiales; family Burkholderiaceae_E; genus UBA4615. The sequence continues at coordinate 4,238 of CAMCXH010000028.1, read as the reverse complement.
CGCTGCTCTTTTTGCCTTCCATGTAGCGGGCATAGACGCCATGCACGATCGCAGCGGTCTTCCAGCGGTTGAAGGCGACGTAGTAATCCAGCTTCGACAGATCGCGCCCGGTGCGCTCGCCATAGCGGCGCGCCAGGGCATGACGCCCCGGAAATCCCGGCACAGTGGTCGGCGAATCGGCGCCGACCCAGGGCTCGGGATCGCTTGGGTCCGGAAACCAGTTCAGAGCATAGGCCAGATCGGCCAGCGGATCACCGAGGGTGGAAATCTCCCAGTCGACCACCGCCGCCACCGTGCCTTGTGGTCCGATCAGGCAGTTGTGCAGACCATAGTCACCATGCACGATGCGCGCCGGCCCCTGCTCGGGCACATTGGCCCGCAGAAACTGCTCCAGCGAGTGAGCGCGCGGATCGTCGAGCGATGCCGGCCCGATCGAGGCATTCCAGGACCGGTACCAGGCCTTCAATTGACGGCCGATGTAGTCGTCCTTCTTGCCCAGATCGCTCAGACCAACCGCGTCCGGTTCGATCGAATGCAGCTCGGCCAGCACATCGACGAAGGAATGGGCGATTTGCTCGCGCTTGTCGAGCGGCGCCAGACGCAGGGTGTCATGAACGGTGTAAAGCGGCTGGCCGTCGATCACGCTCATCAGATAGAAGGCCGCACCGGTCACCGAGGTGTCCTCGCAAAAACCGAGCGCCCGCGGCACCGGCACGGCAGTCGGGCCGAGCGCCTTGATCAGCGCCCATTCGCGACTCATGTCGTGCGCCTTGGGCAGCAGTTCGCCCAGCGGCGGACGGCGGATCACCGCCCGATTGCCCTTGGCATCTTCAATCAGAAAAGTCAGGTTGGAGTGCCCACCGGTCAGGCGTGTCCAGGTGAGCGGCGGCGTCAGCCCTTCGACATGGCGCCTGATCCAGGCTTCGACAGCCCGAGTGTCATAGCCCGGCGGCTGATCGCTTGCGATTGCAGGGGAATCATTGGCAGCAGTGGTCATCGGTCAAGGCGTGAGGGTGAGATGGTCAGGCCTGAGCCTGGGCATCGTGGTGGCTGCCGGGCGAGGCAATCGCTTCATCGCGCAGCTGTCGCTTGAGAATCTTGCCCGAGGCGATCCGGGGCAGGGGCGCATCGGCCACCCGGATGTAACGTGGCACTTCGAACTTCGCCAGATGCTGCAGCAGGAAACTGCGCACCGAGGCGATGTCGAGCGTGGGGCTGCCGTAGACGGTAGCGCCGACCTCTTCGCCCAGGCGCTCGTCGGGTATCGCATACACCGCGGCTTCATGAACGTCGGGGTGCATCACCAGCGCGGCTTCGACCTGCCCGCAACCGATGTTCTCGCCGCCCCGGATGATCAGGTCCTTGATGCGATCGACGATATAGAGGTAGCCCTCCTGATCGAGGCAGGCCACGTCACCGGTTCGAAACCAGCCGTCCTCGAAGATCTTTGCGTTGACGTCCGGCCGATTCCAGTACTCGCGAAAGAGCGCCGTGCCGCGCACCAGCAGTTCGCCGCGCTCACCGGCGGGCAGGCTGCGGCCATTGTCATCGACCACCTTGAGCTCCATCACCGCCGAGCAGCGGCCCGAGCTCGCCGGATGCTCGAGGTAATCGAGCCCACCGATGCCGGTGCCGATCGCATTGGTTTCGGTCATCCCCCAGCCGGTGGCCGGCAGCGCCTGCTTGAACACCGCTTCGATCTGCTTGACCTGTTCGGGTGCACGTGGCGCGCCACCCCCTCCCACCGACAGCAGCGAGCTCAGGTCGTGGCCGGTGCGCAGGGCCTCTCTGACCAGATCGCCGGTGACCGCTGCCGGGCCGACCACCGAGGTGATTTGCTCGCGCTCGATGAGCGCGGCGGCCGCCTGCGGATCCCATTTGTACATGCAGACCACCTTGCGCTGGCTGCGATAGGAGCTGAGATATGCGGCATGTGAGCCGGTTGCATGAAAGAGCGGCACCGCCATCAGCGTGCCGGGCTGCGTGGCCGGCGGCACTGGCTCGATGCCGCTTTGCAGCACCGCCGCTTGTGCATCGAGCTCCCACGACAGGAGCGCCGACAGGACATTGCGATGGGTCGACACCACGCCCTTCGGATGCCCGGTTGAGCCGGAGGTATAGAGGATGGTGGCGTCGTCATCCGGCGCGATCTCGGCTTGCGGCATCGGCACCTCGCCCACTGCGGCGGTCAGATCACTGAGCACGGCAATGCCCGGGTTCTCGCGCGTGGGCCGCACCGCAATTGCCCTGGTGCTCAGGCCCGGCTCGCACTGCGCAAACCGGTCAAGGCGCTCCTGATCGGCCAGCAGGACTTTCGCGCCGCTGTCGACGAGGCCATAGGCCATTTCATCGGGCTGCCACCAGGCGTTCATCGCGACTGCAATCGCGCCGAGCGAGGTCGCAGCGGTAAAGGCCAGGATCCACTCGGGATAGTTGCGCATCGCAATCGCGACCCGATCGCCCTTGCCCACGCCGTAGCCGTGGGCCAGCACATGCGCAATGCGAGCGGACGCCTGCCAGGCCTCGCGAAAGCTCAACCGCTCGTCTTCATAGATCAGGAAAGGCAGGTCGCTTGCGGTCTGGATAAACAGCTCGCGCAACGAAGACGGTGCGTTGGTGAACACGCGCAGCGGCCGGCCATTGATCGGCAGGGTCTGGAGTTCGAAGGGCTTGCCCGGCGCGGTCAGCAGCGCCAGAGCGTCATTGCGGGTCGAAGGAGTCATGAAAGCGATGACCGGAACAGAGGGAGCTGAAAGTGGTGCGGGATGCGGGGCAGGCAGTGCTTATCGGCCGTGAAAGACCGGTTCGCGCTTTTCGACGAAAGCCTTGGTTGCATCGCGATGGTCCTGCGTCTGTCCGCAATGGACATGATGGGTCGCCTCGAGGTCGAGGCAGTCGTCGACCTCGCCGTTCATGGCGCGATTGAGGTTTTCTTTCATGTAGCGATAGGCCACGGTGGCGCCGCTTGCCAGGCGCAGCGCGATTTCGCGGGTTTTGGCGGCGAGCTGATCAGGCTCGCAGACCCAGTTGGCCAGACCGATGCGCAGGGCCTCTTCGGCGCTCACGCGATCCGACAGGAAATAGAGCTCGCGCGCCTTGGCGGCGCCGACCAGCTGGGTCATGAAGTAAGTGCCGCCGTAATCGCCTGAGAACCCCACCTTGGCAAAGGCGGTCGTCATGATCGCGGTGCTCGACATGATCCGCAGGTCGCAGGCCATTGCCAGCGACAGGCCGGCACCCGCGGCCGGGCCGGGCAGTGCGGCGATCGTGGGTTTGGGCATCTTGAAGAGCTTGCCGGCGGTGGCACGCTGATTGATTCGCTGGCGATGGATCGCGCCATCGATGGTGTTGTTGCCGACGGTACCGTCGCCGCTGGCAGCCATGCCCTTGACGTCGCCGCCGGCGCAAAAGCCTTTGCCTGCGCCGGTCAGCACGATGCAGCGCACCGCCGGGTCGAGTTCGGCTGCGGCGAGCTGATCGGCCAGGGCCTGGGTCATGGCGCGCGACATCGCGTTGCGGGCATCGGGGCGGTTGAGCGTCAGGGTCAGCACACCGGCGTCAAGGCTTGCGAGCAGGTCGGATGTACCGGTATCAATCTGGCTTTGGGTCATGCTGGTCTCCTGATTTGTTATGGTCGAACTTGAGCAGATTACTGCCCAGTGTACTGAGCAGTGTACTTTTCCCGGCAAACAAGCACCAACCAGGAGACCTTCCATGATCGAACATCACCTCGATATTGCAACGCCCGATGGGGCGATGAACACCTTCGTTGTTTATCCCGACGAAGGCGGCCCGCATCCGGTCGTGCTCTTTTACATGGATGCGCCCGGCAAGCGTGAAGAACTCCACGATATGGCCCGTCGCATTGCTGCCGTCGGTTATTGCGTGGTCCTGCCCAACCTCTACTACCGTGCCACCCGCGAGTTCACTCTGGTTCGCAATGAGGACGGCATGAAACACATGTTCGATCTGATGGGCAAGCTCTCGATAGCGATGATCGTGAGCGATACCCAGGCGCTCTTCGATTTTGTCGATGCGCTGCCGGCGGCCGACGCCTCGCGCATTGGCGCCGTGGGTTACTGCATGAGCGGTCCCTTCGTGGTCGGTGTGGCGGCGGCTTATCCCCGAATCGCCTGCATCGCTTCCATTTATGGCGCCAACATGGTCAACGACCGCCCCGACTCACCGCACCGGCTGGTCGAGAAGGTGAAATGCGACAGCTACTTTGCCTGCGCCGA
>CAMCXH010000027.1 GCA_945883285.1 Bordetella parapertussis | reverse complement strand
CCAGGCTTGGTTCCTACACCGGCAACGGCCTCGGGTTGTCCACAAGCGGCGACGCGGTCACTGTCTTCGACGGCTCAGGCGCAATTCAGGCAAAGGTGACGTTCGGCGCGTCGGACGCGACCTCGCCCTACCAGACCTTCGACAACGCTGCCGGCCTGAACAATGCAACGATCACACTCTTGAGCGAGGTCGGCACCAATGGCGCTTTCGTCGCCCTGAATGACACCGCCGAGATCGGTTCGCCCGGCTTGATCGCTGCTGTTCCTGGTCCCGAGAGCTACGCATTCATGCTGGCTGGCTTGGCGCTGGCTGGAGCGATCGCCCGCAAACGCAACAAGAACTGACTCCGGCGCCGGCCCATCATGAAACTCAAGCATCTGATCCTTGCCGCCGCGGCGGCGTGCTCGATTTCAGCACAAGCGCAAACCTCCCTGAATCTGGCGAACTATTCGGTCACCGGGACGTACACGCTCGACCGATTCAACGGCGCAAGTGGTGGGCTGTCCGGCCTTGAAGCCTCTGCGGTCACTTACGCACGCGACCGTGTTGATCCGTTTACCGGCAAGCTGGGAACGCTGTTTTTTGTCGGCGATGAAGGCACCGGCGTGATCGAGATTTCGCGCACCGGCCAGACGATCGGCAGCATGACCTTCAGCGGCGGGTCCAACTTGGGCTGGCCCACCACCAGCACCCACCGTGATTCCGAAGGCCTGACCTACCTTGGCGGCGGTGTCCTGGTCGTTGTAGACGAGCGTCTCCAAGACGCCTTCAGGTTCAGCTATGTGGCCGGCGGCACTGTCAATCTGGCCAATGCCCCCTTCGTATCGATCGGCGGCAATGCCGGCAATAACGGTCTGGAAGGTATCAGCTACGATCCGCGCGGCACCGGCAGCTTTGTTTCGATCAAGCAGCAAAGCCCGCAGGACGTTCTGGCAGGAGCCCTGACTTTTGCGACCGGTGCGGGCGGCACCTCTGGCATGGTGAATCTGTTCAATCCTGCGTTGATGGGCGTGACCACGCTTGCGGACATCCAGACCCTGTCCCCGATCGATGGCCTCACCGGTACCGCGGCAGCCGATAACCTGCTGGTGCTCAGCCTGGGCTCTAGAAAGCTGCTTGAAGTCACCCGTTCCGGACAAACGCTCAGCTTCATCGACCTGAGCAACATCTCGCCCAACAATGCGTTCGAGGGCGTGACTGTCGATGAGAAGGGCGTCATCTACCTGGTGGCAGAGCAGGACCAGACAGCGGGAGCCCTGTCCGACGCAGGCTCTCTGCTCGTCGTGATGGCACCCGTGCCTGAGCCGGAGGCTTACATCATGATGCTGGCCGGCTTGGGATTTGTCGGTGTCTACCAGCGGCGGAAAAAGCAGCAAGCGCACGCGCAGCGCCACCACGCCTGACGCCGGTGCGGGGCAGGCGCCCCGAAGCCTCGCCGCGCACCGCAGGTCACTGCCAGTCATCGGGATCGGTCAGCTCTTGCTGACCGATAGCGGTCCGCTGTCTGAGCCCCGAAGGGGCGAGTTCGGACCGCGGCCCGAAGGCTGGCGCTGACCTGCGGGCACCCCCGGCCTGCCGGGGGTGCGCGGCGCAGCGAGGGGCGCCTGCCCCGCACCGGCGTCACGCACCAGCGTCACGCACCGTCGTCACGCAGCGACGTGACACACCGGCGCCACGCACTGGCGTCACACACCGGCGTCACACATCGGCGTCAAGCGCAGATCTTGTGCCGAATCAAGTCGCCTGTCCGCATTGCACCCACCCACGCCACGCTCAAGGCTTCAGTGTGCCTGCTCCCAATTAACCCCCGCCCCCACCTCCGCCAGCAGCGGCACCGCCAGATCGAGCACACCGGCCATGAGCCGCGGCAATTCGACCTTCACCAGATCCAGCTCAGCCTCAGGCACTTCGAGCACCAGTTCATCGTGCACCTGCATGATCAGCCGCGAGCCGACCTTGCTCGCCTCGATCCAGCCCTGTACCGCGATCATCGCGAGCTTGATGATGTCGGCCGCCGTGCCTTGCAGGGGCGCATTGATCGCCTGACGCTCGGCCGCACCGCGCCGCGGGCCATTGGGCGAATTGATCTCGGGCAGCCACAGTCGCCGGCCCAGAACAGTCTCGACATAACCTTGCGCCTTGGCCTGCGCACGCGTGCTTTCCATGTAGTTGGCCACACCCGGATAGCGGGTGAAGTAGCGCTCGATCCAGTTCTTGGCGGCATCGCGCTCGATGCCAAGCTGCGCGGCCAGACCAAACGCACTCATGCCATAGATCAAACCGAAATTGATGGTCTTGGCATAGCGGCGCTGCTCGCTGCTGACTTCATCGGGGCTGACGCCAAAGACCTCTGAGGCGGTGGCCCGATGCACATCAAGCCCCTGCGAGAAAGCCTTCAAAAGATTGGGGTCGCCCGACAGGTGAGCCATGATCCGCAATTCGATCTGCGAATAGTCGGCCGACACGATCAGGCTGCCGGGCGGCGCGATGAAAGCCTCGCGGATACGCCGGCCATCGACCGTGCGGATCGGGATGTTCTGCAGATTGGGATCGGTCGACGACAGGCGACCGGTGACCGCGGTGGCCTGCGAATAGCTGGTGTGCACCCGCCCCGTGCGGGCATTGACCATGCGCGGCAGCTTGTCGGTGTAGGTGGATTTGAGCTTGGCGCAGCCGCGATATTCGATCAGCAGCTTGGGCAGCGGGTAATCCTGCGAGAGTTTTTCGAGCACGTCTTCGTCGGTGGAGGGCGCACCACTCGCGGTCTTCTTGACCACCGGCAAGCCGAGCTTTTCAAACAGGATCTCACCGAGCTGCTTGGGTGAATTCAGGTTGAAGGGCTGGCCGGCCGCCTCATGGGCCCGATGCTCGAGATCGAGCATGCGGGCGCCGAGTGCATCCGACTGCGCAGCGAGTGTGGGCGAGTCGATCAGCACGCCATGGCGTTCCATCTTGTGCAACACCACCGCAGCCGGAATCTCGATGCGTCGATAGACGTCAAGCAGTGTGGGGGCGGCGTCGATGCGCGGGAAAAGCACCTGATGAAGATGCATCGTGACCTCGGCATCTTCGGCGGCATAGCGGGCGGCCTGCTCGATACCGACCTGCTCGAAGCCGATCTGCGAGGCGCCTTTTCCGGCCACTTCTTCATAGGAGATCGTGCGCCGCTCGAGATGGCGCAGCGCGAGTGCGTCCATGCCGTGGGTGCGATGCGCCTCGAGCACATAGGACTCGAGCATGGTGTCGTGCTGCACACCCGCAAGGCGAATGCCGTGGTTGGCCAGCACATGCATGTCGTACTTGAGGTTCTGGCCGACCTTGAAATGCAGCGGGCTTTCGAGCCAGGCACGCAGTCGCTCGAGCACCTGCGTTCGATCGAGCTGATCAGGTGCGCCGGCATAGACATGTGCCAAGGGGATATAGCAGGCGCGTCCCGGCTCGATCGACAGCGATACACCGACCAGTTCGGCCGCCATCGGGTCAAGCGAGGTGGTCTCGGTGTCGAAGGCGACGAGTGGCGCGGCCTCGATCAGCGCGATCCATCGTTCGAGCGCGGCCTCATCGAGCACGGTCTGGTAGTCGAGCACGAGCGGCTCGACAGACGGCGCCGGGTCGGGCGAATCAGACGGCGCAGCGCCAGCAGCAACCGGCACCGAATCATCAGCACCCGAGGCATGCGATGCCGAGATACGCTGTGTTGCCGCACCCTCGACGCCCATACGCTGCTCGACCTCGCGCAGCATGCTGCGCATGTCGTAGCGCGCAAAGATGTCGCGCAGTTCGGGATCGTCTTCGGGATGCAAAGACAGGCTGTCTTCGATCGAGCTGACGCTCGCCGACAGATCGCAGTCGGTCTTGATCGTGACCAGCGCGCGGGCGGTGGGCAGCCACTCAAGTGCAGCACGCAGGTTTTCACCAACCACACCACCAATGTCGGCGGCGTGCGCAATCACGCCATCGAGCGAGCCGAACTGCTGCAGCCATTTCACAGCGGTCTTGGGCCCGACCTTGGTCACGCCCGGCACATTGTCGACGGTGTCGCCCACCAGCGATAGCCAGTCGATGATGCGCTCGGGCGGCACACCAAAGCGCGCCATCACGCCCTCATGGTCGAGCCGCTCGGGCGGGGCGTTGTCACGGGTCATGGTGTTGATCAGCTCGACATGCGGATTGACCAGCTGAGCAAGGTCCTTGTCACCGGTTGAGACCACGGTGCGCAAGCCCTGTCGCCAGGCACGTTCGGTGAGGGTGCCGATCACGTCGTCGGCCTCGATACCCTCGACCATCAGCAGCGGCCACCCCATCGCGCGCACCATGCGGTGAATCGGCTCGATCTGCGCCCGCAGGTCGTCCGGCATCGAGGCACGATTGGCCTTGTATTCGGGATAGAGGTCGTCGCGAAAGGTCTTGCCCGGCGCGTCGAATACCACCGCGCCATACCGCGCGTCGCCCGCCGGATTGCCGTCGACCCGCAGCCGCCGTAGCATCGCGGCCATGCCATACAAAGCGCCGGTGGGCTCGCCCGCCTTGCTTCTCAAGTCGGGCAGCGCATGAAACGCGCGATACAGGTAGCTCGACCCGTCAACCAGCAACAGCATGGGCTCAGACATGACGATCCGAAAGAAAGTGCCGCATCTGCGGTCGATTGCGCAGCCGGAACGCTCGAATGCGGTCAAGGCCCGCGGTTCCTGGCAAGTACTGGGAATTATCTCAGAGTTCGTCGAGGCAACTGAAAAGCTCGCCGACATCCGGCCCGCGGTCTCGATCTTCGGCAGCGCCCGCATCAAAGCCGGCATGCCCTGGTACGAGCGCACGCTCGAAGTCTCCCGAATGCTCTCGGATGCCGGCTTCGCGGTGATTTCGGGCGGCGGCCCCGGCATCATGGAAGCCGCCAACAAGGGCGCATTCGAGGGCCGCTCGGTCTCGGTCGGCCTGAACATCCAGCTGCCGCACGAGTCGAGCGGCAACCCCTACCAGGACATCTCGCTGAACTTTCGGCATTTCTTTGCGCGCAAGGTGGCGTTTGCCAAGTACGCCAGCGCCTTCATCGCCACCCCCGGCGGCTTCGGGACGCTTGATGAACTCATGGAAGTGCTGACCCTCATCCAGACCAAGATGGGACGGCCGATCCCGGTGATTCTGATGGGCACGAGCTTCTGGCAGGGGCTGATCGACTGGATGCGCGGCACGCTGGTGAGCGAAGGCATGATCTCGGCCGCCGACGTCGACCTGATCCGCGTGATCGATGATCCGAAGGAAGTGGTCGATGCGATTTTCGACTTCTATCAGGCTCGCGGCTTCTACGCCACGAAACAGGAACGTGAGGCAACGCTCTACCTCTGAAGCAGCTTTGCCCCGGGCACGGTAAACTCGACCACTATGGCTGTTTTTACCCCTGTTTCCCGGCATCAGCTCGAATCCTGGCTCGCTCACTACCCGGTCGGCGCATTGGCCGGTTTCGAGGGTATTGCATCGGGCATCGAGAACAGCAACTTCTTCGTCGATACCGATGCAGGACGCTGGGTGCTCACGCTCTTCGAGCGCTTGTCGGCCGACAAGCTGCCCTTCTATCTCCAGCTGATGCGCCATCTCGCCTCACATGGCATTGCCTGCCCCGATCCGGTCGCCGATCGCCACGGTGCCCTGCACTCGATGCTGGCAGGGCGTCCGGCCGCACTGGTCACCCGGCTGCGAGGCTCAGGCGTCACACAACCGGACCTTGCCCATTGCGTGGCGGTGGGTCGCTTGCTGGGCAAGATGCACCTTGCCGCGCGTGACTACCCCGGCACCGAACCGAATGCCCGCGGACTGTCCTGGTGGGAAAAAGCCGCACCCGAGGTGATGCCCTTTCTGACGCCAGAGCAGGCCGCGCTTCTGGAGCGCGAGCTCGCGCTCCAGAAGGCCTTCGCGCAAACCGACGCCTGTTGCGATCTGCCGCGCAGCGCGGTCCATGCCGATCTGTTTCGCGACAATGTGCTCTTCGAGGGCGAGACGCTCGGGGGCGTGATCGACTTCTATTTCGCAGGCGTGGACACCTGGATCTTCGATCTCGCGGTGACCTGCAACGACTGGTGTATCGATGACGCAAGCGGCGCCTTCGACCACCGGCGGCTGGCTGCCCTGCTGCAGGCCTATGAGACAGAGCGGCCCCTGCTCGAGATCGAACGCGCGGCCTGGCCGCTGATGCTGCGCGCGGCTGCACTGCGATTCTGGCTCTCGCGTCTGCACGATCTGCACCTGCCGCGCCCGGCCGAAAAGCTGACGCCCAAGGATCCGACACACTTCGAACGCATCCTGCGAGATCGCGCCGCTAGCGCCGACAAGGGTCATGGCGCCCACAACTTGAACGGAGCCGACGCATGCAGGTAAGGCGCGCAGCAGCGTCCGAAGGCTGGCGCTGGGTAACCGAAGGGCTGAAGCTGCTGATCGGCCAACCAATCGCGGTCATCGGACTCACGACCCTGTTCGTCCTGTCACTGGTGCTGCCCACCATCATTCCGCTGATTGGCGGCTTCGCCCCGCTGGTGCTCACCCCGATCCTGTCGGTCGGCTTCATGCAGGCGGTGCGTGATGCGCAGGCCGGCAAGCGAATCACGCCTCTGATGCTCTTTTCGGGCTTCAGGTCAGACAATGGCCGCCATATCAAGCCGCTGCTGATCCTTGGCGCAATCAACTGCATCCTCACGGTCGGCGTGCTGGCCGCCTCGATGCTGGCCGACGGCGGCACGCTCTTTCGGATCGCCACCGGCGCCACCGGCACCGAAGATCAGGGCGCCATCGGCACTGGCGTGGCCTATTCGGCGGCGGTCTTCGGTCTGCTCTATGCGCCAGTACAGATGGCGATGTGGTTTGCCCCGATCTTCGTGGCCTGGCACGGCCTGTCGCCGGTGAAGTCGCTGTTTTACAGCCTGGTCGCGGTCTGGCGAAACCGCTGGCCGTTCCTGGTCTACATGCTGGGATGGTTTGCGATCGCGGTCGGCTGGTCGATGCTGATCCAGGTGCTCAAGTTCGTGATGAACGATTCGCTGCTGACGCTGCTGCTGACCCCGGTGTCGCTGGCGATGCTGGGCGCGCTCTACTGCTCGTTCTGGCCGGTCTATCGTGACCTGATCGTCGAGGCCGGCCTCAGTTCACCGACTCAAGACGCGCCACCGACAACGCCAGCCATTTGACGCCCTGGCGCCCGAAGTTGACCTGTACGCGGGCATCAGAACCGCTGCCTTCGATGCCAAGGATCACGCCTTCACCAAACTTCGCGTGAGCCACCGTCTGACCGATACGCCAGGCCAGGCCGCGATCAAACTTCGCCGCAACCCGAGCATCGTTCGCAGCCCAGGGTGAGGGCGGCGGTGCTTCAAGGGCATGGCGCGACGCGCCCTGCCCTGCCGAGCCGCTTCGCTCACCGTAGCCACCATAGCCACCGTGCCCACCCCAGGTGGGACGAGGTGCGCCGGCCTTGGGGGTGAGCCACTTGAGATTGTCTTCGGGCAGTTCTTCGAGAAAGCGCGAACGCACGTTGTAGCGGGTCTGGCCATGCAGCATGCGGGTCTGCGAAAACGACAGGTAAAGGCGCTTGCGAGCCCTGGTGATCGCGACATACATCAGGCGACGCTCTTCCTCGAGGCCAGCGACTTCCTGAGCCGAGTTCTCGTGAGGAAAGAGACCTTCCTCCAGACCGGTGATGAAGACCGCATCAAACTCGAGGCCCTTGGCCGCATGCACCGTCATCAACTGCATCGCATCCGACCCCTCGCCGGCCTGGTTGTCGCCGGACTCGAGCGAGGCATGGGCCAGAAACGATGCCAGCGGCGTGGTCTGGATGAAGGCATCGCCATCAATCACGCCGTCCGGTGTGCCGTCGTCCAGACCACCGGTTTGCGGGCCGGTCGCGGCCGACTGCAGATCGAACAGGGAGGCAGGCGCAGCCGTCACCGAGGACTGCGGCACAGCGTAACCGGGTGCCGCATTTGAGGCGACGCCCAGATTGGCCGGCACATCCTGGCCGACCCCCTGTTCGGAGAGAAAACTCGCCGCGGCATTGACCAGTTCGCGCAGATTCTCGATGCGGTCCTGGCCTTCCTTGTCGGACTGGTAGTGCAGGATCAGCCCGCTTCGCTCGACCACATGTTCGACCGCCTCGGGCAGGGTCATGCTTCGGGTCTCGGTGCGAAGCCGCTCGATCAGCCCCACGAAGCCCAGCATCTTGCCGGAGGCCGCACCCGCCTTGAGCGCCGAGCTCGCGGCATACAGGCTGCTGTCGGCTGCACGTGCGGCATCCTGCAACTGTTCGACCGATCGCGCACCGATGCCGCGCGCCGGAAAATTCACCACCCTCAGGAAAGCGGTGTCATCGGCCGGGTTTTCCATCAGCCGCAGATAGGCCAGGGCGTGCTTGACTTCGGCCCGCTCGAAAAATCGCAGTCCGCCATACACCCGGTAAGGGATGCCGGCCGAAAAGAGCGCATGCTCGAGCACACGCGACTGCGCATTCGAGCGATAGAGGATGGCCATGTCGTTGCGCAGCCATCCTTCGCCAATCAGGCTGCGGGCCTCCTCGATCAGCCACTGCGCTTCCTGGCCATCGCTCACCGCCTCGAAAACCCGCACCGGTTCGCCGGCGCCGGCGTCGGTCCAGAGCTCCTTGCCCAGACGGCTGCCGTTGCGGCGGATCAGCTGGTTGGCGCATTCGAGGATATGGGCATGCGAGCGGTAGTTCTGCTCGAGCTTGATCAGATTGGGCACGCGAAACTCATGCTCGAATGCCGCCATATTGCCGACATTGGCGCCCCGAAAGGCATAGATCGACTGGTCGTCGTCGCCCACGGCAAACACCGATGAGGCGGGCCCGGCAAGCTGCTTGATCCATTTGTATTGCAGGATGTTGGTGTCCTGGAACTCGTCGATCAGGATGTGGGCAAAGCGGGCGCGGTAGTGATCGCGCAGCAGGGTGTGACGCTCGAGAAGCTCATAGGAGCGAAGCAGGAGTTCGGCAAAATCGACCACGCCCTCACGCTGGCACTGGGCGTCGTAGGCGGCATAGAGCTCGGCGAAACGTCGACTGTAGTCGTCGGTAACATCGACATCTTTCGCTCGCAGCCCGGCCTCTTTCGAGCCATTGATGAAGTGCTGCAGATTGCGCGGCGGGTATTTTTCATCATCGACATTGCTCGCTTTGAGCAGGCGCTTGATGGCGGCAAGCTGGTCGGCCGAATCGAGGATCTGAAAGGACTGGGGCAGCGCGGCGTCGCGATGGTGCGCGCGCAGCAGGCGATTGCACAGACCATGAAAGGTGCCGATCCACATGCCGCGCGGATTGATCGGCAGCATCGCCGACAGGCGCGCGGTCATTTCGCGCGCAGCCTTGTTGGTAAAGGTCACCGCCAGCACTCCGGCCGCACTCAGCTGGCCGGTCTGGATCAGCCAGGCGATCCGGGTGGTGAGCACGCGGGTCTTGCCGCTGCCGGCGCCGGCAAGGATCAGGGCGTGTTGGGATGGCAGCGTGACCGCCGCAAGTTGTCGGTCGTTCAGATTCGCGAGAAGATCGGGCATCCCCGATTCTACGTCGCCGGCGTGGCGGGCGTCGGTACCGACCCAAGCCTTCGCCCCCCGAAGCCCCGGCATGCCCCCCGAAGCCCGGTATCAAGCCCTGCGTCTCGCCATGAATTCCACCTTGCACCCCCTCTTCGATCTGACCGGGCGAGTCGCGCTCATCACCGGCTCATCACGCGGCATCGGGCTGGCGATGGCCCGTGCGCTGGCCGGCTCCGGCGCGCGGGTGGTACTCAACGGCCGAGACCCGGTCGCGCTGGCCAAGACCGCTCAGGCGCTGGGGGCCGAGGGCATCACTGCGGGCGTGTGCGCCTTCGACGTCACCGACGAAGCGACACTGACCGATGCGATTGCGGTCATCGAACGCGACATCGGCCCGATCGACATCCTGATCAACAACAGCGGCATCAACCTGCGCCGCCCGCTCGAAGCGGTCGAGACCGACGACTGGGAGCGGATCATCGGCACCAACCTCACTGGCGCCTTCAAGGTCGGTCGCACGGTGGCGCGCTTCATGATCCCGCGCCGGCGCGGCAAGATCATCAATGTCTGCTCGATCAACAGCCAGATCGCCCGCCAGGGCATCACGCCTTATGTCACCTCAAAGGGCGGGCTGATGAATCTGACGCGCGGCATGGCAATCGACTGGGCAAAACACAATATCCAGGTCAATGGTCTTGCGCCTGGCTACTTTCGCACCGACTTCACCGCGCCGCTTGCCGCCGATGCCAGCTTCAATGCCTGGATCGAAACCCGGGTGCCGATGGGGCGCTGGGGCAAGGTCGATGAACTCGGCGGGGCGGCGATCTTTCTGGCCTGCGCCGCCTCAGACTTCATGACCGGACAGATGCTCTACATCGACGGCGGGCTGACCGCGTCGGTCTGAGCGTGGGCCGACCTGACGGATCGGCCTGGGCGGCTCAGCGCCGTCGGCCAAGTGCCGACATGAGCGCACTCACCCCAAGACCGACGATCAATCCGTAATGAATCTTCGGCGCAAAAAAGAGGGTTGCAAGCAGTGTTACCCAGGCGGTGGCGCCGGCTGCGCGTTCGAATCGCGCAACCTTCAGTAATTCGAGCGGCGTGAGCAGATTCAGCACCGCCGAGACGATCAGCGCGGCCAGCACCGCATTGGGCAGGTGGTGCAGGGCGCCGGTGGCAAAGACCAGTGCGATGCCAACCAGCGCCGCGCACACGATCGACGACCAGGCGGTCATCGCCCCGGCACTCAGATTGAGCGCAGACCGCGAAAACGAACCCGACACCGGAAAGGCTGCAAAGAGCGACGCCGCCACCTTGGCCAGACCCTGCCCCACCAGCTCCTGATTGACATTCCAGGCCCGGCCGGTGCGGGCCGCAATCGTTCTGGCGCTGGAGGTGACCTCGATGAAACTGACCAGCGCGATCAGCACCATGCCCGACATCAGACTGCTTGCCGATGCCAGGTCGATGCTCGGCCACGCCAGCGTCGGCAGACCCGGGGGCAGATCGCCGACCACGCTGCCATGGCGCTGATAGTCGATCGCCTGACTCAGCAGGGTCGCAATCACGCTGACGATCAGCGCCGCCGGCCAGCTCGGGCGATACCGCCGAGCCAGCATCAGCACTGCAAGCGAAACGAGACCGAAAGCGGTGGTCGCCGGCACGAGTTGAGCGCCGCTTTGCAGGATTGCCGAAATGGCCGACATCGGGCCCGACCCTCGTGGCGCAGGCACACCGAGCAGCGCCGGCAACTGAGAAAACACGATCACGAGTGCGGCTGCGTTCACGAAACCGAGCATCAGCGCTGCAGGGATGCGTTCGATGAAACGCCCAAGGCTGATCAGGCCGGCGATCAGCTGCAACAGCCCGGAGCCCAGCGCGAGCAGAACCGCCAGCGTGAGATAGGGCGCGGTGCCTGGGTCGGCCAGCGCGGCAAGCGAGGCGGCGGTCAGCAGCGAAGTGAGCGCAACCGGCCCGGTCGACAATTGGGCCGACGATCCGAAGAGCGCGGCGATGATGGTCGGCACGAAGGCGGCATAAAGCCCGAGATGGGGTGGCAGGCCGGCAAGCTGCGCGTAGGCGAGCGACTGCGGAATCGCCACCACGGCCACCGAGGCACCCGCGATCAGGTCGGCCCGGATCTGCGGCCCCTGCAAGCGGGGCCAGGACAGGAAAGGCCAGGCGCTCGGCAGCATTGATCTGCCGTTCAGACGCGCTGCTGACCGTGATACAGACGAACCACATGCTCGGCCTGCGCAAAGAACAGCCAGCGCTCGAGCAGTACCCCACCGAGAAAACACAGTGCGGCCGCCGCAATCGGAATCGCCCCACCCCGACCCGCAGCGCCCAGCATCAGCAGCACAACCGGCACCGGCAGCGTCAGCACGAACATCGCCAGTCGAAGTGTGCGAGCCCGCGAGCGCGCCAGCACGAATCCGAACTCATCGGTCAGGAAAGTGCCCCGCGAGTGACCGGCGTCGAGCAGTCGGACCTTGCCCTGCATGCGCCCGGCGGGGGCAGTCTCGGGCACCGCAAGCGCCTGATTGAGCGTGGCATGCACCCGCTGCGAAAATTTGGCGAAGTAGAGCAGCTTGACCAGCGCGGCCGCGCCGGCCAGCCACAGGACCAGAGCCGCTGCCGCAAGCGACGCGCCCTCAAGGGCGCTCACCGCGATCCAGATCAGGCCACCTGCAGCCAGTGCATAGAGCAGATAGCTCACCGGTGTATGCCAGGTGCGCCAGCGGGGCACGGTCTTCAGGCAGGCGTAGATCATTGCGGTGCAGACCACGGTCAAGAGCGACAGCACGATCAGCAACAGGCCGGTGATGCGCGCGACATCGGGCTGGTGAACACTGAACCAGGCATGGAGCGCCGCGATCGGATAGAGCGCGACCGCGAGCACACCCTCGCGCGACAGCCACGACGACCGAAAGCGCGCAAACGCACGCCAGGCATTGCGGGGATTGGCCAGATGCAAGGTCGATGAGATCAGGCCTGAGGTGACCAGCAGTGCGGCCACAACGAACGCCAGCCAGAACAGCCTTTGCGAGGCATCGACCCGTCCGGTCAGCTGCATGGCCATCAGCCACACCGCCAGCCCGAGGCCGGCGCCCGAACTCACGGTAAAGAAGATCACCGACAGCGCAGGCTTCATCGGCTCACAACTGAATCAGCCGATTGACCATCGCGGCAAGCTTTGACTGCAGCGAACCGCGCGGAGCGAGGTCTGTGGGGGCGGGAACCTGCGCGGGTTCGCGGGGCGGCAGATAGCGATTGACCGGCCGATAGCCAAGCTTTTCAAACAGCGGCTGGCCGTCGCGCTCGCGACTCAGGGTCGAGACCTTCGAGGCCGGATCGTCGAAATCACCGAAATGGCGAGCATGCGACGGGCAGGCCAGGACGCAGGCCGGCTGTCGCTCGGCGCTCGGCAGGGCCTGGTCATAGATGCGATCGACGCACAGCGTGCACTTTCGCATCACACCTTCGTTTCGATCGAGCTCACGCGCACCATAGGGGCAGGCCCAGGCGCAGTAGTTGCAGCCCATGCATTTCTCGGGGTCGATCAGGACGATGCCGTCTTCAGCCCGTTTGTAGGACGCGCCTGTGGGGCACACCGTCACGCAGTCGGCATCCTCGCAGTGCATGCACGACATCGGCACATTCAGGGTCTTGTTCGCCGGATAGTCACCAACCTCATAGTGGCGCACCCGGTTGAACCACACGCCCGAGGGCTCGGCACCCTGCGGATCGTAGTCGGGCGCGCCGCCCGCCATCAGGCTCTCGCCGTTCCACTCCTTGCAGGCGGTGGCGCAGGCATGACAGCCGACGCACACATCGAGGTCGATCACCAGTCCTAGCTTCATGCATCCTCCGCAAGCGGTGCGCTCTGATCATCGTCCTTGATCACCCGCACTTTCAGGTCGTACCAGGCCGCCTGCCCGGTCACCGGATCGCTGTTGGTGAGGCTCGCCTCGCCCGGGCGCGATGGCAGGGTCTCGCTGATCAGGTGATTGAGCAGGAAGCCGGCGTTCGATTCGGCTGCCTTCTTCGACAGCCCCCAGGTGCCGGCCATCTTGCCGATCGCATTCCAGGTCCAGACGGTATGGCGCTCGCAGCCCTGCATGGTCTTGAGCTGGCAGCGGATGCTGCGCCGGGGCGCATCGGCCTGCATGCGGGCATTGGCCGGTGTGCCGGGCTGCGGTGCCACCGGCGCATACATCGATTCGACACGCACCCAGTCGCCGTCGGCCAGCCCCTTCTCGGTCGCCATCTGCTCGTTCATGTAGAGCAGGTTCTGCGACACGATCTGACGCAGCCAGGCGTTCTGGCTGTCCCAGGAGTGATACATCGCCATCGGGCGCTGCGTGATCGCATGAAAGGGAAAGTCGTCGGGCTGATCCGGGCCGCATGCAACCGTCTCGAGCGGCGCATACCAGAAGGGCAGCGGATCAAAGTAGCGCGCCAGGCGCTCGCGATCTTCGGGTCGGGTCGGTCGAGGCCCATCGTAGAGGCCTTGGCCCGCCAGCCGGAATTTCTGCATCGGCTCGCTGTAGAGCTGCATCACGATCGGCTCAGGCTTGCCGATGAAGCCGGCACGCGCAGCCTCCTCGAGATAATCGCGATTGGCAAAGCGCATGTACTTCATCGAATCGGGCCAGTGGTGCGCAAAAAAGGCCTTGCCCTCGATGTAGGCCTCCCACTGCTTCGGATTGGGCTCGCCCACCAGCGGCTTGTCACCCTTCTCACCGCGCCAGCCGGCCAGAAAGCCGATGCCGGGCGCACGCTCGTAGCGCAGGATGAAGTCGCGGTAATCGTCGAAGCGGCGCACGCCGGGCGCATCGGTGAACGCCGGAAAATTCAGACGTCCGGCGAGTTCGACCAGCACATCCTGCCAGGGCCTGACATCCCGGTCGGGGACGATCAATGGATGACGGATGGCGTCGGCCGCGGCGTCGGGTTCGGAAATCGGACGATCGAGCATCGAGATCGCATCGAAACGCTCGAGGTAGGTGGTGTCGGGCAGCACCAGATCGGCGTAGCGAACCATCTCGGAGTCGAAAGCATCCGACACGACGACGAAGGGAATTTTGTAATCGCCGGCCTCGTTGCGGGCAGCCAGCATCGCCTGCGTGCCGGTGGTGTTCATCGAGGAGTTCCAGGCCATATTGGCCATGAACAGCATCAGCGTGTCGATCGGATAGGGGTCGGACTCGAAGGCATTGCGGATGACCATGTGCATCAGGCCATGGGCGGCCAGCGGGCTTTCCCATGAATAAGCCTTGTCGATGCGAAGGGGCTCACCGGCGGCATCGATCGCCAGGTCTTCGGGGCGGGTCGGAAAACCGAGCGGCATACGCGCCAGCGCGGTGTCGGGCGCATTGATGCGGGCAATGTCGTTTTCGGGCAGTTGCAGCGGCGGAATCGGCTTGGGAAACGGCGCACGCGACCGAAAATTGCCGGGGCCATCCAGCGCTCCGAGCAGCATCTGGATGAGATGCAAAGCGCGACAGGTCTGAAAGCCGTTGCTGTGCGCCGACACGCCGCGCATTGCATACATCGCGACCGGCCGCCCGATCACCTTGTCGTGCTTCACGCCCCAGGCGTCGGTCCAGGCGATCGGCAGCTCGATGGTCTGCTCAAAGGCCACCTGCGCCATATCCAGCGCAATCTTTTCGATCTGCTCGGCTGGCACGCCGCAGCGATCGGCCACCGCCTCGGGCGAATACTCGTCCGACAGGGCGCGCTCGGCCATCAGCGACATCGATGTGCGCACACGCTCGCCGCCGGGTGCAACAAACTCGCCGAACAGTGCGGGGGTGGCGCCCGGCGCCATCGGTACCGGCATTTTCAGGCGCTGATCCCACAGCAGCGGCTGGCCCTGCTCGTTGCGCAGGAACAGGCCGTCGCGGGAGGTGCCCGGCGCCTGGATGACCAGCCAGGGCGCATTGGTGTAGCGCACCAGGAAGTCCCAGTCGAAGCGCTCGCGGCTGAGCAGCACATGGGCGATGGCCAGTGCGAGCAGCCCGTCGGTGCCGGGGCGGATCGGCACCCACTCATCGGCGATCGCCGAGTAACCGGTGCGCACCGGATTGATCGAGACAAAGCGCGCGCCATTGCGCTTGAGCTTTTCGAGGCCGATCTTGATCGGATTGCTGGCATGGTCTTCGGCCACGCCCCACATCAGGAAGTAGCGTGCGCGATCCCAGTCGGGCGTACCAAATTCCCAGAAGGAATAGCCGATCGAATAGAGGCCCGCAGCCGCGATGTTGACCGAGCAAAAGCCGCCATGCGCCGCCCAGTTGGGGGTGCCGAACTGCTGGGCCCACAGACCGGTGAGCGCCTGCATCTGATCGCGACCGGTGAAGAACGCCAGCTTGCGCGGCTCGGTGGCGCGGATGCGGGCCAGCCGATCGGTGAGCAGATCGAGGGCGTCGTCCCAGCTGATCGGATCGAAGATGCCGGCGCCCCGCTCGGTGCCGGGTCGACGGATCATCGGATGGCGAAGCTTGGCCGGTGAATTCTGCTTCATGATGCCGGCGCTGCCCTTGGCACACAGCACGCCGTCGTTCACCGGATGGCCGGGTGTGCCCTGGATGAAACGCACCGTGCTGCGCGCCGGCGAATCAGGCGTGGCCGGATGATCCTGCAGCGTGACCTGAATCCCGCAGCGGCAGGCGCACATATAGCAGGTGCTGTGAGCGATGCGCTGGGTCGAGCGGTCTTCGAACTGCATCGGCGTGTCGGCAGCCGGTGTGAGCGGTGTCATGCACGCACCGCGCTGCGGCTGTCGCTTGATTCCGGGGCCGGCTGCGCAATCAGCCCGGCAAATCGCGTCAGATCGACATTGCCACCACTGACGATCACACCGACCCGCCGGCCGGCGACCGGCACCGCCGCAGTGAAGGCCGCGGCGGCAGCCAGTGCGCCGGTGGGCTCAACCACCATCTTCATGCGTTCGGCAAAAAATCGCATCGCGCTGATCAGGGCGGCATCACTGACGGTGACGATGCCGGCCGCGCGCTGGCGGATGACTTCAAAATTGAGGTCGCCCAGGCGCTGGGTCTGGGCACCGTCGGCCAGTGTCTGCGGCACGTCAATCCTGATGACTCGACCGGCAGCCAGCGACTGCTGCCCATCGTTGCCCGCCTCGGGCTCGACACCCCAGACCGCACAGCGCGGCGACATCGCCGCAGCCGCCAGCGCCGAGCCGGCGGTCAGACCGCCACCCCCCAGACACACCAGCAGCAGATCGAGTTCACCGATTTCCTCGAAAAGCTCGAGGGCTGCGGTGCCGGCCCCTGCGATCACATCGCTATGGTCATAGGGCGGGATCAGGGTGAGGCCGCGCTCACCGGCGAGCTGCCGGCCGATCGCCTCGCGATCATCCCGAAACCGGTCGTAGAGGACCACGTCACCGCCATAGCCCCGTGTGGCCGCAAGCTTGGCCGCGGGGGCATCGGACGGCATCACGATGCAGGCGGGCACACCCAGCAGCGACGCGGACAAGGCAATCGCCTGGGCGTGATTGCCCGATGAATAGGTCACCACGCCGGCCGCACGGCTGGCCGGCGGCAAAGCCGCAATGGCGTTATAGGCACCACGAAACTTGAAGGCGCCGCCACGCTGCAGATTTTCGCACTTGAAAAACAGCTGCGCGTCGCAGGCGGCATCCGCCGTGCGGGAGCTCAGAACCGGAGTGCGGTGGGCGACGCCTGCAAGGCGTAACGCGGCGGCCTGCAGGTCTTTGGAATCAGGCAATTGCATGATCAGGATGCTACACGCCCGAGCCGGCGATTCGCCCTGGCGGCCAGACTGCTCATGTCGTTTTATTCCTTCAGGACGCCGCACCCGAGGTCGGGGGGAATAGAGTGGGCGGCCAAGTCCATTCGATGCCGACCCGCCATGGCGCTTTCGACGATCGTGCTGGGCGGCTATCTCGGCGCCGGCAAGACCACCCTGCTCAATCACCTGCTGCGCCATGCGCAGGGTCGGCGCATCGCCGTTATGGTCAATGACTTCGGCGATATCGGCATCGATGGTGATCTGATCGAGTCGAGCGATGGCGAGGTGATGAATCTGGCAGGCGGATGCATCTGCTGCAGTGTCGGGAGCGACCTGGTGGCGGCCCTGATGGCGCTGCCGCAACGCGTCCCGCCGCCCGATCTGGTGCTGATCGAGACCAGCGGTGTGGCGCTGCCGGGGTCGGTCGCGCGGGGCGCACGCCTGGCACCCGACATCGAGATCGACGGCGTGGTGGTGGTGGTCGATGCCGAGACCATTCGCCTTCGCGCTGAGAACCGCCATGTCGGCGACACGGTCTTGCAGCAGTTGATCGACGCCGACCTGCTGGTGCTCAACAAGATCGACCTGGTCGACCCGCCAACGCTCGCCGTGACACGACAGTGGCTCGCAGGCATCACTGCGCGCGCCCGGCTCATCGAGTCGCTCGACGCCCGGGTGCCGCCCGAGCTGATCCTGGGGCTGGCCGATGACACCGAGCCCTCAGCTTCACAGTCGTCGCTCCTGCCATCCGCAGGTTCGTCATCCGCAGGTTCGTCATCCGCAGGTTCGTCATCCGCAATCACCTCGCCGGGCGTCGATCTGCGAGCCGGCGAGGGTCGCCTGCGGCCGCTTCGGGCGATGAGGGCTGGCGATCGCTTCGAGACCCTCAGCTTTCGGATTACCGGGCGGCTCGATGCGCAGACGCTGGCCGCGGCCCTGAGCGATCCGGCACAGGGTGTGCTGCGCGCCAAGGGCCTGGTGCATGGGATCAATGGAGAAGCGCTCGTGATCCAGACCGTCGGCGCGCGCTCGCGGGTGAGCCCGGCCGCCGCCGGGCTGATCGGCCCCGGCCAACCGGCTCGCCTGGTCGTGATCGGCTTGCGCGACACGCTGGTTGCCAGGCAGATCGAGGCGCTGCTCAACGTCGCTCGACGCGAGCACTGAGCAGACCGACCACCATGGGCTAGCATCACACCAAGGCCGCGCACCCTGACTGCACGGCCCATCCCGTCGTACCCCGTCAATTACAGGAGACCCTCATGAATCGTGTCGACAACAAAGTCGCCATCGTCACCGGCGCCGCCGGCGGCATCGGCTCAGCCACCTGCCGCCTGCTGGCCGCAGCCGGTGCCACCGTGATTGCCACCGACCTGCGCGACGCCGACGGCAAGGCGCTGGTCGAAGGCATCAAGTCAAAGGGCGGCAAGGCGCTGTTCATCCGGCACGATGTGACCGACGACGACCAATGGGCGGCGGTTTTCGCCCAGGCGATCGGGGCTTTTGGCCAGGTGGATGTGCTGGTGAACAATGCCGGCATCTTCCGGCACGGACGCACCGAGGATGCCGACGCCTCGGCCATCCAGGAGATGTTCAACGTCAACTTGAAGAGCGTGGTGCTCGGCACCCAGCATGCCTATCGGGCGATGAAGCAACGGCCGAAGGATGCGACGCCGGCAGCGATCGTGAACCTCTCGTCGGTAGCGGGTCTGATCGGCTCGCCGAATTCGACGCTCTATTGCCTGAGCAAGGGCGGCGTTCGCCTCTTTACCAAGGCCTGCGCGATGGAAGCCGCGCAGCTCGGCTACAACATCCGGGTGAATTCAGTGCATCCCGGCATCGTCGATACCGACATGGCTCAGGGCGTGGCTCAGGCGATGCGCGCTCGCGGCGTGCCGGAGGCATCAATCACACAGGCAATGGCTGGTGCGCATCCGCTCAACCGCATGGCGCAGGCCGACGATATCGCCCGCGGCATCCTGTATCTCGCCTCGGACGACTCGTCGTTCATGACCGGATCGGAACTGGTCATCGACGGCGGCATGACCGCCCGATAAGGTCCGGTGACCGAACGCGCCCTTGCCTGACAAGGGCGCGCCAGTCAGGCGTTGATCAGGACAGCGGGAAACGCACCGCCGCGCTCGCATCGAGCGCACCTTCTCCGCGCGCGATCGCCGCATCGAAGAGCGCGATCACTGCGGGCATGACCGCCAGATCGACGCCGTGGCGCTTGGCCTCCTCGACCATCAGCCAGGCGTCCTTGCGGGCCATGGCCACCTCGAAAGAAGGCTTGCTGTAGTCACCATTGACGATGCGCGCGGCGCGCGCGGGCAACATGGCCCCCGGGTTGAAGCTGGCAAAGAGCTGCATCGCTTCGGCTGGCGGGATACCCACCGAGTGGGCCAGTCGGGCGACATCGCCGAGCACGCCCGACATGCCGATCAGGGTGAGGTTGCCGAAGAGCTTGAACGAGGCGGCGCGCTCTGGCGCCTCGCCGATCCAGACCACCTTGCCGGTCATGCGCTCGAGCATCGGTGTGATTTCGGCGCACGCCGCCTTGTCACCCGACAACAGCATCAGGCCGGTGCCTTCCTGGCAGTTGACCGGCGACATGAAGACCGGTGCATGCACGAAATGGCGCCCGCGCGCGGCCCATCGTGCGGCGCGCTCGGCGGTTGGCGTGGTGGCGGTCGTGGTGTGATCGATGATCCAGGTTGAGGGCGCGATGAGGCCGGCCAGCGGCTCGAGCACCGCGTCGACCGAGGCGTCATCCGACAGCGACAGGTGAATGCGATCGACGCCGCGGACCGCATCGGCCGCATCGACGAAGGCGCTTGCGCCCTCGGATTTGAGGGTGGCGGTGCGCGATGCGGTGCGATTCCAGACATTGACGCTATGGCCGACCGACATCATTCGGCGAACAAAGCCGGTGCCCATCAGGCCGGCTCCGAGAAAGGCGATCTTCATTGGGTGCGTCTCCGGGTATTGAATCAGTAAGCCGCAAGCACCTTGCGCAGCGTGCCGACGATCTGGTCGATATGGTGCTTCTCGGCGATGAAGGGCGGCGCGAGGATGAGCGAATCGCCGGTGGATTTGAGATTGAGGTTGGCATCGAAAAGCGCCTTCTGAGCCTCATGGCCACGTGCTCCCGGCGCTTTGCCCGCGGTCGACAGTTCGACCGCCGCCATCATCCCGACACCGCGGATATCGACCACACAGGGCAGATCGCGCAGCGAATAGACCGCGTCCAGAAAGTAGGGCGACATGGCGGCAGCCCGACCGATCAGGTCTTCGCGCTCGAAGATGTCCATCATGGCAAGGCCTGCCGCGCAGGCGGCCGGGTGTGCCGAGTAGGTGTAGCCATGGAAAAACTCGATGCCCTGGGCCGGGCCGGCCTCGGTGATGGTGTCGTAGATGTCCTGGCGCGCCGCCACCGCGCCCATCGGCTGGGCGCCGTTGGTGATCGCCTTGGCCATCGTCAGAATGTCGGGCGTGACGCCGAAGGCCTGGGCACCGAAGGGCGCGCCCATCCGTCCCCAGCCGGTGATGACTTCATCGAAAACCAGCAGGATGCCGTGCTGATCGCAGATCGCGCGCAGCTTGTCGAGATAGCCCTTGGGCGGAGGCAGGCAACCGAAACTGCCGGCAGTGGGTTCGACAAAGACCGCCGCGATGTTGTCGCCGCCGACCATGGTGCAGATGCGCGCAAGATCGTCGGCCAGATCGGCGCCGGTCTCGGGCTGGCCGCGCACGAACTTGTTCTCGGGCAGCGCGGTATGGCGCATGAAATGCACGCCGGGCAGGCCGACACCGAAGGTGCGCCGATTGTTGACCATGCCCGAGAGCGCCACACCACCCATGTTGACGCCGTGATAGGCACGCTCTCGCGACACGAAGAGCTGACGATGACCCTGACCGCGGATGCGATGAAAGGCAAGCGCCATCTTCATGGCGGTATCGACCGACTCAGAGCCCGAACCCACGAAAAAGACCCGGTTCATGCCGGGTGGCGTGAAGTTGGTGATGCGCTGGGCGAGCTCGAAGGCCTTGGGCTGGGCACGGGTGAAGGGCATCGAATAATCGAGCGTGGTGAGCTGCTCATAGACCGCCCTGGCGATCTCCGGGCGGCAATGACCGGCTGCGACGCAAAACAGGCCCGACGAGGCATCGATCACCTGATCGCCATTGGGCTTGTAGAGCCAGACGCCTTCGGCGCGCACGAACATGCGCGGCTCCTGCTTGAATTCCTTGTTCGGCGAGAAAGGCATCCAGTAGTTCTGGCGTGCATCGACTTCAAGCAGAGGATCGGCGTGGCCCATGGAATGCCTCCAGTCAGAAAATGAGTTCGTCACCAGTCTATCGTGGCAGTAATCGCCTCAGCGGCCTGGCGCAAGGCCGAGAGATAGTCCAGCCCTTGCTCGGGCCTCATTCGCGTCGTCGGTGCCTGGACGGCCAGGCCTGCAACCACCTTGCCATCGGCATTGCGCACCGGCACGGCGATGCAGCAGATGCCGGGCAGGTATTCCTCGTTATCGATCGAATAGCCGCGTTCGCGGATGGCATTGAACTCGTTGTTCAGCCGCTTGGCGTCGGTGAGGGTGTGCGAGGTATGCGCGATCAGCGGCGTTTGGCTCAGGAAGCGGTCACGGCTTCGCTTGGGCATCGCCGACAGGAAGAGCTTGCCGCTCGCCGAGGCATAGAGCGGCACGCGTGACCCTGCGCCAAGCTGAATTCGCAACGGCCAGGCGGTCTCGACCCGATCGAGGTAGAGCACGGTATTGCCGTTGGGTATCGTGAGGTTGCAGGTTTCACCCACCTCCTCGACCAGCTCCTCGAGGATGGCCCGGCGGCTCGATCGGCTGGGCGAGCCCAGCAGCACCTGTCCGGCAAAGCGGTTCAGGCGCTCTGCGAAACCATAGCGCTTGGTATCAGGCTCCCGGGCAACGATGCCGGCGTGCTCGAGGGTGCCGAGGATGCGCAGCACGGTCGGCTTGGGCAATCCGACCGAATGGGCAATCTCGGCCAACTGCGGCGGGCGCTCGTGTTCGGACAGGACTTCAAGGATCCGGATGGCGCGCAATACCGCCGAGCCCGCCGGGATATCGGTCTGGGCTTCTTCCAATATCGTCATTCTGGGTGTCTCCAACGCTGACCGGCTCCGGGCCAGGTGCCCATGCCGATTAATAAATAGTTGACTAGTCAAGGATTCATTTTAACCGAAATCGGAATGGGTCGACTTGGGGAGCCGGCTTGACCCGCCCGGCCGACCTCGCTAACCGGGCCGAAGACGGCGTAGCGGATAATGAAGGCTCTGATCTTTCGCCCCCTCACCCCCGCGCGCTGCCAGGCGCGCTTCAAGACGCCGCGAGCATGCAAGAACGTTACCTTCCCACCGAGATCGAAGCCTCGGTGCAGCAGCACTGGACGGCCATCGACGCCTACCGTGCCATCGAACACGATCCGCGCTTTCCCAAGGGCAAGTACTACGCCTGTTCGATGCTGCCCTACCCCTCGGGCAAGCTGCACATGGGTCATGTGCGCAACTACACGATCAATGACGTCCTCTATCGCCACCTGCGAATGAGCGGCTACAACGTCCTCATGCCGATGGGCTGGGACGCCTTCGGCCTGCCGGCCGAAAACGCCGCGATGAAAAACCGCGTGGCGCCGGCCGCCTGGACCTGGGACAACATCGCCCACATGAAAAAACAGATGCAGGCGATGGGGCTGGCGATTGACTGGTCGCGCGAGATGGCCGCCTGCGATCCGGCTTACTACAAATGGAACCAGTGGCTGTTCCTGCGCATGCTCGAGCGCGGCATTGCCTATCGCAAGACCCAGACCGTCAACTGGGATCCGGTCGACCAGACCGTGCTGGCCAACGAGCAGGTGATCGACGGGCGCGGCTGGCGCACCGGCGCGGTGGTCGAAAAGCGCGAGATTCCCGGCTATTACCTCAAGATCACCGACTACGCCCACGAGTTGCTCGATCAGGTCGAGAACGATCTCGACGGCTGGCCCGAGCGGGTGAAGATCATGCAGGCCAACTGGATCGGCCGCTCGATCGGGGTTCGCTTCGCCTTCCCGCACGACTTGCGCGACGGCCAGGGCGAGCTGGTCGCAGACGGCAGGCTTCATGTCTTTACCACCCGCGCCGACACCATCATGGGGGTCACCTTCGTTGCGGTGGCGCCCGAGCATCCCCTGGCAAGCCTTGCGGCCGCCGCAAGCGAGGCAGTTGCCGCTTTCGTCGACACAGCGCGCCAGGGCTCGGTGATGGAAGCCGACATGGCCACGATGGAAAAAAAGGGCATCGCCACCGGACTCTTCGTGAACCATCCGATCACCGGTGATCGGCTCGAAGTCTGGGTCGGCAACTATGTGCTGATGAGCTATGGCGATGGGGCGGTCATGGGCGTGCCGGCGCACGACGAACGCGACTTTGCCTTTGCCCGCAAATACGGCCTGCCGATCCGTCAGGTGGTGGCACGCAGCGGCGCGCCGCGCGAGGGTGAAGACGCGTTTACCGACCAGCGCTGGCAAGCCTGGTACGAAGACAAATCGAATGTGGCGTGCGTGAATTCGGGCGCCCTCGACGGGCTGGGCTACGAGGCGGCCATCGATGCGGTCGCCGCCGATCTGGCTGCCCGGGGCCTTGGTGAAAAGCGTATCCAGTACCGGTTGCGCGACTGGGGCATCTCGCGCCAGCGCTACTGGGGCACGCCGATTCCGATCATCCACTGCACCGACTGCGGTCCGGTCCCGGTGCCGGATGACCAGCTGCCGGTGGTGCTGCCCGACGATCTGGTGCCTGACGGCAGCGGCAATCCGCTGGCCAAGGACGAGCGCTTCCTCAGATGTGCCTGCCCGTCATGCGGCAAGCCGGCACGCCGCGAAACCGACACCATGGATACCTTCGTCGATTCGGCCTGGTACTACATGCGCTACTGCTCGCCGGGCAACGACTCGGCGATGGTCGACGAACGCGCCGATTACTGGATGCCGATGGACCAGTACATCGGCGGCATCGAGCATGCGGTGCTGCACCTGCTCTACGCACGCTTCTGGACACGCGTGATGCGCGACGTCAAAGGCACGGTCGCCGCCGACCCGGCGCGTGGCCTGGTGAACTTCGATGAACCCTTCACACGCCTGCTGTGTCAGGGGATGGTGCTCAACCATCTCTATTCGCGCAAGAACGAGCGGGGTGGCATCGAATATTTCTGGCCAGAAGATGTCTCCGACGTCCATGGTCCGGATGGCCGCATCACGCATGCGGTGCTCAAGTCCGATGGCTCACGCGTCGAGTACGAGGGCGTGGGCACGATGTCGAAATCAAAGAACAACGGCGTCGACCCGCAGCTGCTGATCGACCGATACGGCGCCGATACCGCGCGGCTTTTCGTGATGTTCGCGAGTCCACCCGAGCAGACGCTCGAGTGGTCGGACAGCGGGGTAGAAGGCGCGAGCCGGTTTTTGCGGCGCTTCTGGGCCTTCTGTCATGCCTCGCGTGGCGTCGTATCGGGCGCGGGGTCACTTGATCAAGGCGGTGAGCCATCGCAGGCGGCCAAGGCGCTGCGCCGCGACATCCATCTGATTCTCAAGCAGGCCAGCTACGACTATGAGCGCAAGCAATACAACACCGTCGTGTCGGCCTGCATGAAGATGCTCAATGCACTCGAGTCGGCCAGACTCGCAACCAGTGCAGCCGACGCGACGGCGCTGCGCGAGGTGCTTGGCATTGCCCTGCGGGTGCTCTATCCGGTCGTGCCGCACATCACCACCGAGGCCTGGGGCGCGCTGGGCTACGACCGCGAGTTCGGCGATCTGCTGAACGCGCCCTGGCCACAGGTCGATGAGGCCGCGCTGGTGCAGGACGAACTCGAACTGGTGCTGCAGATCAACGGCAAGGTGCGCGGCTCGCTGCGGGTGGCGGCCAGCGCGGATCGGGCGGCGATCGAGGCCGCCGCCATCGCCAGCGACGCCTTCCTACGGCTGTCCGAAGGGCGTGCACCGAAGAAGGTCGTGGTGGTCCCCGGCCGTCTGGTCAATCTGGTGGTCTGAGGGCACGCCATGACACTGATCGGCCTGCCGCGTCGTCGCCTGCTCGCCTTGCCGGTCGGTGTCGGGCTGCTCGCCATGCAGGCGGGCTGCGGCTTTGCGCTTCGCGGTGCAGCCGAACTGCCCTACAAGGTCTACTTCGTGTCTGCTGCGCCGAGCTCGGTGCTCGGTGGTGATCTGCGCCGATCGATCCGTGCCAATGGCGCCACGACCACCGAGCTGCGCAAGGATGCGCAGGCCCGACTCGATGTGCTTGCCGATCTGCCAGAAAGCGAGATCTCGGCCTTCTCGACCAGCGGGCGCCCGCGCGAATACCTGCTGAGGCTGCGAGTGCGCTGGCGTCTTCGCGACGAGGCCGAACGCGACCTCATCCCCGAAAGCGAACTGGTCATGCGCCGCACCGTGACCGTGCTCGACACCCAGGGCATCGTCAATGCCGGTCAGGAGGTCCTGCTCAATCGCGACATGCGCAATGACGCGGTCCAGCAGATCCTGCGACGTCTGTCGACCATGAAGCCGCCGGCATGATGCGCGCCGACAGCCTGAGCGCAGCCCTCGCGAAACTCACCGCGAACGGGCCGCGGGCGACCGCATCGGCCAGCCTGCCGGCGATCATCTGGATCGCCAGCGACGAGCCCCTGCTCGCACTCGAAGCGGCCGATCAGGTCAGGGCGGCCACTCGCCAGCTGGGCTTTACCGATCGGCGCGTGTTTCATGTCGAGCGCGGCTTCAAGCTCGACGCCCTGCGCCATGAGGCCAACAGCCTGTCGCTCTTTGCCAGCCAGCAGCTGCTCGAACTTCGCCTGGCGGGCAAACCGACCAAGGAGCTTGGCGAAGGGCTGGCAGCGCTGGCCCCGATGCTGTCCGACGACACCCGGCTGCTGTTGAGCAGCCCGCGTCTGGAGCGGGCCACCACCGAATCGGCCTGGTTCGGGCAACTCGAGCGGACCGGCTGGATGGTCGCGATTGCGCAGGTCGACCGGACGCGACTGCCCGCCTGGATCGGTGAGCGGCTGTCGCGTGCCGGCCAGCAAGCCGATGCGCAGACCCTGCAACTGATCGCCGAACGGGTCGAAGGCAACCTGCTTGCCGCCGAACAGGAGGTCCGCAAACTCGGGCTGCTCTTCGGACCCGGCATGCTGCAGCCTGCCGAGGTGCGTGCGGCGGTCTTCGATGTGGCGCGCTGGGATGCCTTCGATCTGGTCGATGCCGCCCTCGCCGGCGACGCCGCGCGTGCATTGCGCTGCCTGCAGGGCCTGCAGGCAGAGGGTGTCGCGGTGCCGATGGTGCTCTGGGCGGTCGCCGATGCGGTGCGCAACCTGGTACGACTGTCGATCGCGGTCGAGGCCGACCGGCCGATCGCC
>CAMCXH010000026.1 GCA_945883285.1 Bordetella parapertussis | reverse complement strand
CCGGGTGCCACGATCGGGCTGACTGCCTTGCGCTGCTCATCGTGTATGGGCGGATCCATCGAGATGAAGCTTGGGCGGCGCATCTGCATCGGCGCGTCAACGATCGTGATGCCACCGAGCGACGACTCCGAGGAAAACACCTGATGGTTGGTGTCGACCGCGACGATGTCCTTGTAACGGGTCACCGACCAGAAGTTGCCCTGGATGCCGCCCTCCTTGTAATGAACCGGGTCGTCGCGGCGCAGGCGTGCGAGATAGGGCCAGACCGTGTCGTTCTGGAAAAGCGAGGCGTCGGACAGGTCGATCTGTGAGAGAGGAACCGAATCGGCGAGACCCTGGGCCTCGGATTTTGTCAGCGCATTCATGGTGTCTCCTGGAGGTTGCGAAGGGTCGCAGGGATCTGCTGCACCGGTCTCATCCGCCATTGTCACCCATTCACTGCCTTGCCGACAAATTGCGCCGCCTCGAGCCTGACAGGGCCCCGGGCATCAAGTTTGCGTACCGGTTCGTGCTGCTCTTTTCCTGCCGATTGATCTTCTGCTGTGGACCTGACGATGACACCGATCCAAGAAATCACCCCGGATGACATGCCCTCGCCTCGACTGTGCCAAGCGCGGCATCAGTCGGGGGCAATCCGCCTGCCCCGATCGACGCAAGCCTGGCGAAGCGCCATGCAGCGCCCCCTGATCGTCCATGCCCAACAGCGCTGGACCTCTGGCATCGAAGGGCCACGGCAGCTGTTTTCCCGACTGGCCGCGCATCATCCGGTGCTGTTCATCGAAGAACCGGTCGAGGGAACCCTGGATTCGGCCACGCTGAAACTGAGCGAGCCGCATCCCAACGTCCTGCGGGCGGTGCCGATCCTGCCCTATGACCCGCACAGTGCCGGTGACTCGCGCCGGGCCGGCGTGGCGCGACTGCTGCGCGACAGGCTCTTCACTGATCCGTCGTTGCGGGAGCGCTTCATCGGCGCGATCCAGTGGTTCTGCTCGCCATTGGACGCACCGGCCTTTATCGGGCGTTTCGGCACGATCGGGGTGGTCTATGACCGGGCTTCCGGGCTGTTTGGCCGAAAGCAGGCCACCGATGAGCCAGGCAGTCGCGAACATCGCGAAAGGGAGCGGCGCCTGCTGCGTGAGGCCACCCTGGTCCTCACCGACGATCTGTATGCATCGCCGGGAGGGCGCATGCGCTGCGCATCGTCGGCAGCGGTTGATGAACTGCGCGCCAGGCGGGTCGTCTGGGATGCGATTGCGATCACGATGCGCAGCCGGCTGCTCAAAGCCTTCCCGCCACAGCGCAGCAGCGCCTTGCCACCAGGATTTTTGGCGGCATCGATGATGGCCTTCGATCTGGTGTGAGCGTCAGCGTCACACGCTCGGCAACGCGCAGGATCTGAGCCGGGAATTTGAAGGAGCCCGGACTCCACGGTTAAGATCGGGGATGACTGCTCACACCACTGCCCCCCCCAGCCTCTTCGATCCGGTCAGCATCGGTGCCCTTCGGTGCGCCAACCGCATCGTCATGGCACCCCTGACCCGCTGCCGCGCCCTGCCCGACAGCCTTGCACCCCACGCCCTCAATGCCGAGTACTACGCGCAGCGCGCCTCGGCCGGCCTGATCGTGAGCGAAGCCACGCAGGTCGAGCCTCGCGGTATCGGTTACATGGGTACGCCCGGCATGCACAGCGATGCCCAGCGCGAAGGATGGAAGCTGGTGACCGATGCGGTCCATGCCGCCGGTGGCCTCATCGTCGCCCAGTTGTGGCATGTGGGCGCAGTGTCGCATCCCGATCTGCAGCCGGGCGGCGGACTGCCGGTGTCGGCATCGAACGTCGAACTGTCGGGCACGGTCCATACCCAGAACGGGCGGATGCACCGGGTCGCGCCTCGCGCGCTTCGTACCGACGAGATGCCGGGCATCGTCGAGGCCTTTCGGCAGGCCAGTCGCAATGCCCGCGATGCAGGCTTCGACGGCGTCGAGATCCATGGTGCGAACGGCTATCTGATCGAGCAGTTCCTGCGTGATTCGACCAACCTGCGCGACGACGACTGGGGCGGATCGGTGACCAATCGAATCCGGCTCGCACTCAGCGTGGTGGATGCCGCGGTCGAGGTCTTCGGGCGCGACCGGGTCGGTATCAGACTGTCGCCGGTCTCCAATGCCAACGCCTGCCCGTCCGACTCGAATCCGCAAGCCACCTATGGCGCCCTGGTCGACGCGCTGGCGCAGCGACGGATTGCGTTCCTGCACTTCATCGAGGGCAACACCGGGGCGACGCACTTTACCGACGGATTCGATTTCGCTGGCGCCCGCCGGGCGTTTCCCGGTACCTGTATTGCGAACAACAAGTACACCCGCGAGATGGCGATTCAGGCGGTTGAAAGCGGCGCCGCCGACGCGGTCGCATTCGGCGTGCCTTTCATCTCCAACCCCGACCTGGTGCGGCGATTTCAGTTGAATGCGCCGCTGACACCGGCCAATACCAGGACCTACTACGGCCCGGGCCCGATCGGCTACACCGACTACCCGACACTCGATTCGGTGCCGGCCGGCTGATTTCGAAGCCGGCCGAGATCAGGCCACCTCGACGTCACGCGAGGCGCGCTTGCGCTCGTGCTCCTTGAGGTGGCGCTTGCGCAGGCGGATCGATTTCGGCGTGATCTCGACGAGTTCGTCGTCTGCGATGAACTCGACCGCTTTCTCAAGGGTGAGCTGGATCGGCGGCGTGAGCACGATCGCATCGTCCTTGCCCGACGAGCGCACGTTGGTGAGCTTCTTTTCGCGCACCGGGTTGACAACCAGGTCGTTATCGCGCGTGTGGATGCCGATGACCATGCCCTCGTAGAGCGCCTCACCAGTGCTCACAAACATGCGGCCACGATCGTCAAGCTTCCAGAGCGCATAGGCCACCGCCTCACCGTCGTCGCCGCTGATGAGCACGCCGTTGCGCCGATCTTCGATCGGGCCGGCCATCGGACCATAGGCATCGAAGACATGACTCATGATGCCGGTGCCGCGGGTCAGGTTGAGAAACTCGTTGTGAAAGCCGATCAGGCCGCGGGCCGGCACACGATAGTCGAGCCTGACGCGGCCTTTGCCGTCGGATTCCATATTGGTCATGTCGGCGCGACGGGTGCCGAGGTATTCCATGACCGAGCCCTGGTGCTGGTCTTCGACATCCATGACCAGGGTTTCATAGGGCTCCTCTCGCTCGCCGGTTTCGGCGTTGAGGCGCACCTTCGGCTTCGGACGCGATACCGCCATCTCGAAGCCTTCGCGGCGCATGTTTTCGAGCAGGATGGTGAGGTGGAGCTCGCCACGTCCTGACACCACGAAAGTATCGCTGTCGGAAGGAAACTCGACCCGCAGCGCAACGTTGTGCTGCAACTCGCGCTCGAGGCGGTCGCGGATCTGGCGGCTGGTGACGTATTTGCCCTCGCGCCCGGCGAGCGGGCTGGTGTTGACCATGAACTCCATGGTCAGGGTCGGCTCATCGACCTTGAGCAGCGCCAGTCCATCGGGGGTATCGGACGCACAGACCGTCGTGCCGATGTCGATACCCTCGACACCGGTGATCGCCACGATGTCACCGGCCAGCGCCTCGTCCATCGGAATCCGCTCAAGGCCCTTGTAGCGCAGTACCTGTCCGATCTTGCCCATCACCGGTTTGGCGCCTGGGCCGTGAACGACCGCAACCTGAGCGCCCGCAGTGATGCGACCGCGATTGACCCGACCGACACCGATCCGTCCGACATAGCTGCTCCAGTCGATGGAAAGGATCTGCATCTGCAGGGGGCCGTTGATGTCGTCGGCACGCACCGGAACAAATTTCAGGATCGCGTCGTAGAGCGCGCGCATGGTGCCCTGGGGCATGCCGCTGTCGGCCTTGGGCAGTGCATCGAGTTCATCGATTTCATTGACCGCAAAGCCCGCGAGCGCCGAGCAGTAAACGATCGGAAAGTCCATCTGCTCGTCGGTGGCACCGAGCTTGTCGAAGAGCTCGAAGACCTGATCGATCACCCAGTGCGGACGGGCGCCCGGGCGGTCGATCTTGTTGACGACCACGATCGGCTTCAGACCCAGCGCCAGCGCCTTGCGGGTCACGAAGCGGGTCTGCGGCATCGGACCATCGACCGCATCGACCACCAGCAGCACCGAGTCGACCATCGACAGCGCGCGCTCGACCTCGCCGCCGAAGTCGGCGTGGCCCGGGGTATCGACAATGTTGATGCGGGCGCCGTCGACCTCGATCGCGCAGTTCTTGGCGAGGATCGTGATCCCGCGTTCCTTCTCGAGATCATTGGAGTCCATGACCCGTTCGGTGAGCGCCTGGTGCGCGCGGAAGGTTCCCGACTGCCTGAGGAGCTGATCGACCAGCGTGGTTTTGCCGTGGTCGACGTGGGCGATGATCGCGATGTTGCGGATGGGCTGCATGAGAAGTATTCCTGCTTGAGTCGGTCAGTCGTGATGGGTTGCAAGGACGCGCTGGGGGGCGAGCAGCCCCGGTGGCGCAAAGAGGGCCGTACCGAGCAGCCGATCGCCGCGATACACACGCACCGGCCCTGCCGGTGCATTGGCTAATGGGGCACGGCTGACAGTGTCGAGCACAAGACGTTGCCCCTGGATGAAACGGTCGGCGAGCGAGTCGGCGAGCGCGACTGGCGGCAAACCGGACAGCAGCATGTCGACCGCACCGATCATGGCAATACGTGCGTCGGGCTCGATCTGCTCGAGCGTCTCGGGCGTGCAGGCGCGGTCGATGGTGAGCCTTCCGACCGCGATGCGGCGCAAGGCGACCAGATGGGCACCGCAGCCGAGCCGCTCACCGATGTCCTCGGAAAGCGTTCGGATGTAGGTCCCTTTGCTGACGCGAGTGCGCAAGCTGACACGCGGGCGCAACGGGTCAGTGCGATCGAAACCGATCACCTCGATCGAATGGATGGTGACCGGACGTGCCTCGCGCTCGAGCACGATGCCCTCGCGGGCATAGGCGTAGAGCGGCTTGCCGTCGCGCTTGAGCGCCGAATACATCGGCGGCACCTGTTCGATGTCGCCCTGAAAGGCCCTGCAGGCGGCGTCGATCTGCGCATCAGTGCAGCGCACCGGGCGCTCACCGGTGGGCTGCCCCTCGGCGTCACCGGTATCGGTGGTGACGCCCAGACACAGGGTGGCTTCGTAAGTCTTGTCGGCATCGAGCAGATCGTGCAAAAACTTGGTCGCTTCGCCAAAGGCGATCGGCAGCAGACCGCTTGCCATCGGGTCGAGCGTGCCGCCGTGGCCGGCCTTGGCGGCATTGAGTGCGCGTCGGGCGCGCTGCAGCGCGTCGTTGGAGCTTGGCCCGATCGGCTTGTCGAGCAGCAGCACGCCGTCGAGGTTCAGACGCGCGCGCTTCATTGTTCACCACGCGGCGCTGTGTCAGAGGCCGGCGGCAGACCAGGCTCGTCATCGAGCGCACGAACCGCATTGGCCTCATCGATCAGCCTGGACAGCCCGACCCCGCGCGTGACAGACGCATCATGTACGAATCGCAGCTCGGGATTGGTGTGGATGCGGATTCGCCGACCGAGCTGAGAGCGCATGAAACCAGCGCTGCGTCGCAAGCCCTCGAGCGTGCGCGCAAGCGTCGCTTCGTCGTCCGGCATGACCGAGAAGTGGATCGTGGCATAGGCATAGTCGGCCGTGATCTCGACCGAGGTGAGCGTGACCATGCCGATGCGCGGATCCTTGACCTCGCGGGCGATCATCTGCGCGATTTCCTGGTGGATCTGTTCGGCCACCCTGACGGATCGATCACCGCCACTGCGCGAATGCCTGTTCATGCTGCCACCGCCTGTTGCCCGCACCGGATGCGCCTGAACGTCGCATGGCGCGGACCGACCGCCCTCAGGCGATCAGACTCGCGGCCTGCGACGCTCAGAGCGTCCGCGCGACTTCCTTGACCTCGAACACCTCGAGCTGGTCGCCGACCTTGATGTCGTTCTGGTTCTTGAGGGTCAGGCCGCACTCGAAGCCATCGCGCACCTCGCGAACATCGTCCTTGAAACGCTTGAGCGAATCGAGCTCGCCGGTCCAGATGACCACCGAGTCACGCAGCAAACGAATGCGCGAACTGCGCCGAATCACGCCCTCGGTGACCATGCAGCCGGCGATATTGCCGATCCGGCTGACCGAGAAGATCTCGCGGATCTGCACCAGGCCGATGGTCTCTTCGCGCTTTTCGGGCGCGAGCATGCCGCTCATCGCCGCTTTCACTTCATCGACCGCGTCGTAGATGATGTTGTAGTAGCGGATGTCGATACCGTTGGACTCGGCCAGTTTGCGCGCGGCCTGATCGGCACGGACGTTGAATCCGATCACCACCGCCTTGGATGCAACCGCAAGGTTGATATCGCTCTCGGTGATGCCGCCGACCGCAGCGTGGACGATCTGAACCTTGATCTCATCGGTGGCCAGCTTGAGCATCGACTGCGACAGCGCCTCCTGCGAGCCCTGGACGTCCGACTTGATGATGAGTGCAAGCGTCTGGCTCGCGCCTTCGGCCATCTGCTCGAGCATGGTCTCGAGCTTGGCAGCCTGCTGGCGGGCCAGCTTGACGTCCCGAAACTTGCCCTGACGAAACAGTGCGATCTCGCGCGCTTTTCGTTCATCGACGATACCCACCAGCTCTTCGCCCGCTGCCGGCACTTCGGACAGACCCTGAATCTCGACCGGAATCGAGGGGCCGGCTTCGGTGATCGACTTGCCGGTCTCATCAAGCATCGCGCGCACCCGGCCATAGGCCGAGCCAGCCAGCACGACATCGCCGCGCTTGAGCGTGCCCGACTGGACCAGGATGGTGGCCACCGGGCCTCGACCCTTGTCGAGTCGCGCCTCGATGACCAGGCCCTTGGCCGGCGCATCGACTGCAGCATTCAACTCAAGCACTTCGGCCTGCAACAGCACGTTTTCGAGCAGATCGTCGATGCCCTGCCCGGTACGCGCCGATACCGGCACGAAGGGCGACTCGCCACCGAACTCCTCGGGCACGACCTGCTGCGACACCAGTTCTTGCTTGACCCGGTCGGGATTGGCTTCCGGCTTGTCGATCTTGTTCATTGCCACGACGATCGGCACGCCGGCCGCCTTGGCATGGTGGATCGCCTCGATCGTCTGCGGCATGACGCCGTCGTCGGCCGCAACCACCAGGATCACGATATCGGTCGCCTTGGCGCCGCGGGCGCGCATCGCTGTAAACGCTTCGTGGCCCGGGGTGTCAAGGAAGGTAATCACCCCGCGTGGCGTCTCGACGTGATACGCGCCGATATGCTGGGTAATGCCACCGGCTTCGCCTGAAGCCACTTTGGCACGACGGATATAGTCGAGCAGCGAGGTCTTGCCGTGGTCGACGTGGCCCATCACGGTCACCACCGGCGGACGCGGCAGACGCTGCGCCTCGGCATGCGACTCGGCTTCCTCGAGCATGGCCTCGGGATCGTCGAGTGCCGCGGCAATCGCGGTGTGACCCAGCTCCTCGACGATGATCATCGCGGTTTCCTGGTCGAGCACCTGATTGATGGTCACCATCTGGCCCATCTTCATCATCAGCTTGATGACCTCGGCCGCCTTGACCGACATCTTGTGAGCCAGATCGGCCACCGAAACGGTTTCGGGAACGTGGACCTCGCGAACGATCGCTTCGGCCGCCGGTGCTGCCTGCATCGATGAAGCGCCACGGCTGTCGCGCCCGCCTCCCCGGCCGCCGCGCGGACCGCGCCAGCCACCGACACCACCACCGGCATCACCGCGAGTCTTGATGGCGCGCCGCTTGGCTGCGTCATCCTGCCAGGTGGATGAGAGATTTTCTGATTTGACATGCTTCTTGACGCCTGGGGCGCCAGGGGCTGCCGCAGCGCCGGCAGGACGAGCCGCATCGGGCTTGGTCGTGGGGCGATGCAAGGTTCCGGTCTTGGCCTCGGCGGCCACAGCGGGCGCGGCAACAACCGGTGCAGGAGCGACCACAGGCGGCGCCTCGACCGGTTTCGGCGCAGGGCGACGCGAGGCGGTCAGCAGCCGGTTGATGGCTGCCGCTTCGCTCTCAGCACGCTTGCGCGCATCGGACAGGGCGGCCGCATTGGCTTGCGCCTTGCGAGCCACTTCGGCTGCCGCCTGCGAAGCGGCTCGCGCCGACTCAGCCGCTTCGGCTGCTTGCGCTTCGGCCACATCGCCTTCGGTGGTCTGCGCCTGGGTCGACTGGACAGCGGCGATGCGCTCGCGTTCGAGGCGGGTCTGCTCTTCAAGACGGGCCGCCGCAGCGGCGGCCTCTTCGGCCCTCAGACGCTCGGCTTCGAGGCTTGCCTCGCGCTCGCGCATTTCCTGGGCCTGGCGC
Source organism: Bordetella parapertussis (assembly GCA_945883285.1). Classification (GTDB taxonomy): domain Bacteria; phylum Pseudomonadota; class Gammaproteobacteria; order Burkholderiales; family Burkholderiaceae_E; genus UBA4615. Next base: position 18,848 of record CAMCXH010000026.1, on the reverse strand, counting down.
TCAAGCAGCTCGCGCTGCTCGCGTTCGGCAGCTTCCTGCTGAGCCTGGGCGGCAGCTTGCTCAGCTGCGGCCGCGGCCGCAGCAGCGGCAAGCGCTTCGGCGGAAGCCTGCGCCTCACCGACCTCGGCTTCGCGCTGGACAAAGACCCGCTTCTTGCGGACTTCAACCTGAATCGTGCGAGCGCGACCGGTGGCGTCGGCCTGTTTGATTTCCGAAGTCTGCTTGCGCACGACCGTGATCTTCTTCTTGGCGCTGTCGTCGGCGCCGTGAGCACGGCGAAGCGCGGTCAGCAGCTGCGCCTTGTCACTTTCCGTCAGCGTATCGCTGGCCGAAGCCTTGTCGACGCCAGCCGACCGCAACTGCTCAAGCAGCACATCAGCCGGGACTTTGAGTTCGGCTGCGAAACTCGAAACGTTAGTGCTTGCCATTCAGATCCTTTCGGCTCAGGCCGACTCGTTCTCGAACCAATGAGCCCGAGCCGTCATGATCAATACCTTGGCTCGCTCCTCATCGAGGCCGGTTGCCTCCACGAGTTCGTCGAGCGCAAGCTCAGCCAATTCATCACGGGTGTGCACATTGGCATCAGCCAGTTTTGCAGCGAGATCCCGATCCATGCCCTCAAGATTCAGCAGGTCATCGGTCGTGGTCTCGAGTTTTTCTTCCTTGGCGATCGCTTCGGTCAGCAATGCATTGCGAGCACGCTCGCGCAACTCGTTGACCGTGCCTTCATCGAAGGCCTCGATTTCAAGCATCTCGTTGATCGGCACGTAGGCCACTTCATCAAGGCTGCTGAATCCTTCGTCGATCAGGATGTCGGCGACTTCCTCGTCGACATCGAGCTTGCCCATGAAGATCTCCCGCAGCGCGGCGCGCTCGGTTTCCTGTTTGCCGGCACTTTCTTCGGCACTCATGATGTTGATCTTCCAGCCGGTCAGCTCGGAGGCCAGCCGGACATTGCGCCCGCCGGTGCCGATCGCCAGCGCGAGGTTGTCTTCGTCGACCACGACATCCATGCTGTGTTTTTCTTCATCGACCATGATCGACGAGACATTGGCCGGCGCCAGCGCACCAATCACAAACTGCGCAGGATCCTCGGACCACAGCACGATATCGACCCGTTCACCGGCCAGCTCGCCGGTAACAGCCTGAACCCGCGAGCCGCGAACACCGACACAGGTACCGATCGGGTCGATGCGACGGTCGGTGGTGTGAACCGCGATCTTGGCTCTGACGCCTGCATCACGCGCAGCCGCCTTGACCTGCAGCAGCCCCTGCTCGATTTCGGGAACCTCAAGGCGAAAGAGTTCCATGATGAACTCGGGGGCGGTGCGCGACATGAAGAGCTGGGGACCACGCCCCTCGCGGTTGACCTTGCCAACCCAGCCACGCACCCGATCACCCACCCGCAGGTTCTCTTTGGGAATCATCTGATCGCGGGCCAGGCGGGCTTCGATCTTGCCGGACTCGATCACCGCGCCTTCACGGTCGAGCCGCTTGATCGTGCCGGACAGCAGGGAATCGCCGCGTCCGAGGAAGTCATCAATGATCTGCTCACGCTCGGCGTCGCGGATCTTTTGCAGAATGACCTGCTTGGCGGCCTGAGCACCGATGCGGCCGGCCTCGACCGGCTCGAGTTCTTCTTCGAGATACTCGCCGATATCGATGTCGGCGATCTGCTTGCGAGCCTCGGTCAGGATGACCTGGATGTCATGGTCCTCGAGCTCGCCGTCGGGCACGACCAGCCAGCGACGAAAGGCTTCCGACTCGCCGGTCTCGCGATCGATGGTGACCCGCACATCGACCTCGTCCTTGAAACGCTTCTTGGCAGCAGACGCCAGGGCGCTTTCGAGCGCGGCGAACACCACCTCTTTCAGCACGCTTTTTTCGCGCGCCAGCGCGTCGACCAACAACAGTACCTCGCGGCTCATCGTGAAGCTCCTAAAACTTGACCTTGGGCACCAGCCTTGCCCGCTCGACCTCGGAGAGGACAAATGAGAGACGGCGAACCACCTCCCCCTCAGATGCATCGACCGGGACCTCAACGTCGGGCTCTGCAGACCCCGTGCCCGGCTTCTTCAAACTGCTTGTCGCACTGCTTTTCGCGTTGCTGACACCGCGGCCGTTTGCAGACGCCTTGCCGGATGACCTGGCTGCCAGCTTGGGCGACTCAATCAGCTCGAGCGCCCAGCGATCTGACGCCGAGTCGTCGCGCATCAGTACGCCGACGAAATTTCGCCTGCCCGACAGCGGCTCACGCAACCGGAGCGACACCTCAGCCCCCTCGAAGCGCGCAAAGTCGGACTCTCGCTTGAGCGGCCGATCGAGACCCGGCGACGAGATTTCGAGTCGTGAATAATCAATGTTCTCGACAGTCAGAAAGTGCGTCAGCTGATGACTCACCCGCGCACAGTCTTCGACCTTGATCATCGGCGCTTCAGGCGAATTGGCCGGCACCGACAACTGCTCGAAGGCACTGGCAGGCAGGTCGATATAAACCCGCAGCAAGCCCGCCCCGGCGAATTCGACATCGACCAGTTCGTAGCCCATTGCGCTGATGGTCCTATCGATCGCGGCAATCACCGGTCTCACGTCGGACAGCACTCCCTGAATTACCCGCAACCGTAAAAAAAAATGGGCCTGACAAGCCCATTTCCAAAGCCTTTCCAAAACCAATACGTCTAACTAATCGAGTATAGCGCACTCGCAGCATTTCGGCCACTCGCTGCGGGCTTCAGCCCGGTCCGCGACGACGCCCGCCACCGGGCGGACGACCGGTGCCGCTACGCTGACCGCCTGGCGTGCCCTGGCCGCTGCGATTGCCGCCCTGACCGCCCTGACCGCCCTGGCCGCCTTGACCACCACGGTTGCCGCCCTGACCACCGCGATTACCGCCCTGGGTGGTCCGCTGCCCGCCCTGACCGCCACGGTTGCCGCCCTGCCCCTGGCCACCACCGAAGCCGCCACCTGCACCACCTGCCTGAGCGATACCCGATCCACCCTGACCCGCGCCGCGGTTTCGCCGCCCCTGACCGCCAGGTTTGGGCTGACCCGCAAGACCGGCCGGACCGAAACCTGCGCCAAAACGTTGCTGGCGGCCCTGCTTGCGCACCGCACCGGTGATACCGGACAAGTGAGCGTCGGCCGAGGTCGGCTGCCAGTCGTCATCCTCGCGGTTGACCTTCGACGCCCGAGGCGGCGGAACCAGCGCAAAGTCAGGGGGCGGTTGCGATTCGAACTCGTCGTCCTCCTCGTCGTCGTCAAAGAGGCGGTCGGGGTCATCGGCACGAAGCGGCTGATCGGACAGACCCGCACGCGAGGCGGCAGCCGCCACCTGTTCGTCGCTCGGCTCGCGATCAAGGTCCTCATCGTCGGCCTCGCCCTCGGCCGACCCAGGCCGCAGCCGACCCGGTTCAAGCATGTCGGGCTGACCGGCCCTGGACGGACCCGCGCGCCGGGGCGGCGCCTTGGCGTCTCGCCCAACCTGCTTGAGCATCCCCGTGAGCGCGGTGACATCACCGGCATTGAGTTCGACCCACCGGCCGCGGATGAGCCCGGCCGGCAGACCGATCGGACCGAAGCGAATCCGAACCAGCCGTGAAACGATCAGACCCACCGCCTCGAAAATCCGACGCACCTCGCGGTTGCGTCCCTCGCCGATCACGACGCGATACCAGTGATTGGCGCCGTCACCACCGACATCTTCGAGCGACAGAAAGTTCGCCGGACCATCTTCCAGCGGTATCCCTGCCAGCAGTTTTTCGCGCATCTCGTCGTCGATTCGGCCAAGAATGCGGACCGCGTATTCGCGCTCCCATCCAAAGCGCGGATGCATCAGCAGGTTGGCCAGTTCACCCGAGGTGGTAAACACCAGCAGACCTTCGGTATTGAAGTCGAGCCGACCGACGGCCACCCAGCGCTCACCCTTGAGCCGGGGCAGCCGCTCAAAGACCGTCGCGCGCTGACCGGGATCGTCGCGGCTGCAGATCTCACCCGGCGGCTTGTGATAAAGCAGCACTTTCGGAGCAGGCTTCTGAGCACGGCGGTTCAGCGGCCGACCGTTGACCCGCACCTGATCGGAAGGCCCGATGCGCTGACCGACATATGCCGGCTGGCCGTTGACCGAGACCCGTCCGGCAACGATGAGCTCCTCCATTTCGCGGCGCGAACCGATTCCGGCATCCGCCAGAAGCTTGTGCAGCTTGGGGGCATCGTCGTCAGCCTCGCGAGGCGGCGCCGTCCGCGGGGCATTTCGCCGGCGCGGATCAGTTGCATCGACGCCGACCTTTGCCTGGCGCGAATAGATCGGAATGATCTGATCGGGATCGTTCGGCGAAGCAGCACTCGCACCACCCTGACCTGTCGGCGATTCGGTCTCGGCGGTGCGGGGCCCGCCCGGTCCGCGCGGCCCCTGTCCGTTGCGGCCCGGTCGCCTGCGATTCATGCGGTTGCGCGGCCCTTTCGGCCCACGCCGCTCATCCTGGCCCGGCGCGGCAGCTTCACCCGCTGAAAATCCGGCGGCGCCCTGCTCCCCGGAAGGCGGGGCCGCGGCAGCGTCGCTTGCGGCGGAGTCACCGATGAAGCGATCGGGCTGCGCGTCTCGGGGAGCAGACGCTGCGGACTCGGCGTTCAAGGACTGCTCACCCGCCGCCTCAACACGAACGGCCGGACGGCGGGAACGCCGACGCGGCCTTGACGCCGGCTGACCGTCTCCAGGCAGCTCGGGCGATTCGGCGGATTGGGGCTGCTCGGGATTGTCGTTCATGGGTCGGCTGGCGGCTCAGGTTTGTTGAAATGTGTGTCGGAAGACAGATCGAGGGATCGGTCTGAAGGTATGTCTGAAGGTATGTCTGAGGGTGTGTCGGGCGATGTCGCAAGCTGCACAGGCGATGCGAGGTCGATCGTCGGGACCATCGGGGCGATCGGGGCGATCGGGGCGATCGCATCGGTGCTGAACTCGATGACCCGCTGACCGATTGCCTCGGCCACCGGCAGATCGGCATCCAGTGCCGGCAGTTCTCGCAGCGTGCGAAGCCCGAGGTCGTCAAGAAAATGACGGGTCGTGGCAAAAAGCGCCGGGCGTCCGACCACGTCCTTGTGGCCGATGACTTCGATCCAGCCCCGATCCTCGAGCGTCTTGATGATCTGAGCCGAAACCGTCACGCCACGGATCTCTTCAATGTCACCACGGGTCGCGGGCTGACGATAAGCGATGATCGCCAGCGTTTCGAGCACGGCCCGTGAGTAGCGCGGCGGACGTTCAGGATTGAGGCGCTCGATGAAACGGGCAATGTCGGGGGCAGTCTGAAAGCGCCAGCCACTGGCCAGCGGCACGAGTTCGACGCCACGCCCCTGCCATTCGAGACGCAATGTTTCGAGCAGCGCCCTGACCGTGTCGGGTCCGACGTCGATCTCGTCAGCGAACAGGCGCCGCAGATCGGTCACAGCCATAGGCTGCTGCGCGCAAAGCAGCGCTGCCTCCATGATGCGTTTGACATCCGCGGTATTCGTCACGCGGTGAGCCCTGTGAAATCGGGTGGACGGCCAGCCTCAGGCCGTGACATTCGTAGCGCCACTGCGGGCAGCGATTTGACCGATCAGACGATCGGGCACTCGCTGCAGCGAGATTCGGCGGGAACAACAATCGGAAAAATCGGGATCACGACGCACCAAGCGCGGCGATCGATTCGGGGCGGCTTTCGGATCGACAGGAACGCGGGGCAAACAACCCCGGTTCGGCTTCGATTCTGGCCCGGCGATACCGGCCAAGTCCCAGCCCTGAATCACTGACCCCAGCGCGCGATGGTATCAGCAGGCAGGTGCGAGCGACAAGCGGGGCTGCATGGACGGCGCAGCGCGGACGGCCTGTCTCTCAGAACAGCTGCCTGAATCGAAGCGCCACCATCGCATCGATTGCGGCGGTCGCATCATGGTTGGGCTGCTGGCGCACGGCCAGCACGGCACTGACCGAGCGGTCGCGGCCAAGCGGAGCGCGATAAGCCAATTCGGTCAGCAACTCGCGTCCGGAAGGCACCAGCGACAGACTGCGGTTGGACACCACCGGGTTGCCCTCGGCGTCGACACCCGACTGCAGCGATGCCGAGATCGTGCCGGAACGGGTGCGCAAGGGCTGCGACACTGACATCGACAGGCCGTCGCCACTCATGAAGGCATCGCGCCGGACCAGCGCGACCGACATCGCCTCGGTGATCGAATCGCTGACGACCCCGACCGCCCCGGCGGTCTGCAGCATCGGGGTCCGACCGACTGCGTAAGCGCTTGCCAGTACGGTCTTCGGTGAGAGGTTCAGCGCCGCACCGAACTGAACAGCGTCGGTCTGCACCTTCTGATTGACGGTCAATCCGCCCGTGCCGATCGATCCCAGCCAGGCGCCCTGCTCCTGCGAATTGCTCCATGTGGCTGATACCGCGAAGCCTTGACTCATCCGGTGCGACACCTCGAGCAACAGGGTGCGGGCTTCGACCTGCGTCCAGGCAATGCCATTCGGCTCGGTTGCCGCCCCCGAATACAGGCCAGCCTTGACCATGGTGTCGCCATAGCGCAGGCCGCGGGCCAGCATCGCTCCGCGCGGCGTCAGCGCAGCATAGGGATTGGCCAGAGCGGTCAGATCGAGTCCGGCGCCGATGCCAAAGTACTGGCCGCCCTGATTTCCGGCCCCGAAAGCGAACTCACCCGAATCGTCACTGCGAATCAGGGCAAACGACTCGGCACCCTGCACCAGCAGTCGGGTGCCATCGGGCAGCATCTTCTCGAGCTGCTGCATACGCAGATCCAGGGCATCGAAGGTGCGCCCGAGCATCAGCGGCAAGGGGTCGGCCAGGCGCGACTGCAGATTCACGGTGTAGTCGCGCTGATAGCTGTCGACGCCGACCACGGTCATTGCGCCTGCGGCGGCCGGCTGACCAAGCGCCACGGTCGCCGGCGACAGACGCATCGCGGTACTGCCGCTGACAGCCACCGTGCCGGTTGCGGTTGCGCTGCTGAGGTCGCCAACCGGTCGCATGGCTGCCTCGACATCGAGCAGGCCGCGGCCATAGACCGGGTCGGTGCCGCGGGCGCCGAGATCGCGGGCAGTGGTCAGCAGGATCGAGCCGACGTCCTTTGGACTGAGCCTCGGCCAGGTGGCCTGCAGACGCGCCGCGGCACCTGAGACCGCCGGCGCGGCCATCGATGTGCCGGACATCAGAACCTGGGCGGTATCGCTGCCAACATGGCTCGACTTGATCTCGACACCCGGTGCAACCAGAAACCATTGCGCGGTGTCGCCCGCCCGATTCGAGAAGTCGGCGATGCGATTTTTGGCATCGACCGCACCGACCGCGATGACCGCGCCACGTGCCTGAGCGCCATTGGCCCAGGACTGCGCCGCGAACCTCGCTGGCCAGTCGGCTTGTGCCGCACCGCGGTTGCCGGCCGCCACCACCACCAGCGCCCCCCTTGCAACCGCGTCGCGAATCGCTGTCCCGGCAACCGGCGCGCCGGCCGACAGGCTCAGATTGAGGATACCGGCGCGAGGCGAAGCCCAGTTCAGGCCAGCCGCCAGCGAGGCATCGGTCGCGCCGGCGCTGCTGAAGACCTTCACCGGCAGGATGGTCAGACTGGCGCCTGCCCCGGCATGGGTGGCCAGGATGCCGGCCACATGCGTGCCATGACCCATCCGATCACCGATATCGGCGCTGCCATCGACCGCGTTGTAGCCGGAATGCACGATGCCACGCAGATCGACATGGCTGGCTCGAACGCCGGTATCGATCAGGCCGATCGCAACCTGCGCGTGCGCAGCGCCAAACACCAGCATCAGGGACATCGCAAAGGTCGCCGGCCTGATGGCCCGAGCGGTGAAACCCGACAATGCGTACGACAAAGCGGTCATTGACGACGCCCGGTTGGCTGATGCGACAAATCGTGGCGCTCAATCGATTTTCAGTCTGTGAAGCCCTTCACGTACCGCGGGTCGGCGAGCGGCAAGCGTGCATTAGGTCACGCGACAACTGCAATGAGATCGTGGGCGTGGCTTGACACCGACCCGGTTCAACGACCTGGAGAAATGGGCATGGCCGCACCGATGCGCCGAAAACCTGCGCCGCGAAAACGCCCCGCAGATGAAGCGCGCAGAGGCGGTGTTCAGGGCAGGGATGACCGTGCCGACCCTACAGAAGCCTGAGCATCTGCGCCATTCGCCGCTCGTAGGTATGTTCCTGCAGCACGCGCTGGTGCCCGGCCTTCGCCACCGCCTCGCAGCGATCGCGATCGGTCAGCCATTCGCGCAGCAAGCCCGGCAGGCTCTCGAGATCCCGGTAGATCGCCACTTCCTCGCCCACTTCGAAAAGACTCGGGATCTCGTCCTTGATATCGACGATCTGGAAGGCACCGCAGGCAGGCGCCTCGAAGAGCCGTGGATTGACGCCGTGGCCGAAGCGACCGAACCAGGTGTGAAAATTGAGCACGATCCGGGCATTGCTGAAATAGGTCGACATCTGCGCCGGTGTGAAAAAGCCCGGCGTCAGGTGCGCGTGCAGCGGCGAATCGGACGCGATCTTTTTCTGCCAGGGCCCGTACAGGCGCAGGTTCAGACCGGCCTTGACCAGACGCTCGATGAGTTGCTGCCTGGCCGGACTCCAGTCACCGGCAAAGCAGACATCGCAGGCCTTGGCAGGATCGGGCGACGAGGCACGGTGAACCGTCGGCTCACAGGCGGTCGGCAGGAAGTGCGATCTGACGCCCAGCGCTTCCTCGACTTGTCGGGCACAGACCGATGAATTGCTGAAATAGACGTCGTACTCGGCAGCGCGATCGAAGCCGGGCTGAGACTGGAAGGGATCGTTGATCCACCAGCAGGCACGCACGATGCCACGCTTGCGGGCAAAGCTCAGGGTCTGCGCACTGATGTGCAGGCCGTAGATCGTAAAGAGCAGATCGGGCCTGAATTCATCGATCGCGTGTCGCAGCCGGCGGTTGACCTGCGCCACGAACTCGGTATTTCGCCAGCGGGGCATCAGCCGCTCTCCCGCCGCCTGAGCCTTTTCGGCAAGCGTCGGATAGTAGTCCTCGATGCGCACCTCATGACCGAGTGCACGCAAGGCCGCTGCCGAAAAACCGCTCATCGGGACGGTTTTCAGCTTGCCGGGCACGACCAGGAGGATCTTCACGGGCTGCAACTGCGGGTCTGAGGCTCAGGATCGATGGACGAATGCCGAAACATTGAACGACTGCGAACACCCCATGATAATCGCGCAGGCTAAGGCCCCTGCAGATCGGCCGGCTCAGGTGACCGCCGGCAGGGGCAGCCTCCACGCCCGATCCAGATGGCAGCGCCGACGGCAATCCAGAGCAGCACGATCAGGAGTGCCCCGATTCGGCTGCTCGGCTTTGCGCCCTGCGTCCTCATCCAGGAATCTGCCTGTTCACGGCAATCGGCGAGCACCTGAGGCGGCAAGAGCCGGATGGTCATCCAGATCAGGCCCGGAAGCAGCAAGACATCGTCCAAGTAACCGAGTATCGGAATGAAGTCCGGGATGAGGTCAATGGGGCTGAGCGCACAGGCAACGACGAGGGCACCCAGCGCTTTCGCATACCAGGGCGTTGCAGTGTGCTTGCCGGCAAACCAGAGTGTCACACCGTCACGCTTGATTCGCTTGGCCCAGTGCTTGATCGCGTCGGCTGTCGTCATGTCCCCAAGCATGGCATGGCGCCCCATGGCATGCTGTGCACGCGATCCACTGGAGACCCTCGCGCTGGTGCACAGGGCCGCAAAGCAAAAATCCGCCGCAGGCTGAGCGCCTGGAGCGGATTCACTGGCCTTTCGACCTGTTCTACTTTCGACCTGATTGGGTTGCGGGGGCAGGATTTGAACCTGCGACCTTCGGGTTATGAGCCCGACGAGCTGCCAGACTGCTCCACCCCGCGTCCGTAAGCCAAAGAGAATAACACATTGTGACAGTTGTCACCATGCACGAAGCCGGCACGGCCGGCGCTGCTACACTCGTTTTGTTCTTTTACAGACCATTCCCATGAAATTCTGCTCGAGCTGCGGCCGCGAAGTGATCCTCCAGATTCCTGATGGGGATAACCGACATCGCTACTGCTGCAAGCACTGCAGCGCCATTCACTATCAGAATCCCCGCATGGTGATCGGCACGGTCACAGTCTGGGAAGAAAAAATCCTGCTATGCCGGCGCGCCATCGAGCCGCGCCATGGCTACTGGACCCTGCCGGCCGGATTCATGGAAAACGGTGAAACCACCGACGAAGGGGCTGCCCGCGAGACGCTCGAAGAAGCCGGCGCGCGGATCGATATGGGTCCGCTGTTTTCGATGATCGACGTGCCGCATGTCGATCAGGTGCACATGTTCTACCGCGCCTCGCTGCTGCATCTGGATTTCGAGCCAGGCCCGGAAAGCCTCGAAGCCAGACTGTTCCATGAAGACGAGATTCCGTGGGACGAGATCGCCTTTCGCACGGTCGGCCAGACGCTCAAGTGGTTTTTCGAGGACCGGCGCAGCGGCCGATACGATCTGCATACCAGCGCGATCCGCTACCAGCCGCCTCGCCCCGAAGCCTGATCAGACCCGGGCCGCATGCTGACCTGGGTCGACCCCGCCGCGCCCCTGCCGCACGCCTCGTCGGCGCTGGTTGAACCCGACGGTCTGGTAGCTGCCGGCAGGGACCTCTCGGCACGTCGCCTGCTCGAGGCCTATCGCGGCGGCATCTTTCCCTGGTACAGCGCCGGGCAACCGGTGCTCTGGTGGTCGCCCGATCCGCGTATGGTGCTGTTCATCGACGAATTCAAATTGTCGCGCTCGCTGGCAAAGACCCTGCGTCGCCTGAATCGCGAGGGCATCTGGCAGATCAGCCTCGATACCGATTTCGAGGCGGTGATGAATCAGTGCGCGCAGCCGCGTCCCGACCAGGATGGCACCTGGATCACGCAGGCCGTCATCAGTGCCTATTGCGACCTGCACCGGATGGGGTATGCGCACTCGGTCGAAGTGCGCGAAAACGGTGAATTGATCGGTGGCCTTTATGGCGTCTCGATCGGGCGGATGTTCTATGGCGAATCGATGTTCGCGCGGCGCACCGATGCCTCGAAAACCGCTCTGGCAGGCCTTGTCTGGATGCTCAAGGCTCAAGGATTCACCATGATAGACTGCCAGCAGACCACCTCGCATCTGGCCTCGTTTGGTGGCCGCGCGATCCCTCGCGAGGTCTTTCTGGAGCAGATTGCGGCGCTCACCGCGCAGGCTCCTCCCGACTGGTCTTCGATGCAAGTGACGTTTCCGGTGTTCTGAACCCGCCAGGTTTTAACCGTTCTGCTTGAACCCTAACGTTCCCACCCAGACGCCAACGGCATGACGCTCCTCAATGAACTGCCGTTCTCGGCGCTCCAGTTCTACGCGACCGCGCCATATCCCTGCAGCTATCTCGAAGGGCTTCAGGCACGCTCGCAGGTCGCCACACCCAATCACCTGATCAACGCCGATGTCTACAGTCAGCTGGTGCGCTCTGGCTTTCGGCGCAGTGGCGTCTTCACCTACCGGCCCCACTGCGACGGCTGCCGCGCCTGCGTGCCGGTGAGGGTGCCGGTGGCCAGCTTCGTCCCCGACCGCAGCCAGCGACGGGCCTTGAAGCGCCACGCCGACCTGCGTACCCTGATTGCCCGTCTCGCCTTTTCGCCGGAGCACTACGCGCTCTATCTGCGTTATCAATCAAAGCGCCACGCCGGTGGCGGCATGGACCATGACAGCCGCGATCAGTACGCGCAGTTCCTGCTGCAAAGCAAGGTCAATACACGCCTGGTCGAATTCAGGACCGAAGACGGCACGCTGCTGATGGTGTCGATCATCGATGTGCTTGACGATGGGCTGTCGTCGGTCTACACCTTCTTCGACCCCGATCTGCCGAATGCCAGTCTGGGCACCTTCAATGTGCTGTGGCAGATCGAACAATGCCGCCAGCTGGGGTTGGCCCATCTCTATCTCGGCTACTGGATCGCACAGAGCCCGAAGATGGCCTACAAGGCCCGTTTCAGGCCGATCGAGCAATTCGAGAACGGCCAGTGGCAGGCGCTCGACGCGTGAGCCTCTATCGCCTGGCCAGACCTCTGCTGTTTGCCCTCGATGCCGAACAGGCCCATGACCTGACGCTGGCCTCGATGGGGCCGATGGCCGCCAGCGGCGCACTGCGTCTGGCGGCCGGGCCAATGGTGGACGACCCGGTCGATCTGCTCGGTCTGCGGTTTGCCAATCGCATCGGCCTGGCGGCCGGTCTCGACAAGAATGCCGCCCATATCGATGCGCTGGCGCAGATGGGATTCGGTTTCATCGAAGTGGGCACGGTCACGCCAAGGCCGCAATCGGGCAATCCGCGCCCCCGTATTTTCAGGCTGCCGCAACGATCGGCACTGATTAATCGGCTCGGCTTCAACAACCTCGGACTCGATGCCTTCGTGGCCAATCTGGCCCGAACCGGCTATCGCGGCGTGCTCGGCGCCAACATCGGCAAGAACGCCGACACGCCGCTTGAGCGCGCCACCGACGACTACCTGACCGGTCTGCGGCGGGTCTGGCCGCTGGCGGCCTATGTCACCGTCAATGTGTCATCGCCCAATACCAGCGGGCTGCGCTCGCTGCAGGAAGGCGAGGCACTCGATGGCCTTCTGGCCGCACTCGATACCGAGCGCACACAACTGGCTCGAGCCCACCGGCGCAGCGTGCCACTGCTGGTGAAGATCGCACCCGACCTGGATGACGAGCGAATCGCCTTTATTGCAGCAGCCCTGGTACGGCACGGCATCGATGGCGTGATTGCCACCAACACCACTTTGGCGCGCGAGGCGGTCAAGGGCCTGCCCCATGGCGAAGAAGCCGGCGGCTTGTCGGGCGCACCGGTCTTTGAAGCCAGCAACCGGGTGATCAGAGCATTGCGGGCCTTGCTGCCGCCGCGCTATCCGATCGTCGGGGTGGGTGGCGTGATGTCGGGCTCGGATGCCCGCGCAAAGCTTGCCGCCGGCGCCGACCTGGTCCAGGTCTATACCGGCCTGATCTATCGAGGCCCGGCGCTGGTGGGCGAGTGCGCACGCGCACTGGCCAGCGCCTCGAGGTAGGGCTCCCAGCAGTCGACAAAGACGCTTGAGGCGGTGGTATCAGACCCCCAGAGCTCGCGCGCATCGAAGCGAACGGTATAGAGCCAGCAGGGCGACTCGCCTTCGCCTCGGGCATGCGTGTCGGGATAAACATGGGTGCCGTGCAGCGACACGATCGTGCCTCGACGTCCGCGCACATACCGGGGCAGTCGGGTATGCGTGGCCGGGTTGATCTGGCGGGCGAGGACATGATCACCGACAGCGAAGCGCGCCGGCGCAAGGGTCTCGCGTTCGGTGGGTGCGCCGCGCGCCAGCACAGCCGGCACCGCGTCGGCGCTCAGCACGCGTGCCAGCGGGCGTGGCGCTTCGCGCATCAGCCCGTCGGCGAGTTCGGCCTCGGTCACCTGCTCGCGTTCGAGCATCAGGCGCACCAGCGCTTCGAACCAGATCCGGTAGTAGGTGCTCGCCAGGTATTGCGCCGGCGGCAAGGACTCCCGCGCGAATCGCCCCTGATCGAGATTCCAGCTGCCGGTCGCGCCCATCGCCAGGGTCAGCGCAAAGGCCCGCGGCTCCCAGGCTTCGTGGAAATGCGCATCGTCGGCATCCGGCACGACCGGCCCGAAACCCTGCATGCCACCGAGATCTTGTGCGCCGTTCATGGTGTGGGGTCGGCGGGACCAGCGCCAGGATCAAGCGGCAGGCCGGTGCCGATCATCGAGTCGCGGGTGACCAGATCGGCGAGTTGCTCGGGCGTCCAACCGTCGGTGCCGGCAGGCCGGGTGGGAATCACCAGATAGCGCAACTCGGCGGTCGAATCGAACACCCGCAATTCGGTTTGCGAGGGCAGCTCAAGCCCGAAATCGGCCAGCACGCCACGCGGATCGATCACCGCGCGCGACCGATAGGGCGCGGATTTATACCAGGCAGGCGGCAGGCCCAGGACCGGCCAGGGATAGCAGGAGCACAGGGTGCAGACCACCAGATGATGGACACCCGGCTCATTGAAGAGCGCGACCATATGCTCGCCCTGGCGACCGGTGTAGCCGAACTCGGCAATGGCTGCGGTGGCATCGGCCGCAAGACGTGCGCGATAGTCGTCATCGACCCAGGCACGCGCCACCACTTTTGCGCCGTTTCGCGGCCCGACCCGGTGCTCGTAGGTGTCAATCAGGGCGTCGAGCGCGCGGGCCTCGACATAGCCCTTGTCTATCAGCAGCTTTTCGAGCGCAAGGACCCGCAGATCCATGTCGGAGAGCGTGTTGCGATGGGGATCGGCAGGCTTGGTCATGATCCCGGAAGTCTAACCCGTCGCAGGTCCGGGCGACGCAGCGGCAGGTGCAGAGGATGGCGAACGTAGAATCGGCCAATGACAGACATCGTGCTTGCCACGCTCAACGCCCGCTGGTCGCATGCCTCGCTCGGGCTGCGCTATCTCTATGCCAACCTGGGCGAGCTGCAGTCGCGCGCGCGCATCGATGAGTTCACGATTGCGACGCCGCTCGATCAGGTGGTCGAGCGACTGCTTGAAGGCAATCCGAGCATTATCGGGCTGGGCGTCTACATCTGGAATGTCGAGCGCACCACCGAGCTGATCGCTCGCCTGCGCGAGGTGGCGCCTGCGATCAGGATCGTGCTCGGCGGCCCGGAGGTCAGCCATGAGGTCCAGGGACAGCCGATCGTGCAGAGGGCCGACCATGTGATCACCGGACCGGCCGACCTCAGCTTTGCCGTGCTGGCGCGCCAGTTGCTCGACGGGCCGCGCCCCCTCATGAAAGTGATCGCCGGCGTGCAGCCCGAGCTCGATACGCTGGTGCTGCCTTATGCGCACTACACCGATGTCGACATCGCCCACCGCAACCTCTATGTCGAGGCCTCGCGCGGCTGCCCCTACAAGTGCGAATTCTGTCTGTCGGCGCTCGATAAGACCGCCTGGCCATTCGAGCTCGACCAGATCCTCGCGCAACTGGCGCAGTTGCATCGGCGCGGCGCGCGGCGATTCAGGTTCGTCGACCGTACCTTCAACCTCAAGGCACAGACCGGCCGGGCGATCCTCGACTTCTTTTTGCAGCGGATCGAGGCGACGCCCGACGATCCGGTCTTCGCGCACTTCGAACTCGTTCCCGACCATCTGCCCGAGGCGCTGCGAGAGGCGATCCTGCGTTTTCCGGCCGGCGCGCTGCAGTTCGAGATCGGTATCCAGACCTGGAACCCGGAGGTTCAGGCGCGCATCAGCCGACGCCAGGACAACGCCCGCGCCGAGAGCCATCTGCGCTGGCTGCGCGAGCACAGCCAGGCCCATCTGCATGTCGATCTGATCGCCGGGTTACCGGGCGAAGACCTGGCCAGCTTCGGCGCCGGCTTCGATCGGCTGGTGGCGCTGCGCCCGCACGAGATCCAGGTCGGCATCCTCAAGCGCCTGCGCGGCGCGCCGATTGCCCGCCACACCGAGGCCTTCGGCCTGCGTTTTTCGCCGACACCGCCCTACCAGGTGACCGAAACCGATGCGATATCGGCCATCGACCTAGCCCGCATCGAACGGTTTGCCCGCTACTGGGATCTCTACGGAAACTCGGGGCGATTTGTCGACACCCTGCCTCGATTGCTCGGTGAGGCGCCGTTCGCACGCTTCATGGCGTTCTCGGACTGGCTGCACGAGCATGCTCAAGCAACGTATCAGTTGTCGCTCGAAGCGCGCGCCGAAGCCTTGCTCGCCTGGCTGACCGAGGTCGATGGCGGTGACGCTGAAACATTGACCCGATTGATCGCCGCCGACTATGCCCGCAGCGGCGCTCAGGGCCGACCGTCATTCATGGCTCGTGGTCTTGGCCTGACTGACCGGGATCCGGGCGCCGTACCCGAGCGCCAGGCACGACACCTCGCGGTCAGCGAGGGGGGGGTTTCCCCGCCTGCTTTGCCCAGCGTTCCTTGAAGGTCGGCCCGACCGGCGCGGGCATGTCCCGGTACAGGCTCCATCCGGATCCGCCCGGAAGCCGCGCGATGCGATGGGCATCGCCACCCATCCAGCCCAGAAAACGGGCGCCGATACGCGCAAGCGGTCGATAGATTGCCGGACGCCTTGCGGCAAACGCCCAGGCCGCCATGCCCAGCCGCTCACGCCACGGCCGCAGGCCGCGCTCGAACTGCCGCTCGCGCAACTTGCGAAGCAGATCGGGCAGCGGAATCTTCATCGGGCAGACCACATGGCACTCGCCGCAAAGGGTGGCTGCCTGCGGCAGATCGAGCGTCTTTTCGAGGCCGACATAAGACGGGGTGAGCACCGCACCCATCGGGCCGGGATAGACCCAGCCATATGTATGGCCGCCGATCTTCTGATAGACCGGGCAGTGATTCATGCAGGCGCCGCATCGGATACAGCGCAGCATGTCCTGGAATTCGCCGCCCAGCAGTCCGGTGCGACCGCCGTCGACCAGCACGAAATACATATGCTCGGGACCGTCCTGTTCGCCCGGGGCGCGCGGCCCGGTGAGAATCGAGAAGTAGTTCGAGATCGACTGTCCGGTGGCCGATCGCGGCAGCAACCGAGCCATCGTCGCCAGGTCCTCAAGCGTGGGGATCACCTTCTCGATGCCGGTCACCACCACATGCACCTTGGGCGGCAGCACGGTGCACATGCCCTCGTTGCCTTCGTTGGTGAAGACCGCTACCGAGCCGGTCTCGGCAATCAGAAAATTGCCGCCCGACACGCCCATGTCAGCCGACAGGAATTGCGGGCGCAAAAACTCGCGCGCCTCGCGGGTCATCTGCGGAATGTCGGTCAGGCGCGGGCGCTTGTGGACCCGCGCGAAAAGGTCCGAGACCTCGTCCTTGCTCTTGTGGACCACCGGCGCCACGATGTGCGACGGTGGCTCGTTATCGTTGATCTGCAGGATGTATTCGCCCAGATCGGTCTCGACCACCTTGACGCCGGCCGCTTCGAGATGACGGTTGAGCGCCATCTCTTCCGAGACCATTGACTTCGACTTGGTGACCTTGGCCACCTCGTGACGCCGGGCGATTTCGACGACCAGTTTCGAGGCCTCTTCAGGTGTCTCGGCCCAGAGCACGGTGGCGCCTCGTGCGGTGGCCTGCGTCTCGAAGCGCTCGAGCCAGACATCGAGATTGGCCAGCGCACGATTGCGTCGACTGACCGCCTCGTCTCGGGTGGCCTCGAAATCGTCGAGTTCGGCGATCGCATTGGTCCGCCCGACCGTCCAGCGCTGCGAGAGCACCTTCAGATTCTGCTGCAACCGCACGTCGGCGAGCTTTTGCCCGCTGCGCGCCTTGAAGTGCATCGACTGGACTTGCATCAGCGTGCCTCGTCTGTGGCAGAAGGTGACGGCGCATCCGACGCGGTGCCGGCCAGCACTTGCGCGATATGGAGCACGCGGATGGTGCTGTCGCCGGTGCGACGCAGGCGACCTTCGATATTGAGCATGCAGCCGAGGTCGCCGAGCACCACGCAGGGTGCGCCACTGGCATGGATATGCCCGATTTTTTCGTCGACGATCGCGCTCGAGATGTCACCGTACTTGATGGCAAAGGTTCCGCCGAAGCCGCAGCAGGCGCGCGCATCCTTCATCTCGGTGAGACGGATCGACGGGTTGAGCGCCAGCAGCGCGCGCGGCTGGGCCTGCACACCGAGTTCGCGCAGGCCGCTGCACGAATCGTGGTAGGTCACCTCACCGGCAAAATTGCCCGGCAGCGATGCGATGCCGATGACATCGTGCAGGAAAGCGGTCAGTTCGAAGGTCTTTTGCGCCAGCGCATCGATACGGTTGCGCAGGTCCGGGTCGTCGGTAAAAAGCGCCGGATAGTGCTGACGGATCATCCCGCCGCAGGAGCCCGACGGCACCACGACATAGTCGAAGCCTTCGAATTCCATCAGAAATTTTCGTGCCAGATCGCCGGCCGCCACACTGTCGCCCGAGTTGTAGCCGGGCTGGCCGCAGCAGGTCTGGGTCATCGGCACCTCGACCGTGCAGCCGGCGGACTCGAGCAGCCGGACCGTCGCCTCGGCGATTTCGGGTCGCATGACATCGATCAGACAGGTAATGAACAAGCCAACTTTCAAGCAGCACCCCTCTTGCCTCGACACCGATTTCACAAAGCGATATAACGTATCACGATCCATAAACACGCATCCCACAGGGATGACGCACGATACCGCCAGATGGTCCAACACCGAAACGACGACGAACAGTCCCTCCCCGATACCGGTTCGCGCACGGCGATCCAGGTCATTGACCGACTGGTCTCGCTGCTCGATGCCCTGGCTGAACATCCGGAAGCGGTCAGCCTCAAGGAATTGTCGCGGCGCACTGGCCTTCACCCTTCGACCGCCCACCGTATCCTGAACGATCTGGTGGTCTCGCGGCTGGTCGACCGATCGGAACCCGGCAGTTATCAGCTCGGTATCCGTCTTCTTGAACTCGGCAATCTGGTGAAGGCGCGGCTCAATGTCCGCGATGCAGCGCTCTCGCCGATGCGCGAGTTGCACAGGCTCACTCACCAGCCGGTCAATCTGTCGATTCGCCAGGGCGACGAGATCGTTTATATCGAGCGGGCAGTCTCCGAGCGCAGCGGCATGCAGGTCGTACGCGCCGTGGGTGGCCGCGCGCCGCTGCATCTGACCTCGGTGGGCAAACTCTTCCTGGCCGCCGACGATCCGCGAAATGTGCGCGCTTATGGCACCCGCACCGGTCTGGCTGGGCATACCCGCAACAGCATTACCAGCGCCGACAAACTCGAG
>CAMCXH010000025.1 GCA_945883285.1 Bordetella parapertussis | reverse complement strand
AATCGGTGGTCGACAGTCGCTTGAGACTGCCGGACGCCTTGTCGAAGGCGAGCGTCTTGCCGCGCCGCGAGGTCATCGCGCAATGCACCAGAATGCGCTCCTGGCCATGCGCGGCGCGGGCTTTCGCAAAGCCTTCGATCACGCTTTCTTCGCTGTTGATGTCGACCCGGCAGAACAGACCACCGATGGCCTGCGCGACTTCTGCGCCGCGGGCTTCGTTCACATCAAAGATCGCCACCTTGACGCCGGCTGCGGCCAGCGCCTGCGCGGTGGCCTGGCCCAGACCGGAAGCACCGCCGGTCACGACTGCGGGGGTTGATGCATCAACTTTCATCGCTTTGTCTCCTGCCTTGTGAGTTCTGTGAATACCGCTGAAAACCTGTCGATCGGCGAATGCGCCGGTGACGGCTGAGTCGATTCTATCGTGGCGACCTGAGGTGGCGACCTGAGGTGGCGACCTGAGGCACCATCCCGAATTCGAACCGCTTCGGTTTTGCGGCGTGGCGATCCGCCGGTAAGGTCGCGTATCTGACCATGTCACACTGACATCCAAACCACCGACCCTCTGGAGACGACGATGACCCTGCGTCGCAAGGCCTGCATTGCAGGCGCCTACGAGCACCCCACCCGAAAGGCACCCGACAAGACCGTCGCCCAACTGCATGCCGAGTGCGCCCGCGGCGCGCTCGCTGATGCCGGCCTGACCATGGCCGATGTCGACGGCTATTTCTGCGCGGGGGACGCCCCCGGCATGGGCGCGGTCAACATGCTCGACTACCTCGGGCTGATCAACGTGCGTTATGTCGACTCGACCGAAACCGGCGGCTCGTCCTACCTGCTGCATGTTGCCCATGCCGCTGCCGCGATCGCTGCCGGCAAATGCAATGTCGCGCTGATTACCCTGGCCGGTCGGCCGCGCAGCGAAGGATCAAGCGGCGTCGCACCCCGTGCGGTGGTGCCTAATGTGCCCGATGCGCCCTGGGAATCGCTCTTCAGCCCGGTCACGGTCAACATGTATGCGCTGGTTGCCGCGCGCCACATGCATCAGTTCGGCACCACCTCCGAGCAACTCGCCTGGATCAAGGTTGCCGCTGCAGCCCACGCCCAGCACAATCCGCACGCCATGCTGCGCGATCCGGTCACAGTGCAGGAAGTGCTCGATTCGCCGATGATTTCCGATCCGCTGCACAAGCTCGACTGCTGCGTGGTGAGCGACGGCGGCGGTGCGCTGGTGGTCACGCGGCCCGAGATCGCGCGGTCCTTGAAGCGCCCGGTCATCAACCTGCTGGGCGCAGGCGAAGCGGTCAAGGGCCAGCTCGGCGGTCAGGTTGACCTGAGCTGGTCGGCCGCAGCATTGTCGGGCCCCAAGGCCTTCGAAGAAGCCGGCGTCAAGCCTGCCGACATTCAATACGCTTCGATCTACGACAGCTTCACGATCACCGTCCTGATGCAGCTTGAAGACCTGGGCTTTTGCGCGAAAGGCCAGGGTGGCAAGTTCGTCGCCGACGGCAACCTGATCTCGGGCGTCGGCAAGCTGCCCTTCAATACCGACGGCGGCGGCCTGTGCAACAACCATCCGGCCAATCGCGGCGGCATCACCAAGGTGATCGAAGCGGTGCGTCAGCTGCGCGGCGAAGCCCATGCCAAGGTGCAGGTGCCGAACTGCACGCTGGCACTGGCGCAGGGCATCGGCGGATTGCTCGGCTCGCGCCACGGTTCCGGAACCCTGATCCTCGAGAGGGCATGACCATGAGCACGATGAGCCAGGACCGCCCGCTGGGCGCAAGCATCACCGATGCCGCCACCGAACCCTTCTGGGCAGCGGCTAAAGAAGGCGTTCTGAAATTTCGACGCTGCACCGCGTGCGCCAAACCCAATTGGTATCCGCGCGCGGTCTGCCCCTATTGCTTCGGCGACACCGACTGGGAAGCCAGCAAAGGCACCGGCGAGATCTACAGCGTGAGCGTGACCCGCAGGGCGGGTCCCATCCCCTACGCGATCGCCTATGTCAGGCTCGACGAGGGCGTGACCATGCTGACCAACATCACCGATTGCGATCTCGATGCCCTGAAAATCGGTCAGCGTGTGAAGCTGGTTTTCAAACCGACTGAAGACGGCAACCACCTGCCGATGTTCACACCGGTTTGAGTCGCAGCAATTGAATCGCCCTTGCCCGCGGGGCGCGGTTAACATCGTGCCCTTCTCACGCAGGAGACGAGCATGGGCCTGAGTCAACGTCGCGGTTTGATCATCGGCGGCACCGCTTTGGCGGCGGCTGCGGCCGGTGGCCTTTATGCCTGGACATCGCGTCAGGCAAAGCCGGCAGCCACCAGACCGGTGGTGCGTGTGGGCAACGGCAGTGACGGCCCGAAAGGCATGGCCTGGGTACCCGGCGGCGAATTCCTGATGGGCAGCGATCACAAACTTGCTCAGGCCAATGAGCGGCCTACGCACAGGGTGATCGTGAACAGCTTCTGGATGGACACCACCCATGTCACCAATGACCAGTTTGCCGAATTCATCAAGGCTACCGCCTACCGCACGACCGCCGACAAGGCACCCGACTGGGAGACCCTGAAGGCGCAGCTGCCCCCCGGCACACCACGACCGCCGGCATCGGCGCTGGTGCCGGGCGCCATGGTCTTTACCGGCACCAGCCGGCCGGTCAGGCTCGATGACTACTCGCAGTGGTGGGCCTATGTGCCCGGCGCCAACTGGCAGCACCCCTTCGGCCCCGACAGCAACATCACCGGCAAAGGCGACCATCCGGTTGTGCAGGTGAGTTATGAAGACGCGCTGGCCTATGCCAAATGGGCCGGCAAGCGGCTGCCGACTGAAGCCGAATGGGAGTTTGCCGCGCGTGGCGGCCTTGATCAGGCCACCTATGCCTGGGGCGATCAGTTCGAACCCGAAGGCAAGATGCTGGCCAATATCTGGGATGTGAAGGCCAAGCCTTTCCCGGTGATCAGCGCCAAGGCAGGCGGCGCTACCGGCACCACACCGGTAGCGACCTTTCCGCAGAACGGCTATGGCCTCTTCGACATGACCGGCAATGCCTGGCAATGGGTGGCCGACTGGTATCGCGCCGATTACTTCACGCAACAGGCAAGCAGTGCCGGCAAGCGACCGATCACCGATCCGAAGGGGCCGCAGGACGCCTTTGATCCGGCCGACCCGGGCGTGCCGCCGAACGCGCCCAAACGCGTGATCCGCGGCGGATCGTTCCTGTGCAACGAGGACTACTGCATGTCGTATCGGCCGAGTGCCCGGCGTGGCACCGATCCCTACAACCCGATGTCGCACATCGGATTCAGATTGGCCAAGTCGGCCTGAAGGCGGCCTGAACACCGCTGACTCGCGGCAGGCGATCGAGCACGCTGAAAAGCGTCTCAGACCGCGATGCGCTCGACCGCCCCCGACTTCTCGAGTCCGTTCAGACACCTGATGTTGCCCTGCGCCATCTTGGCCTTCATCAGGCCGATATTGACCGCCACCTCGGCTTCCGAATAGAACTGCCTGTGGTGCAGGTGGTAGAGCAGGCAGGCGTGCTTGACATTGCGCAGCTCGATGCCGCGTTTGAGCAATCGCCACTCGATATCGGTGTCCTCACCGATGCCAGCCCGCACATAGTCTTCGTCGAAGCCGTTGAGGTCGAGAAGATGGGTTTTCAGGATGCCCCAGTTGCATCCCCAGATCGCTGACTCGCGAGGCTTCTTCTGAAGCCACGGCAGATAGAGCGCGCACTCGATCTTCTTTGAGCCCGACAACACGATATCGAGCAGGGAGGGCGGGTTCGCGCAGGCACCCTCAAGCAGTCTGCGGCTGATCGACGCCGACAGCATCACCCGCCGACCATGCAGCGCCATGCCCGGGGCCGCATGGCGCCGATAGGACTCGATGAAGCGAGGATGGGGAATGCAGTCGCCGTCGATGAAGACGATGAAGTCGCCTCGCGACGCACGGATGCCTTCGTTCAACACCTTGTTCTTTCGAAACCCCTCATCCGGCTGCGACACATGCCGGATGACAAACTTAGCCCGGTTGTGCCAGCTGAGCACGCAGTCGCTGATCGATATGTCCTGATCGTCTTCGCACACGACGACTTCAAAGTCGGTATCGGTCTGCCGATTGAAGGCCTCGAGAATCCGCTCGAGGTTTTCGCGCTTCTTGTAGACCGACACCAATACCGAAAGGGACAGACTCATGATCAGACCGAATTCAACAGGACACAAAGCAGGGATTCACGAATGATTACACGGGCCGGACTCGCTTCAGAACCGATCCGATTTCTTGCAATTTATCCCGATCAGTCACACGCTTGGCTGCTACCCCACCAGACTTGGCCGGTGTCTCGCAGCGGCCGCCATAAGGAATTGAACGATGAGTGATCCGAGGGTTTGCGTTGTGACCGGTTCGTCAGCCGGTATCGGTGCGGCCACCGCCCGCCTTTTCGCGAGCAAAGGCTGGCGCGTGGTGATCAACTATTCGCGCGACCCGGTTCCGGCTCAGGAAGTGGCCAAGGCCTGCGAGGCACTGGGCGCCGAAACCATGATGGTCAAGTGCAATGTCGCCAGCGACGAGGCTTGCCGGGCGCTGGCCGATGAAGTCGAAAAGCGCTGGGGCCGGGTCGACGTCCTGGTCAACAATGCCGGCACCACCCGCTTCGTCGACATCAAGAACCTCGACGGCCTGTCGGCTGAAGACTTCCATTCGATCTACGACGTCAATGTGATCGGTGCCTATCAGATGACCCGCGCGCTGTTGCCGATGCTCAAGCGCCATCCTGTGACCGGCGTGGTCAATGTCTCCTCGATCGCCTCAATGATGGGCACCGGCTCGTCGATCGCCTATATGGCATCGAAGGGCGCGCTCAACGCCATGACCTTCGGTCTGGCGCGCGCGCTGGGCCCGGATGTGCGGGTCAATGCGATCGCGCCCGGTCTGGTCGATTCAGACTGGCTGCGCACCGGGCTGGGCGCCGACCGTTTCGATGCGTCGGTGAAATCCTACAAATCGCGCTCTGCGCTGGCCCAGGTCATCGACCCGGAAGACATCGCCAGGACGGCCTGGTATCTGGGCGTGGAAGCGACCAAGACCACCGGTGAAGTCCTGCTGGTCGATGCCGGATTGCGAATCACCCGGGCCTGACGATCAGCCTTTCTTGGCGTAAGCGGTGCACCAGCCGCCTGCAGCCACCACCTTGCCGGCAAACAGGGGGCAGCCGCCCGAGGCATCGCCGGCTTTGCCTTGATAGAGCGCGCAACTGCTGCACGCAGCACCGGCTTTGTATTTCGGGTCTTTGGAGGTGGACGCCTTTTCCTTGTAGCCAAGGCTGGTGGCGATCGCATCGGATTCCTTGACCATGGCAGGCTGGGCCCTGACTGCCGTGCCGGCAGCCAGAGCGGCGCAACCGAGGCTGAACTGAACGACAAATTCACGACGTGATGACATGGACGAACTCCAACAATGAGTGAGCCGGTCGGCCCGGGCAGCCGGATTATAGGCGCGCAGAACTGTTTCAGGCGAGCCGGCCGGCCTGAAAGTCGGCCACCGCCTGGCGGATCTGGTCGGTGCTGTTCATCACGAAGGGGCCGTACTGGACGATCGGCTCGCGCAGGGGCTCACCGGCAATCAGCAGCGCGCGTGCATCCTCGGTTGCCCGGATCGCCACCCCATCGGCGTCGGCCGCATTGACCAGAATCGCCATGCGTCCGGCGGGCACGGTCGTGCCTTCAATCTCGATCGCGCCACGGTAGACATGGACGAAGGCATTGCGCGACGCCGGCAAAGACTGCGTGAACAGGCTGCCTGCGGGCATCTCGAGATCGAGGTAGAGCGGCTCGGTGCCGGCCCGCAGGACCGCACCGTCGATGCCGTGGCTGCGGCCGGCGATCACGACAACCCCTACGCCGGCATCGGTCCTGAACATCGGCAGGTCGGCAGCGGTGAAATCGCGGTACCAGGGCGCACGCATCTTGTCGGCAGCCGGCAGATTGAGCCAGAGCTGAAACCCCTCCATCAGGCCGTCCTGCTGCTCGGGCAACTCGGAATGAATCACGCCACGCCCGGCAGTCATCCATTGCACGCCGCCGTTTTCAATAAGCCCTTCGTTGCCAGCACTGTCGCGATGGCGCATGCGGCCTTCGATCATGAAGGTGACCGTCTCGAAACCGCGATGGGGATGATCGGGGAACCCGGCCAGATAGTCGTCGGGGTTGTCGCTGCGAAAGGCATCGAGCATCAGGAAGGGATCGAGCCGGCGCTGCAGCGCCTGGGTCAGCACCCGGTCGAGTTTGACGCCGGCCCCGTCGGAGGTCGGTTGGCCTGCGACCAGACGCTCGACTCGGCGCGACAGGGACAGGACGTCGCCCGGGGCAGTCGGAGGCGCAGAAGAAACAGAAGCAGCATTCATGGCGTGGGGTCCTGCGTGGCGTGGTGTCCGGCGGATCGGGCGCCTGTCGTGGAGCCCTCGTCGTGAGGCGACAGTCGTCAGTGGGAAGGTTAGCAGGCAGGCCCAAGACCACAAGGTCCTGCCGATCATCCGCCCCATTGGCCGTCGGGTGAGGTCAGGCTGACGCGAACCGGCCGATTCGGCGTTCAATCACAGAAGGCTAACGTTTCTTCATCGACACAGTTATATTTCAACTGCAAAAGGGAGCTTCAGCAATGCGACTTTCATTTCGGTACGGCGCCCTGGCGCTCATCCTGGGGCTGTTCGCGGCAGCCGCCCAGGCGCAACCGGGCTCAGTGAGCGGCTCAGTAACCAGCGCAGCCCCCCCCGGCGCAACAGCCGGGGGCGGGCACCTCGAACGCATCCGCACGAGCGGCACCCTGCGGGTTTGCATCTGGCCCGATTACTACGGCATCTCGTTTCGCAACCCCAAAAACGGGGAACTCTCGGGGATCGACGAAGTGCTGTCGGTCCAGTTTGCCCGCGAACTCGGCGTCAAACCGGTCTATGTCGACACCACCTTTGCGACTTTTACCGATGAGCTGCTCGCCGACCGTTGCGACATCGCGATGTTCGGCGTGGGTATCACGCCCTCACGCGCTGCCCTG
The DNA here is from genome assembly GCA_945883285.1 of Bordetella parapertussis. Classification (GTDB taxonomy): domain Bacteria; phylum Pseudomonadota; class Gammaproteobacteria; order Burkholderiales; family Burkholderiaceae_E; genus UBA4615. The sequence goes on along the minus strand of CAMCXH010000025.1, from coordinate 20,229 downwards.
GTGAAGTTCTCCCAACCCTATCTGCGCAGCGACATCTACGCGGTGACCACCAAGAGCCATCCCTCGCTCAAGACCTGGGACGACATCGACAAGCCGGGTCGGGTGGTCGCTGTGCAGGCAGGCACCTTCATGGAGCCGGTGATGAAAGCCAACCTGAAACAGGCCGAACTGATGGCAGTCAAGCTGCCCAACACCCGTGAGCGCGAGGTGCAATCGGGCCGAGCCGATGTCTTCATGACCGACTATCCCTACAGCCGCCGGGTGCTCGACAATGCCGACTGGGCGCGCGTCATTCCCCCCGATCGACCGGTCAACCCGGTCTCCTATGCCTATGCGGTCGCCCCGGGAGATGAAGCCTGGCTGGCGCGCATCGACAAGTTCGTGGCCGACATCAAGCGCGACGGTCGACTGCTCAGTGCCGCCAAGGCCTTCAAGCTGGAACCGATCGTCATTCCCCAGTGACCGACGACCACCGTCAAGCTGCGCAACGCGCCAGCCGCCTCGAGCGGCTGATCGTGCTGGCCGGCATCCTGTGCGCCCTGGTGATCATCGGCGCCACTCTCTCGCACACCCTGCAGCTGCGCGAAGAGATGCGTGCCGACGCACAGAATCGCGTGACGACGGTCTCCCGGATCCTGACGCAGGAGGTCAACCGCAACCTGCTGCGAACCCGTGGACTGCTGGAGCAGGTCGATGAGCTGACGGGTAGCTCGATGGCGATCGGCTCAGTCGACTTCAGCGCGAAGCTCGAAGCGATGACCCGACAGCATTTCCTGCTGCGCGAGGTGGCGATCGTCGACCGTGATGGCCGAATCGTCGCGTCTTCAAATTCACGCAGCATCGGTGTCGATGTCTCCGGCTATGACTTTGCCGCAGCCGAAGCCCGCCAGCGCCTGTTTATCGGGCAACCCAAGGGCGGTCGCAGCTTCTCACGCAGTGCACCAGGGCTCGAGGGTCCGGACCATGTCGTCGACGGTTTCATCACGGTGTCGCGCCCACTGGGCGGCAATTCTGCGAAAGGTCTGCTTGCGGTGGCCGTCATGGGGGCAGACAGCCTGATCAGCGATCTGCGCTTCATGGCATCGATGGAATCAGACGTGCTGACCCTCTATCGCTATGACGGCAAGTCTCTGGCAACCAGCGACGCGGGGGCGGCTCACGATCAACGATCACATCCGATCTTCAGAGACTTTCTGCCGAATCGCGAGACCGGCAACTTCACCCACACCGCCCCCGACGGCACCGACTGGCTCGCCCACTTCGCCACCACAGCCGAGTTCCCGGTCGTGGTCGAAGTCAGGTTGCCGCAGTCGCTGATGGCATCCCGTTGGCACAAGGAGTTGATCGCGCCGCTGTCGATCCTGACCGCCTCGCTGACCATGTTGTTCATCTTCACCCGAACCGCGCGGCGGGCCCTGCGCCAGCGCGCCCTTTCGCAGGAAGAGTCTGCCAGCCAGGCACAGCGCCTGCGCAATATTCTCGACTCGGCCGCCGACGCGATCATCACGGTGGATGTCCAGAGCATCGTGATCGAGTACAACCGTGCGGCCGAACAGGTGTTTCGCGTTCCGGCCGATGACGCGATTGGCCGTCATGCCTCGGCGCTGCTCGCACCGGAAGAGGCTGCCGGTTATCAAGCGCTGCTCGACTATTACCTGCGCACCGGCATGGCCCCGGTCTTTGCGGATGGACAGAAGATCAACACCCGGCGCCGTGACGGCACGCATATGGTGCTGTCGTATGCCATCAGCGAAGTCACCATCAAGGACGAGCGACTGCTGACCTGCATCTTTCGGGACATTACCCACGAACAGCAGGCCAACGAGCGATTCAAAACACTGTTTCAGCGTTCGGGCCAGCCGACCCTTCTGTTCAGGGATGGCGGACTCATCGACTGCAATCAGGCCGCGGTCAAGCTGTTCGGCACCGAGGCCAGGGGGGCCTTGCTCGGCCTGCGGATCGAGGATCTTGCCGTCAAGGAATTGAACGGGCTGCGACTGGTCGAAGAACTCGACAAGGTCAGGGGTATCGCCCGCAAGCTCGGCGCCTGCCGCATGAACTGGGCGGCCCGTACACTCGACGGCCGCGAAGTCCCGCTCGAGATCACCATGACGCCGATCTACCTGGACAATGCCGAAGCCATGCTTTTGACCTGCCTGGACATCACCGAGCGGCAACGCTACGAGGACGGTCTGCGTCAGGCGCGCGACGCTGCCGAAGCCGCCGCGAAAGCCAAGTCACGCTTCCTCGCGGTCATGAGCCATGAATTGCGCACGCCGATGACCGGCATCCTGGGAATGATCGAACTGCTGGAAGAAACCTCGCTGCCGGTGGTGCAGCAGCGCCAGGTCGGGATCCTCAATAATTCGGCCAAAGCACTGATGACGGTGCTCAACGACATTCTCGATTATTCGAAGATCGAGGCCGGTCGCCTCGAGCTCGAACAGATCGACTTCGATCCGGCTCAGATCGTTCGTGAGGTGATCGACGCGTTCACCCACGCCGCTAATCGGCGCCAGAACACCCTGCAGGCGCAGTGGGGTGACACCCCGCTGCCGCTTTTGCATGGCGACCCGACACGGGTCAAGCAGGTGCTCTTCAACCTGGTCGGCAATGCGGTCAAATTCACCGAACAGGGGGCGATCGTGGTTCATCTGGCGGTGCAAGCGCCCCTGGCAGACGCAGAGCTGACGCTTCTGATCGAGGTCCGCGACACCGGGATCGGGATCGGACCCGAGGTGCAGCAGACCCTCTTTCAGCCCTTCCAGCAGGCCGACACCTCGACCACGCGACGCTTCGGCGGGACCGGTCTGGGGCTGGCAATCTGCCGGCATCTGGTCGATGCGATGAATGGCAGGATCAGCGTTGAAAGCGAAGTCGGGAAGGGCTCTGTCTTTCGCGTCGAACTCGACCTTGCCCGGGCCAAAGGCGTGGTGGCAAGCGCCCCGAGGACCCCCGCCTCGAATACCGTTGCGCGGCTGCGCAGCCTGCGCATCCTGGTCGCCGAAGACAACCCGACCAATCGACTGCTGATCGAGACCCGTCTGCGCCGCGCCGGGCACCAGCTCGAACTGGTCGATGACGGAAAGCAGGCGCTTGATGCGGCCTCGACCGGTGATTTTGACCTGATCCTGATGGACATGCAGATGCCGGTGCTCGACGGCATGGGCGCGACCCGCGCCATCCGCGCGCTGCCCGATGCCAGACGCAACCGGATTCCGATCATCGCCCTGACGGCAGATGCCCTGCCCGAGTTGCGCGATGAATACATGGCCAGCGGGCTGGATGACTACCAGACCAAACCGATCGACTGGGTGGCGCTCGACGCAGCCATCCTGCGCAACCTGCCCTGGGCTGCGGCAGACGCCACAGCGGGCCAGATGGCCTCACCCGTGTCTGTGCATGTCCATCAGCAATCCCGGGAACCGGTGACCGAACAGGCCCGCGAGGATGCTGCCCCGATCGATGCCGCAGGCGTCGCCCGTGTGCGCGATGAACTCGGACTCGATGTCTGGAAGGCGGTCGCCGAGATCTATTGGCCGCAAAGCGATGCCGATCTCGCCGCCTGCCGCGCCGCCGTCATGACGCAGGATGCGGCCGCGCGTCGCAGCGCGGCGCACAGCCTCAAGGGTGCCTCGTCGAGCCTGGGCTTCGAGACGATCGCCTCGCTGGCAGCCACCCTCGAGCGATGCGAACCGACCCTGGCTGGCGCCACGCTGGTACGGCTCGAATCAGCTTGTGAGCAAGCCCGCACCACCTGGTCGCTGACAGCAAGCGTCGCCGACTGACGGCGAACGCCGCGGCGTGGCTACAATGCCGGTCATGAACAGACGCTCCCTGACAGGCAGCTTGATGGGCAGCCTGATTGGCGGCCTGGGGGGAGGCCTTGCGAGCACTCTCATGGGCGGCGTCCTGGCGACACGGCCCGGGACGGTCCGGGCTCAGCCCGATGGAGAGCTCGATGTCCCGTATGTGACCACGCCACAGAATGTGGTCGATGCGATGCTCCAACTCGCCGAAGTCGGGCCGAACGACCGTCTGCTCGATCTCGGCTCGGGCGACGGGCGCATTGTCATCACCGCGGCGCGCCGTTTCGGCACAACCGGGCTGGGGATCGAGATCGATCCGACACTGGTCGAACTCTCGCGCAGGAATGCCAGCCGCGAGGGGGTGGCGCAACAGGCCCGCTTCATCGTTGCCGACCTGATGACCGCAGACTTCAGCCGCTTCAACGTCATCACGATGTACCTGTTGCCCGATGTCAACCTGCTGCTGCGCCCGAAGCTGCGCCGCCTGCCCGCCGGCACCCGCATCGTCTCCCACGACTGGGACATGGGCGACTGGCTGCCTGAGCGTACGGTCGAGGTGGTCGCGCCCGACAAGCGGGTCGGCCTGCGCAAGGTCAGCCGCCTGATGCGCTGGACCGTCTGAGCGCAGCGACCCGCCTTGAATCCGCTCACTCTGCGTCCCGATTACCTGCGCCTGGTTCTGACCGGCCTGGCCGCGCTGCTGATTCTCTGGCAGCGGCTGCTGGTGCCGGTACTGCTCGGCATGCTGGTCTATGCCTGGAGCTGCCTGCTCGCCGACCGCCTCGCCGGGCGCTTCGGCGTCAGTCGCACAGTCTCCGCCCTCAGTGGCGCAATCGTCGGCACGCTGGTGTGCGCCGCCTTCGCAGGGCTGGTCACCTGGACGGTGGCGCTCGCCTCGGGCGAGGAATTGCGAACCTTCCTGATGCGCATCGAGGATTCGCTTGACGCCCTGCGCGTGGCCCTGCCCGCAAGCCTTGCCGAGTCGATCCCCAATGACCTGGTCGAGCTGCGAACCCGGGTCTTCGACTGGCTGCGCCAGCACGCAGCCAGCATCGGCGGGCTGGGCGGTAAAGTCGCTCATTCGCTGGCACAGGGCATCTTCGCAATCCTGGTCGGCGCCATGGCGGCGGCAGCCACCTGGCGCCCGGGCATGCTGATGGCCGAGGACCGATTCCTGGGCCGTCTGCTGCTGGTGCTCGAGAGGGTGGTGCTGGCCCAGGGCCGGATCGCGCTTTTCAACACCACAATGACCGCGCTCTACCTCTTTGCAGTGCTGCCGGCATTCGGCCATGTGCTGCCTTTTCGCGGGCTGCTGTGCCTGTTCACGCTGGTGACCGGCATCATGCCGGTGGCCGGCAATCTGCTCGCCAATATCCTGATGACGCTGATTTCACTGGCGGTGGCGCCGGCGGTGGCGGTGGCCTCGCTCGCTTTTCTGATCGCGATCCACAAGGCCGAATACTTCATCAATGCCCGTACGGTCGGCTCGCAGGTGCAGGTGGCGTCCTGGGAGATCCTGGCCGCCATGCTGACCGGCGAGGCGCTGTTCGGTGTCCAGGGGCTGGTGGCCGCGCCGCTGGTCTATCCCTTTTTCAAGCGTGAGATCGCGCGACTGAGGGATCAGCGCTGACGCCCTGACGCCGGTAACTCAGTGCGGCGTCCAGCGCAGCAGAATCATGCCGATGCGCTGCGGATTGAGCGGGCGCGGCTCAAGCGGCGCAGTGAACTCGACCGTCCTGACCGACAGCGCGTAGTCGACCGACCAGGTCTTGCTGAAGGCCCAGGACCCGCCGCCGATCGCCTCGGCCACCCAGGGTCGATGCTGGATGAGCGAGTCGTAGCCATAGGTGGCGCCATCGATCAGGATGTTGCGGGCGACACCGCGCACTTGGGCACCGGCATAGACATGAAGCCCCTGCGGACGGCGCGACAACGCCATCTCGCCAGGCCATTCGGGGCCCTGCGGCAAGGCGCCGGCGCGCACCATCGCGCCGACCCCCGCCTGGGTCACCGGATTGCCAAGCTGCGCCAGCGCTCGGCTCACCAGATCGATACGACCCGGCGAAATCGGCGTCGCCACCATCCCCGACCAGTTGAGCTCAAGCACTGGCTGGGCCCGGACCTGCAAGCCCCAACCCAGCGGCGGGGGATTGCTGATGACCTGATGGACCGCGTTCTGGACCGGCTCGCCAAGGGCTGCCGGCCCGATCACGCCGAGCGACAGACCGAGACTCTGGCGGGTGCGCTCGCCATAGACCACGCTTGAGAGCGTCGCCGCGAGCGCAGCGGCATAGGGCCAGTCGTAGGGCTGCGGTGCGGCCGTGCTGAGATAGGCGGGCGTGTACATCGCCTGGCCGATGCGCCAGACGCGGGCGGTACGCGCGCCGGCGTCGCAGCCGATGACATTGGCGCACCAGGCTGCCGACAGTCGGGCATCGGGGTCGGTCGGGTCAGACGCGAGTGCCCAGCGGGCAAAGACGCCGCTGGTGTACCAGCGCTCCTGCGAAGCGGGCGTGAAAGCGAACTGATCGTTGTCGAGCTGGACTTCGAGGCCAAGCAGACGGCCCTCCGCGGCATGAGCCGGGGGGCCCCAAAGCGCCACGGTGAGCTGCACCACGGCAATCAGGCCGGCAAGCCCGGTGGGGCGGCTGACCTGGCAATGCCCTGACGGCTTCCTCGGATGGCTCAGTTGGCGATTCACCTGGCGGCCCGCTATCCCGCCGACCCGGAACGCTGTTCGAGCGACTCCCACTTTTCAAGCAGCGATAACAGCTCGGTCTCGATCGACTGCAGTCGATCCTGATCGGCCCGCTGAGCCTTCACATCGCGGCTGTAGTAGGCCGGATCGGCAATCGCGGCCGCCAGCTTCGCCTGCTCGGCTTCGAGCGCGGCGATTCGGGCCGGCAGCTCCTGCAACTCGCGCTGCTCCTTGAAACCGAGCTTGCGCGCACGCACTGCCGGCGCCGCCGGCGTCGGTACGGCGGCGGGCCCGCCGTCGCGCCCCCGGCCGCCCCGCGACGGATCGTTCGAATGGGCCTGCGGCGAGGGTGCGGCGCGCATGCGCAGCCAGTCGGAATAGCCGCCGACATACTCGCGCCAGTGGCCCTCACCCTCGGCGACCAGCACCTGGGTGGCAACGTTGTCGAGAAAAGCCCGGTCGTGGCTCACCAGCAGCAGGGTGCCGGTGTAGCTCTGCAAAGTGTCCTCGAGGAGTTCGAGCGACTCGATGTCGAGGTCGTTGGTCGGCTCGTCGAGCACCAGCAGATTGGCCGGACGGGCAAAGAGGCGAGCCAGCAGCAGGCGGTTGCGTTCGCCGCCCGAGAGCATGCGCACCGGTGACTGGGCGCGGCGCGGCGGAAACAGGAAGTCGCCGAGATAGCTCATGACATGCTTGCGCTCGCCGCCGATCTCGACCCATTCGGAGCCGGGGCTGATCGTCTCGGCCACGGTCTTTTCGGGGTCGAGCTGCTCGCGCATCTGATCAAAATAGGCCACCTGCAACTGCGTGCCCAAACGGCGCTTGCCGTCATCGGGCTCGAGCGTGCCCAGGATCAGCTTCAGGATCGTCGACTTGCCGGCGCCGTTGGGCCCGATCAGGCCGAGATGGTCGCCTCGCATCAGGTTGAGCGAGAGGTCCTTGACCACCGGGCGCCCGGCAAAGGACTTGTTGATGCCTTCGAGCTCGGCCACCAGCTTGCCGCTGCGCTCGCCCGGGTCGATCGCCATGCGCACCGTGCCCATCTTGTCGCGACGGGCATCACGATCGCGGCGCAACTGCTCGAGTCGGCGCACACGGCCCTCGTTGCGGGTGCGGCGAGCCTCGACGCCCTTGCGGATCCAGACCTCTTCCTGCGCCCAGAACTTGTCGAACTTCTGGGCCGCGGTGCGCTCGGCGGCGAGCTGCTCGGCGCGCAGGCGCTGATAGGCAGTGAAATTGCCCGGAAACGAGCGCAGCACGCCGCGATCAAGTTCGACGATGCGGGTGACCACCGAGTCGAGAAAGAAGCGGTCGTGGGTGATGACGATCGCTGCCGGCACGCGCTTGAGCAGCTCCTCAAGCAGATCGATGCCGGCGATATCGAGATGGTTGGTCGGCTCGTCGAGCAGCAGCAGATCGGGCTCCAGCGCAAAGGCGAGCGCCAGTGCCGCCCGCTTGCGTTCACCGCCCGAGGCGGTCGCCGGATCGGCGGTTTCGTTCAGGCCGAACCGCTGCAGATATTCAGAGAGCCGGGCCTGCACCCGCCAGCGCTCGCGCTCGTCGTCGAACGCCTCAAGCTGGCCGCGCTCGAGCAGGCTGTCGTGCATTGTCTCGGCCACCGGCAGCACCGGCTCCTGCTCGACCGCGCCGATCTTCAGACCGTCACGGCGCTGCATCAGCCCGTCGTCAAGCGGCAATCGACCGGCAATGACCGACAGCAGCGAGGACTTGCCGGTGCCATTGCGCCCGATCAGTCCGATCCGTTCGCCCGAGAGCAAGGAAAATCCCGCGGAATCAAGCAGGGGCAGGTCGCCGAACGCCAGTTGGGCGTCGACCAGGGTCAGCAGGGAGGAGGCACTCATTGGCCGCACGATACCGGAACTTCGCTGCGTCACGGCGGCTCGCTATACTCGACGGTTTGAACACCGCCTCAATTCCTTCAGGCATCCGCGGCCGTTGCGCCAAGCAAAGCAGCGCGGCCGGCTGAAATCCCGAATGGCCAATCTACTGCTCCTGCTGCTGGTCAGTCCCTTCGCCGGCGCGCTGATCCTGGCTGCACTGGCATCGATGCCACGCCCGCCCGAACTGTCGCAAGCCGTGGCCGCCGAGAAGGCTCAGCTGCAGCGATCGGCCTGGATTGCCGGTGCAGCGGCAGGACTGTCGGCGCTGGCATTGCTGGCACTCGCCGCCGAGGTCATTGCCGGCACGCCTGCCCGGGCAAGCTGGGCGTGGCTGCCGGCGCTGGGCGTGGGCTTCGGGCTGCGCCTGGACGGCCTGGCGCTGCTCTTTTGCGGACTGATCATCGGCATCGGTCTGCTGGTGGTGCTCTATGCCCGCTACTACCTGTCGGCCGACGACCGCACCGCGCGCTTTTACGCGCTGCTGATGGCCTTCATGGGCGCAATGCTCGGAATTGCGCTGGCCGACAACCTGATCGTCCTGGCGATGGCCTGGGAGCTCACCAGCCTGATCTCCTTTTTGCTGATCGGCTTCTGGCAGCACCGCCGCGATGCCCGTCAGGGGGCACGCATGGCGCTCACCGTCACCGGCTTCGGTGGCCTGGCGCTGCTGGCCGGCCTCCTGATGCTCGGCTCGATCGCCGGTGGTTTCGATCTCGACACCGTGCTTGGCGCAGGCGACACGGTTCGCGCGCATCCGATGTATCCGGTCTGCCTCGGCCTGATCCTGATCGGCGCCTTCACCAAGTCGGCCCAGTTTCCCTTTCATTTCTGGCTGCCGCAGGCCATGGCAGCACCCACCCCCGCCTCGGCCTATCTGCATTCGGCCACCATGGTCAAGGCCGGCATCTTCCTGCTCGCCAGGCTTTATCCGGTGCTCTCGGGCACCGATCTGTGGTTCTTCAGCGTGACGATCGCAGGCGGCATCACCCTGCTGGTAGGTGCCTGGAACGCGATCTTCAAGCACGACCTCAAGGGCCTGCTGGCCTATTCAACCATCAGCCAGCTCGGGCTGATCACCATGCTGCTCGGGCTGAACTCGCCGCTTGCCGCAGTGGCCGCGCTCTTTCACCTGCTCAACCACGCGGCCTTCAAGGCCTCGCTCTTCATGGCAGCTGGCATCATTGATCATGAGACCGGCACCCGCGACATGCGTCGCATCAACGGCCTGTGGCGCACGATGCCGATCACCGCAACCCTGGCGATCGTTGCCGCTGCCTCGATGGCTGGCGTGCCGCTGCTCAATGGGTTTCTCTCGAAAGAAATGTTTTTCGAAGAGGCTCTCTCAGTCGAGGGGTCACGAACGGTGCGCTTTCTGGTGCCGGCCGTCGCCGCCCTTGCTGCTGCCCTGTCGGTCGCCTATTCGGCGCGCTTCATCCACGATGTGTTTTTCAACGGCGAGCCGGTTGATCTGCCGCGCACGCCGCATGAGCCGCCGCGCTTCATGCGCGTGCCGGTCGAGATGCTGGTCGTGGTCTGCCTGGTGGTCGGCCTGTTGCCGCAACTGACGGTCGGGCCGCTGCTGATCATGGGCGCGCGCGACATGCTGGGCGGCCCGCCGCCTGAGTTTTCGCTGGCGATCTGGCACGGGTTCAATGAGCCGCTGGCAATGAGCGCTGCGGCGCTGATTGGCGGAGCGCTGCTCTATGGCTGGCTGCAGCGCCAGTACAGTCTGCACACCACCGATGACGACGAAGGCGCCGGCAAACGGCTGTTCGAGCAGACGATGGCGACCCTGATCGCCTTCGCCCGTCGGGTGGACGCGTCGCTCGCCGGCATCGGTACCCGGACCAACCTGCTTCTGACAGTGTGCGTGGCAATTGCCGCCGGGGCCCTGCCCTGGCTGCTCGGCCCGTCGCCGCTTGCCGGCATCACGACCAGTCCCTTCGAGGGTATCAACCTCGTCGCACTCGCCCTGTGGGCGATCGGTGTGGCAGCGACCGTGGCCAGCGTCATCCTGGCACGGGCCCGGCTGCCTGCGCTGGTGACGGTCGGTGCACTCGGCCTGGTGGTGAGCCTGACCTTCGTGTGGTTTTCGGCGCCCGATCTGGCACTCACCCAGTTGCTGGTCGAGGTGGCCACCATGCTGGTCATGATGCTCGCGCTGCGCTATCTGCCCTCACGATCGCCGCGTGAACTCGACGATCGGCGCAAGCTGCGCGACGGCGTGATCGCCGCAACCGCCGGCATCGGCATCGGCGTGATCGCTTGGGCAACCATGCTCCGACCCGCCAGCAGCCTGTCGGAGTTCTTTCTGGCGCGAGCCCTGTCGGAGGGCGGCGGCACAAATGCCACCAATGTCATCATCGTCGACTTCCGCGGCTTCGACACTTTCGGTGAGTCCTTTGTCATGGCGGCCGCCGGCCTGGTGATCCACGACCTGATCGCCCGGCTGTCGCTCGCGCCGGTGACCGGACCGGCCCGCACCGGCCAACTGGCTGCCTTTGAGCAGCGCCATCCGCTGATGCTGGCGACCACCGCCCGGATCCTGCTGCCCTTTGCGCTGATGGTCTCGGTCTATTTCTTTTTGCGCGGGCACAACCTGCCGGGCGGTGGCTTCATCGCCGGGCTGATCACCGCGATCGTGCTGATGCTGCAGGCGGTCTCCAATGGTGCGCAGGCCCTGGCGCCAGGACAGGGGATGAGCGACTCGGCCCTGGCCAGAAAGCTCAGCTGGCTGCACACCACGATCGGCCTGGGTCTGCTGCTCGCCTGCCTGACCGGTCTGGGCAGCTGGCTGCTTGGCTATCCCTTCCTGACCTCGAGCTTCGTTCATCCCCATCTGCCGATCGTGGGCGAGTTGCCGCTGGCAAGCGCCGCCGCCTTCGATCTCGGCGTCTATCTGAGCGTGGTGGGCGCCACCGTGCTGGCGCTGGCCGGCATCGGTCGACTGGCGCGAGGAGCCTGATCATGGAACTTCTGATGGCCAGCGGCATCGGCGTGATGATGGCGGGCGGCATCTACCTGGTGTTGCGCCCGCGCAGCTTCGACGTGGTGCTCGGCCTGACCCTGATCTCGTATGCGGTCAACCTCTTCATCTTTTCGATGGGGCGGCTCACCGTCGGTGGCGCACCGATCGTGACCCAGGGCAGCGCCGACAAGCTCGCCAGCCTGGCCGATCCACTGCCGCAGGCGCTGGCGCTGACCGCCATCGTGATCGGTTTTGCGATGACAGCCCTGCTGCTGGTTCTCGCGGTGCGCCAGCATGCTGCCGGCGGTAACGACCTGATCGATGCGCCGGCGCCACGCGACCCCGCCCCCCTCGATCGGCCGGACGCCGGATGAATCACGCCCCGATCGTCCCGGTGATCCTGCCGGCCCTGGTGGCCGCGCTGATGCTGATCGACCGGCGCATCGGCTCGCAGCGGGCACTGGCCTGGCTGTCGGCCGTGCTGGTGGCGGGCTGCTCGATCTGGATGCTGATCCTGGCCGCTGACGGTTGGCGCAGCATCTATCTGGTGGGCAACTGGGCGGCACCCTGGGGCATCGTGCTGGTGGCCGACCGGCTGTCGGTCCTGATGGTGATGCTGACCAGCCTGTTGGCACTGATCACGCTGGCGACAGTTCAAAGCGGCTGGGACACTCGCGGCGAGCATTTCCATCCGCTGATGCAGATCCAGCTGATGGGCCTGAACGGCGCCTTCCTGACCGGTGACCTGTTCAATCTTTTCGTCTTCTTCGAAGTGCTGCTGATTGCCTCCTACGGTCTGCTGGTTCACGGCGACGGCTCAGAACGCATCCGCGCCGGACTGACGACGGTCACCCTCAACCTGGTCGGATCAGCGCTGTTCCTGATCGGCGCGAGCCTGCTCTACGGCGTGACCGGAACGCTCAACTTCGCCGATCTGGCGCTGCGGGTGGCGCAGCTCGACAGCGCGGGCGTTACGCTCGCCCACACTGGCGCCCTGCTGCTGCTGACGGTCTTTTGCCTGAAGGCGGCCATCCTGCCGCTGGGCTTCTGGTTGCCGGGCACCTACAGCCCGGCGGGCCCGGCGGTCGCAGCCCTCTTTGCAGTGATGACCAAGGTCGGCATCTACGCGGTGTTGCGGCTGTTCACGCTGGTCTTCGGCGCCTCGGCCGGGGCGCTGGCCGAGGTCGCCTTCCCCTGGATCGTGGCGCCTGCGGCGGCAGGCTATCTGCTGGCCACGGTCTGCGCGATGGCCGGCACCGACCTGCGCAAACTCGCCTCCTTGCTGGTGATGGCGTCAGCCGCTTTCCTGCTGATCGGCATCGGGCGGGCCAGTGAGGCCTCGATCGCCGCGGCGGTCTACTACCTGCCGCACACCACGCTATCGGCGGCGGCCTTGTTCCTGGTGGCCGGGCTGGTCGTGCGCAGTCGCGGCGAGCGTGCAGGCGACCGACTGCTGGCCGGCCCCGCACCGCTGCGCCCGGCGCTGGTCGGTGGCCTCTTTTTTCTGAGCGCGATCGCGGTCGCCGGGATGCCGCCTTTCGGCGGCTTCATCGGCAAAGCGATGTTGTTGGTGGCGATGCTGCCGGACGAAGGGCTGCAGGGGGTCGTCGGCACGATCAGCTGGCTCTGGTTCATCATCCTGGCAGGCAGTCTGTTGGGGCTGATCGCGCTGGCGCGCGCCGGCAGCACGCTGTTCTGGAAGTCGGACGGGCCGCATGCGCCCGATGCCAGCATCGTCAGCGGGCGCGATGCACTGCCGGCCGCGATCACGCTCGCGCTGATTACCGCGCTTGCGATCGGCTCGGCGCCGCTGCAACGCTACGCTCAAGCCACCGCGCAGGATCTTCTGCAAACCGATGCCCTGATCGACGATGTACTGACCACCGGACCTCGGCCCGGGCCGCATCAACCCTCACCGCAAACCTTTCGATGACAGTCACCGGTCTGCTCAGGAATCTGCTGCCCCGGCCCTGGACGGCGCTGTGGCTATGGCTGACCTGGCTGCTGCTCAACCAGTCGTTGGCGCCGGCGCATCTGATTCTCGGTGGCGTGCTGGCGATTGCTCTGGCCCGCTGGACGAGCACCGACCACTTTCTTGCGCACCGTAGCGGCCGAGCGCCCCTCGGACGGCGCATCACCATGGCCGCGCGGCTTTTCGCCACCGTGGTCGCCGATATCGTCACCTCCAACCGCCAGGTGGCCGGCCTGATTCTCGGTCGCCCCGATCGCCTTCGGCCCGGTTTCGTCTGGGTCAGGCTCGACCTTCAGCAGCCCGGCTCGATCACCCTGCTGTGCGCAATCGTCACCATGACGCCCGGAACGGTCTCGGCCGAATTGTCGGATGACCGCAAGTGGCTGCTCGTCCATGGGCTCGATGTCGACGATCCGCCGGCGCTGGCCGCACTCATCAAGGCGCGCTACGAAACACCTGTCCGGGAGATCTTCGAATGATCGGTATGGCCATTTCGTTCGCGCTGCTGCTGTTTGCGGTGGCCATGCTGCTGGCCGCCTGGCGATTGCTGCAGGGGCCCGACCTCCTCGACCGGGTGCTCGCACTCGAGACGCTCTACACCAATGCCATTGCGGTCGTGATCCTGCTCGGCCTGAAATTCGCCACTCAGCTCTATTTCGAAGCTGCGCTGCTGATGGCCATGCTGGGCTTCATCGGCACGGTGGTGACCGCGCGCTTCGTGGGCCGCGGCGACGTGATTGACCATGACTGAGCGACCTTGACTGAGCCACCTTGACTGAGCCAATGAGCCACGCCGTGCCACCCGCCATGATCCCCGAAGGCCACTGCCATGACCGCCGCTGAACTGCCTCGCTGGATCGAAATCCTGATCAGCGGCCTGCTGATCTTCGGTGGCTTGACCGCTGTGCTCGGCGCACTCGGACTGGTGCGGTTCAGAACGTTTTTCACCCGACTGCATGCCCCCACCAAGACCAGCACCCTGGGCGTCGGCGGCGTGCTGCTCGGATCAATGGTCTATCTGAACTGGATTTCGGAGATGGCCGTGATTCATCAGGCGCTGATCGCGGTATTCGTGTTCATGACCGCACCGATCTCGGCTCACCAGATGGCCAAGGCCATGCTCGACGCCAACCCCGAGATGCGTCCGCCGCTGCCCGAAAGCAGTCATGTCGATTCGCCGCGAATCGGCAACGATCAGTCAGACGGTGAGGCCACCTGCGCACCCGAGCGCCCGGCGCAAGGCTGACGCGAAGGGCTCAACCAGGCTTGCCGTCTTGCCGCTTGGTCGCCTCATCCACCCACAGGCGCGAATGGCGCGGCACACCGGCCAGCAGAAAATTCATCTGGTCGGCAACGATGCGCCGGTTGGCAAGGATGAAGGACTCATGGCGGTTGGGTACGTAGGGCACATAGAGCAGGGGCATGCCAGCCGACTCGGGCGTCCGGTTGCCCTTGCGCTGATTGCAGGCCCGGCAGGCCGAGACCACGTTTTGCCAGATGGTGCTGCCGCCACGCGAACTCGGGGTGACATGCTCCATCTCGAGGGCGCTGCCCGAATAGCGGCCACCGCAATAAGCGCAGATATGCCGGTCGCGGGCAAACACCATGGCTCGGTTAAGCGGGGTGCGGTCGGCGACGCCGCGAAATCGCCATCGCGGCCCGTCGATGGCGATGATCGCTGCGATCTCGAGCGTCGACTGTCGGCCATGCAAGCGGCTGATACCACCATGCAGGACAGTGCGAGTCGAGCCCAACTCCCAGCGAACCTTGCCGCTGGCGTAATAGCCGGCGGCACTTTCGTGGTCGATCCAGCGAACCGGTGTGCCGGCAACGTCAAGGGCGAGGATGTCATGCATGGGAACGGTCATCGAACCTGAGAACCGAAAAGGTGATCATAGTGCTTTCTCGTTACCATTCGCCATGACCAGACCCAGACTGCTGCTTCTTGCCACCGGCGGGACCATCGCCGGGATCGCGCCGACTGCGGCGAGCACGCTGTCCTATGCGCCGGCATCGCTCGGCGCCGACAGCCTGATCGCTTCGGTGCCCGCACTCGCTGATCTGGCCGACATCACGACCGAGACACCCTTTTCGACCGGCAGCCAGCACATCACCAGTGCTCACTGGCTGACGCTGGCCGCGCGGGTGCGCGAGGCCAGCGTCGACCCGTTGATCGATGCGATCGTCATCACCCATGGCACCGACACCCTCGAAGAAACCGCGTTTTTTCTCGATCTGACCTGCCCGCGCGACAAGGCGGTGGTGCTGACCGGCGCGATGCGCCCGGCCACCGCACTGAGCGCCGACGGTCCGATGAATCTGTACGCGGCCGCGGCGCTGGCAGTCAGCCCGGCGTCGCAAGGTGCCGGCGCCATCGTGCTCATGAACGACCAGGCCTTCGGTCCCGACCGGGCTGCCAAGGTTCACACCTCACGCGTCGATGCCTTCGTCGCACGCGGTGCGATGCCGCTGGCGCTGATGATCGACGGCAAGGCGGTCTGGCAGACGCCCGCAGCGGTGGCGGCAGGACGACGACCGTCGCTGGCCGCGCACTTCGCCAGCTTGCCGGCCGCCCTGCCAAGAGTCGACCTGCTCGCCCAGCAGGTCGATGGCGATCCGGCGATCGTCGACTGGTGCCTGCAGCGGGGCGCCCGCGGCATCGTGCTGGCCGGCACCGGCCACGGATCGATATCGCACCCGATCCAGGCGGCGCTCGGGAAAGCATCCGAGAGGGGATGTCTGGTGGTCAGGGCCAGCCGGATCAGCGACGGGCCGGTCATGCACGGCGCAAGCGTGGATGACGATCGCCTCGGATTCATTGCGGCCGGCTTCGTGACACCTCACAAAGCCCGACTGCTGCTGTCGCTGCTGATTGCCGCCGGGCTCGATCGCGAGGCCGCGCGAACGATCTTCGCCAGCTTCTAGGCGCAAGACGCCCCGGGGCGTCGCTCAGCCGCGAGCCGAGGGGGCTGCGCGGTGTGCGAGGCGATCGAGACGCGCCTCGAGATCGCGCAGTTCTTTGCCGAAGAGATCGAGCTGGCTGCGCTCGAGCAGTTGCCGGTCTTCGTCGACCAGGAACTGGCGCAGGCCGCTCTGCGCGCGATCGCCGATCGACTGTGCCTGGCGAACACCGGCACGCGCGGCGCCCGCCATCCGGTGAGCGACCACATCGCCAACCAGCTTGCTCAGGTCTTCTTCGATATCCCAGCGCAGATGCTGCGCGATCTCGCCGACCGCAGCCGCGACCATGACGTCGCCTTCCACCTTGAGATGGCCGGTCAGCCCGCTGGCGCCATTGCGCATCGCGCCCAGCAAGGCACTGAACGTGGGCGTGAGCGACAGGGTCACGCTCGGCGAATCGATGCTGGCGAGCTCGAGCGTGCCATCGTCGGCGATCCGGGCGTCAGCCGAGACCGCACCCAGCGGCGCCACCACCACCATCCGTACCGTGCGACCGCAGTGGGTGCGCAACCGGTCGCGCGCCCATGTCTGCTGACGCAGAACATGGTTCAGGGTGCTGATCGCGACCTGGGCCAGCGGCAGGGCAAGGGCGGCCATCGTCGGCTGGGCGCGGTGGCTGGTGGGCGCAGTGACTGGACGAAGCGGCTCGACCGGGGCGAAAAGCAGCTCAGGCGCGGCTGAGCTGCTGGATGCCACCAAGCACCCAACCGCCCTCGGCCTGCAGCGGACGGGTGAAGTTCCAGACCTCATCGAAAGGCGCCGCCGCAGCACCCGCTTCCTCGCGCAGCATGCCCGAGAAGCGCACGCTGGCCAGCTGGTCGACGCTGCCCGACTCGACACCCAGCAACTCGGCCTCGAGGGTGACGACGTCGGTCTGGTTGAGACCACCATTGCGGGCGTCGATCTCGAGCTTGAGTTCGGCGAACATCTCGGGACTGGTGAATTCACGCAGATCGCTGGCATTGCCGGCGTCATAGGCCGCCTGCAACCGAATGAAGCAGACCTTGGCGGTATGCACGAAGGCATCGGCATCGAAGCCTTCCGGCAAACGCGACCCCAGCACCGGTTGCGATGCCGGATGGACCATGTCGATAGGCTGGTCGCGGACAGACGCCGGTACCGGTGCCGGCTGGTAGCTGGGCACCGAGGCCTCCTGGCCAAGCCCGGACAGACCGTAGCCGCCGGCATAGGCCGGCTGTGGCTGCTGACGCGCTGCCGCGCGACGCGCCAGGAAGAAACCGACCACGGCCAGCACCACCATGACCAGCAGGCCGGCCGTCATGGCCGAGGCCAGTGCTTCGCCGAAACCGAAGTGACTGGCGAGCGCAGCCAGACCGAGGCCGGCGGCCAGACCGGCCAGCGGCGCCATCCAGCGGCTGCGGGGCGAAGCCTGCGGCGCGGCGCCAGGGCGCGGTGCAGCAGCCGGTGCGGCGGCGGGCGCCGCCGGCTGCGCCGGTTGCGCCTGACGGGGAGCTGCGCCAGTCGCGCCCGAACTGTCGCGCTGCATGGGGGCGTTGGGTGACTGGCGGCCGAGGTTACCGCCACCACCCATTTTCTTGGCCTGCGCGTCGGCCATGCCGATCGTCGCGAGGGCCACCACTGCAATCAGAGCCAGAAGCGAGGTCTTCATCGGGAATCTCCGTGAAAGTCCGATAAGGGAAAAATCATATTTTTACACCCTCGTGCAACGCAACCACACCAAGGGTAAGGCTGAAGTGGCGCACACGTGCGAAACCGGCATCTTCGAGCATCGCGCTCAGGGTCAGCTGATCGGGATGGACACGGATCGACTCTGCCAGATAACGATAGCTCTCGCCATCGCCCGCCACCGCCTGACCGATGCGCGGCAACAGCTTGAACGAGTAGGCATCGTAGATCGGCGCAAGCGGTTTCCAGATGTGCGAGAACTCGAGCACGAGCAGCTTGCCGCCGGGCTTGAGCACCCGATGCATCTCGCGCAGTGCGACGTCCTTGCGGGTCATGTTGCGCAAACCGAAAGCGACGCTGACGCGATCGAAATAGTGATCGGGGAAAGGCAGCTGCTCGGCATCGCACAGCGTGACCGGCTGCGAAAAGCCGTCGTCGAGCAGCCTGTCGCGACCAATGGTCAGCATCGACCCGTTGATGTCGGTGAGCCAGACTTCGCCACTGGCGCCGACCTTGCGGGCAAAAGCTCGGGCCAGGTCGCCGGTACCGCCGGCGATATCGAGCACCTTCATGCCCGGGCGCAAGGCCGCCTGACCAACGGTGAAGGCCTTCCAGACACGATGCAGGCCGCCCGACAGCACATCGTTCATGAGGTCATAGCGGGGCGCCACCGAATCAAAGACTTCAGCCACCTTGCCTGCCTTGTCGGCCGCAGCGACCGACTCGAAGCCGAAATGGGTGTTTTGCTCGGGTGCGTCAGCGTCGGAAGAACGATGCGGCGATGTCATGAACGTGGTCTCGTGAGAGCAACCGAATCGATACCGGCAGCCGGCTTGCCGGCGCAGCCACCCTCAGCCGTCGGCAGTGTCGCCGCTGCGGGCTGATCAGACTGCAGACCCTGGACCGGATCACGGCTCTGGCCGGCAGCTTGCAGCCGATCGAGGTAGTCCTGCCAGAGCTGGTGCTGATTGGTACCCAGCCAGTAGAGGTAGTCCCAGGAAAAGATGCCGGTGGCATGACCATCAGAGAAATGGGGCTGGACCGCGTAATGACCCACCTGCTCGAGCGAGTCGAGATCAATGTCGCGCTTGCCGACCTGCAGGACTTCCTGCCCGGGCCCGTGACCGCGCACCTCGGCCGACGGCGAATAGACCCGCAGCAATTCGAAGGGCAGCTGAAAGCGAAGCCCATCTTCGAAGGCCAGTTCGAGAACGTGCGAGCGCTTGTGCACGACGATTTCGGTCGGCCTGGGCGTATTCGAATCGATTCCTGCCATTGGATGGGCTTGCGACAAGTGGATGTCGATGGTAACGCGAATCGGCAAGCGGCAATACCAACCCGCAGGGCGCTTGCCTGCGACCGCTTCAACCGGCGTCGGCCCGGCTCGACTCAGTCGGCGGGCGCGACCGCAATCCGATCAAAATCGATGCCGCGCTCGAGAAGCCCGATCATCCGCAGTCGCTGCTCGATCGAGTCGTCAAGCAGGGTCATGATCCGCGACGGCGCAAAGGCATCACGGCGCACCACCACCGACGGCGGATCGCCGCAGCCTATGCCGATGAAGCTCCAGCCGGCCTGCAAGCCCTGGCTGCCGAGGTAAAGAACCCGCACCGCCCGCGGCGATCCGGGCCAGAAGCGCACGCCGACATCATGTGCGCAAGGATGCTGCCCGTCACCCCAGCCGGTATGGGCCAGCGACACCACCTGCCCCACCATGATCTGGCGCGGGCCGGCGCCGGGCCGGGTCGTACGCCGCCGATCGACGAGCACGCCATGCTGCCAGGCCTGCACTGCAACCAGGCCGCCGAGTCGAAGACGCGGCGTGTTGGCAGACCGGGTAAAGACCGATCGGTAGGCATCCATGCCTCGCCAGCCGACTTCCTCGCCGCTGTCGGGGATGCTGGCCGGGCCGCTGCCGGGCTCCGACAAGCCGATTCGCAGCAGGGCCCTGGGCACCGGTGCCTTCACCAGCGGCGTGGGCACATGGCAGGGACCCCAGACGACGCGCAGTCTGCCGAGCAAGGCGGCGAGCCGCTCCGGCGACAGCAGCGTGCGCAGTCCGATCGCCTCGGGCGTCAGCCCTCGCGCGAGCCCGTCAGCACTTCGAACCAGCACGGTGAGCGCCTCGGACGAATCGATCTGCACGGTGTGGCTGGGCGACAGCATCAAGCAGGGGCCGGCCGAACTCACATGCGGCAGACCGTCGAGTTCGATGCGAAGACCGACACTGCGCGCGGCCGTCCAGGCCAGCCGGTGGGCCATCGACAGTTCAT
>CAMCXH010000024.1 GCA_945883285.1 Bordetella parapertussis | reverse complement strand
CGGGCTGAGAGATGAGAAGGTCTTCGAGCTTGACACCCAGCTTGGACGCGTATTGCACATCGAGCGCGTGTTCGGCGTCGATGAAGGCGCAGGTGCCGCCAAGCTTCTGCATCTCGGCGATGACCTGGAGCGTGAGGGTGGTCTTGCCGGAAGACTCAGGGCCGTAGATCTCGACCACACGACCGCGGGGAAGACCGCCGATGCCCAGGGCGATATCGAGACCGAGCGAGCCGGTGGAGACCACAGGGATATCGACTGCCACTTCGGCATCGGACAGTTTCATGACCGAGCCCTTGCCGAACTGCTTTTCGATCTGCGAGAGCGCGGCGGCCAGCGCCTTGGCTTTTTCGACCTTGGATTTGGATTCGTCCATGAAATGTCCTGTGGGGGAGTCGATGACTGACCGGGTCTGGATGGGGAGCCGCGTCAGCGTCATCAACTGGGTTGAGTGAAATCGATGGAAAAGTATCGCACGGAACTACTGTATAAACAATCAGTCTTTCGGCCTAGACTGTTTGGTCAAGGCCTGACTCCCAGCCGGGCTGCAGTCAGGCCGCCGGAGGCCGATCGGCGAGTTCTGCAGCAAGCCGGCGCGACGCTTCGCGCAGCACATGGATGGCCGACTGACGCCGCACCGCCCCCCGGTCGCCGTCGAAACGCAGCGTCTGGGCCCAGACCAGCGGCGCATCCGGGGACAGTGCCGGGGACTGAATCGCCCATCCGAAGCAGACCGTCCCGACCGGTTTACCGGGGGTCGCGCCGCTCGGGCCGGCAATGCCGGTGACCGCCATCGCAAGCTGAGCGCCCGAGTGCCGCAAGGCACCCAGCGCCATCTCGCGCGCAACCGGCTCACTCACCGCGCCATGGGCTTCGAGGACCGCCAGCGGCACACCGAGCAACTGATGCTTGGACTGGTTGGTGTAGGTCACGAAGCCGCGATCGAACCAGGCCGATGAACCGGCGGTTTCGGTCAGCGCCACCGCCACCAGCCCGCCGGTGCAGGACTCGGCGGTCACTGCCATCAGACCGAGGGCCTGCAGCTCACGCCCGAAGGCCTGGCCCACGGCATGAACGGCAGCGTCGTCGAAGGGTTTGTCGCGTTCACTCATCGATAGATCGCCATCCAGATTGCAAACACCAGGACCGTCATGAAGGCGGCCAGGGCGTCATCGAACATCACGCCGAACCCACCTTTCAGGGTGCGGTCGAAATAGCGGATCGGGGGTGGCTTGATGACGTCGAAGGCCCGAAACACCGCAAAGGCGAGCATCTGCGAGATGAAACCGGTCGGAACGATCAGCAGGACCGCCCAGAAAGCGACGATCTCGTCCCAGACCATGCCGCTGTGATCGAGTACGCCGAGGTTGCGGCCGGTGTTGCGGCAGGCCCAGCAGCCAAGCGCAAACGATGCGGCAATGAGCGCCCACCAGCCGGTATCCGACAGCCAGGGGTCGAGCACGAGAAAGGCGGCCCATGCCCAGAGCGTACCGACCGTGCCCGGTGCCACCGGCGACAGGCCGCTGCCGAAACCCAGTGCAATCCAGTGCGACAGGCGTGGACGCATGAAGGCAAAGGTGGGGTTCGCCCAGGGGCGATGGATTGTCGACTCAGTCGAGGACTCAGCCGGCATAGGACGCGCGCTGCGGCCGTTTGCGTCAGCGGAAGTGGTCAAAGGCGGCTGCATGAAAGTCGATCCGATCGCCGTGGGCATCGAGAAGTTGCACATCGGACTGGCCTGTCACGGTGCCGATGCGGGTCAGTGTAAGGCCGAGCGTGCGGCTGAGCACCGCCAGATCAGGACGGGCAGAGACCGGCGCGCAAAACAACAGTTCGTAGTCATCGCCACCGCAGAGCGCGAGCGCGATGCGCTGCGAGTCGGGCAAATGATCGAGCGCGGTATCGACCGGCACGCACGGCCAGTCGATGAGCGCACCCAGCGGCGCGGCGCACGCGCTTGCCGATCGGCTCAGCACATGACCGAGATCGCCGACCAGCCCGTCGGACAGGTCGATGGCGGCGCTTGCCACCGAGCGCAGGGCCAGCCCGAGGGCGACCCGCGGCTGGGGCCGCTCGAGGCGCAAGCGGGCGGCGGCAAGCGCCGCGTACTCGGCAGAGGCCCGTGCCCAGGCGTGCGTCGAAGCAGCCGAGGCGTGCGCGTCAGAGTCGGCTCCAGGATCGATGAAAGGGTTCGCAGCAACACGCGAGTCAGTCGACTTGGCGCCGGGGTCATCGACGCCCGGCATCGCAAATGCGTCGGGCTGCAGACGACAGGCAAGCGCCCAGGCGGGCGCGCCCAGCGTGCCCGAGACCCACAGGTCATCGCCCGCCCGCGCACCGTCGCGACGCAAGGCGGCATCAGGCGGCACTTCGCCGAACACCGTGATGCAAAGATTGAGCGGACCGCGTGTGGTGTCGCCGCCGATCAGCTCGCAGTCGTGGGCATCGGCCAGCGCAAAGAGTCCGCTTGCAAACGCCGCAAGCCAGCGCTCGTCAGCCTGCGGCAAGGCCATGGCCAGCGTGAAGCCAAGCGGTCGCGCGCCCATCGCGGCCAGGTCGGACAGATTGACCGCGAGCGCCTTGTGGCCGAGCGCGGCCGGATCGACATCAGCAAAAAAATGCCGACCCTCGACCAGCATGTCGGTCGAGATCGCGATCGACTGACCGGCGCCAGGGCGGATGAGGGCGCAGTCGTCGCCGATGCCGAGCAGCGCCCGGCGAGGGCCGGCGGATCGCTCGAAGAAGGCCCGGATCAGTTCGAATTCGCCCAGCGCCATCGGCGTTCGGCCCGATGCTCAGCGCGGGCGAATCTCGGTCGGCCGCGCCTTGGCAGCGACCTTGTCGAGCACGCCGTTGACGTACTTGAAACCGTCGGTGCCGCCGAAGGTCTTGGCCAACTCGACCGCCTCATTGATGACAACCCGATACGGAATCTCGAGATGACAGGTCAGTTCGTAGGCGCCCACCAGCAGCGCCGCATGCTCGACCGGCGAAAGCTCGTTGAGCGGCCGGTCGATGAAGGGCGAGATCTGGGCGTGCAGCAGATCGATGTCGCGGATCGAGCCATGCAGCAGCTCGCAGAAATGATCGCGATCGGCTTTCTCGAAACTCGGCGACGTGGAGGCCAGATGGGCTTCGATCGCGCCGGCATCTTCAGGCGAGACCAGCCACTGGTAGAGCCCCTGGATGGCGAGCTCTCGAGACCGTCTGCGGGCGCTTTTGGGCGGTGTTCGCTCGAAGAACTCCGACCCTCCAGCGCCCTCGACCCGTGGCGCACCTGACCGCTCAGGCCGCTCAGGACGATTCATGAGGACCGGTCACTCATCGTCGTCATCGTCGGGTGCGAGCGACGCAAGCGAGGCACCGAGATTGGCCATCTCGATAGCGACCCGAGCCGCATCGGCGCCCTTTTCGCGCGTGCGCGCATGGGCCTGCTCATCGGTGTCGACCGTGAGAATGGCATTGGCGATCGGCATGCCGTATTCGAGCGAGACCTGCATCACGCCCTGCGAACTGCGATCGCAGACAACCTCGAAATGATAGGTTTCCCCGCGAACCACCGCACCGAGCGCGATCAGCGCATCGAACTCGCTGACGGCCGCCAACTGGCGCAAAGCCATCGGAATCTCGAGTGCACCCGGAACCGAGCAGATGAAGACATCTTCTTCGCTCACGCCCAGCCGGGCGAGCTCTGCCAGGCAGGACTCGCGCAGGGCCGCGCAGATCGGTTCGTTGAAACGTGACTGGACGATGCCAACACGCAGGCCTTCGCCGTTGAGTTCCGCATTGAAAACTTCGATATCCACGCTGATGTCCTTTGTGATGCCGCCCGGAAAAAGCTCAGGGCTGCGATTCGAAACCGACGACTTGCAGGTCATAGCCGGCCATACTGGGCATGCGCCGTGGCTGCGAGAGCAGGCGCATCCGGCCCACGCCGACTTCGCGCAGGATCTGGGCGCCGACCCCGTAGGTGCGCAGGTCCATCTTGGCCGCACGCTTCGGGCGCTTGTCAGCCGGCAGGCCGCTGGCAAGATCCTCGAAGCGACGCACCAGCGACGCACCGTCCTGAGCGCAGTTGAGCATGACCAGTGCCCCCTTGCCGTGGGTCGCGATCGCTTCGAGCGCCCGGTGCACCGACCAGGCATGCACACCGCGCTCGACCTCGAGCAGATCGAGTACCGACAGCGGCTCATGAACCCGCACCAGCACTTCGTCCTCGGGGCCGAACTCGCCGCGCACCATGGCCAGGTGCGGCGAACCGCTGGGCTTGTCGCGGAACATGATCATGCGAAAAGGCCCGCAGGCGGTCTGCACAATGCGCTCACCGACCCGCTCGATCAGGCTCTCGTTGGCACTGCGATAGTGGATGAGGTCGACGATCGTGCCGATCTTCAGGCCATGCTCGCGCCCGAATTCGATCAGGTCGGGCAGACGGGCCATCGTGCCATCGTCTTTGAGAATCTCGCAGATCACCGAGGCTGGCGTGAGCCCGGCGAGTTCGGCGAGATCGCAACCGGCTTCGGTGTGGCCGGCGCGCATCAGCACGCCGCCCGGCTTGGCAGTCAGCGGAAAGATATGCCCGGGCTGAACCAGGTCATCGGGCCTGGCGCCGGGTGCCACGGCCGCCTGCACCGTGCGCGACCGGTCGGCCGCCGAAATGCCGGTGGTCACGCCCTCGGCGGCTTCGATCGAGGCGGTGAAATTGGTGCCGTGCACCGTGCCATTGGCCTGCACCATCGGCGACAGATTGAGCTGGCGACAGCGCGCTTCGGTGAGTGTCAGGCAGATCAGACCCCGGCCGAAACGGGCCATGAAGTTGATTGCCTCGGGCGTCACGAAATCGGCCGCAAGCACCAGGTCGCCTTCGTTTTCGCGGTCTTCCTCGTCGACCAGGATGACCATCCGGCCGGCCGCCAGTTCGGCAATGATTTCACTGGTGGGCGAAATCGCATCGCTGTGGGGCGCCGCAGGCGCTGACGGATGCAGGGGCGAAACGTTTGACGTCGACATGAGAGACCGCGGGCTGGGACGGACCGGATTGACCGCTGGACCCTGCTGCGCGGGTCAGGTTGCGGGCGAAGTGTTCGAGTATACCGGGCCGGGCACGGTTGCCACCGGAGCCGGACGGCCACGCTCCACGCCGGACGGCCCGCGCCAGCACCTCACGCCGCGGAATCCAAAACCCGGCGAAATCAAGCGCCCGGGCCGTTGGTCAAGCGCTCGGGGGGGACGCCAGACTGTGCTGCAGACTCAGCATCCGCTCGACATAGCGGGCGATCAGGTCGATCTCGAGATTGACCCGGGTGCCCGCCTTCAGGTGCTTGAGCGTCGTCGACTGCAGGGTATGCGGGATCAGGTTGATGCTGATCTCGCAGCCGCCGTCGGCCAGGTCTTTCACGGTATTGACCGTGAGGCTGGTGCCGTTGACCGTGACTGAACCCTTGTAGGCCAGGTACTTCGAGAGCATCGCCGGCAGGCGGATATCGAGGCGCCATGATTCGCCGACCTGCTCGAAGATCACCACCTCACCCAGGCCGTCGACATGGCCGCTCACCAGATGCCCGCCCAGTCGGTCGGCCAGGCGCAGCGCCTTTTCAAGGTTGACCTCGCCGGGCGCACCCAGGCCGATGGTCTTGTCGAGGCTCTCGAGCGACACCTCGACGCTGAAACGCTGTCCGTCGAGCGCCACCGCGGTCATGCAGGCCCCCTGGATCGAGATTGAGTCACCGATCACCACATCACTCAGATCGAGCCCTCCGGCATCGACATGAAGGCGCAATCCTGCGTTATGCCCCAGCGATTCGACCCGCTCGATGCGGCCGATCGCCGCGACAATTCCGGTAAACATCGGAGCAACTCCAGTAAGGGTGATGAGAAAGGATGATGAGGCGCGCGCCCTCAGAAACGGGCGAGGACTCGCAAATCGGCGCCGAAACGCTCGACATCGGTAAAACGCAGCGTGCGGCAATGCGCGAGATCAGGCGGCGCATCAAGCTCGAAACCGGGAAGCCCCTTGCCGAGCAGCGCGGGGGCCAGATACATCAGCAATTCGTCGACCATACCGGCCGCAACCAGCGACCCGTTGAGCTTGTGGCCCGCCTCGACATGGAGCTCATTGATGCCACGCGCGCCCAACTCGGTCATGAGCGCGGGGAGATCGACCTTGCCACGGCCGTTGGCGATCGTCAGCACCTCGCAGCCGCGGTCGAGCAGTTCGCGGACCTTGGCCGGATTGTCGATCGCGCAGGCGATCAGCGTGGGCGCACCCTTGAGCACGGCCGCCTCAAGATCGATTTCGAGACGCGAATCGACCACCACTTTCATCGGCTGACGAGGCGTCTCGACCAGCCTCACACTGAGCTGCGGATTGTCGTCGCGGACCGTGCCGATGCCGGTGAGGATCGCGCAGGCCCGGGCGCGCCATGCATGACCGTCACGACGCGCGGCCTCGCCGGTGATCCACTGACTCGTGCCGTCGGGCAAAGCGGTCAATCCGTCGAGCGAGGTCGCCAGCTTCAGGCGCACCCACGGACGATTGCGGCTCATCCGCGAAACGAATCCGATATTGAGCTCGCGCGCCTCCTGCTCGAGCAGCCCGCATCGCACCTCGATGCCGGCATCGCGCAAGCGCTTCAGACCCCGACCATCCACCGAAGGGTTGGGATCCTGCATCGCGACAATCACCCGGCCCACGCGCGCTTCGATCAGTGAATCGACACAGGGCGGCGTACGGCCGAAATGGCTGCAGGGCTCAAGCGTCACATAGACCGTCGCACCGCGCAGCTGGCCGGCAGCCTCGCCGAGCGCGATCACTTCGGCATGCGGCTCGCCAGCCCGGTGATGCCAGCCCTCGCCGACGATCAGTTGCTCCTGGACGATCACGCACCCGACCCGCGGATTGGGTGTCGTGGTGTAAAGACCCTTGCGCGCAAGCTCGATCGCGCGGGTCATGAACTCATGATCGGCCGGGGTGAACATCGCCTGATTCTAAACGCGGGGTAGCGCCTGGCCGGCACTCATTTCCCGGGCCCGACCCGGCGCCTGGGCTCGAGTTCCTTGATGGCCTCGGCAAATTCATCGACGTCCTCGAACTTGCGATAGACCGAGGCAAACCGGACATAGCCGATCTTGTCGATCTTTCTGAGCTCGCGCATGACCAGTTCGCCGATCTTTTCGCTCGCCACCTCGCGGACCGCCAGCGACAGCAGTTCATCCTCGATTCGAGCAATCACTGCGTCGACCTCCTCGGAGGTCACCGGCCGCTTGCGCAGCGCCAGCGCCAGCGAGGCGCGCAGCTTGCGCCGGTCGTACTCGGCTCGGACACCGTTTTTCTTGACCACCGCCGGCAGCGAGAGCTCGACGCGTTCGTAGGTGGTAAAGCGCTTGTCGCACTGCGTGCAGCGACGGCGACGCCTCAGGGCATCGCCGTCATCCGCCTCGCGAGTCTCGATGACCTGGGTTTCGGCATGGTCGCAAAACGGACAGCGCATTCAGCGATAGACCGGAAACTGCGCGGTGAGCGCAGCCACCTTCGAGCGGACCCGGTCGATGTTGGCAGCATCGCGGGGCGCATCGAACACGTCGGCAATCAGGTGCCCGACCTGCGCAGCCTGCTCGGCACCGAAGCCGCGGGTGGTCATCGCCGGGGTCCCAAGACGGATACCGCTGGTGACCATCGGTTTTTCGGGGTCGTTCGGGATGGCATTTTTATTGACCGTGATGTGCGCTTCACCCAGCACCACCTCGGCATCCTTGCCGGTGATCTGCTTGGGCCGCAGATCGACCAGCATCACATGGCTCTCGGTTCGCCCGGACACAATGCGCAGCCCGCGGGCGACAAGCGTCTCGGCCAGCACCCGGGCATTAGTGATCACCTGCTGCTGATAGACCTTGAACGAAGGCTGCATCGCCTCGTGAAAGGCCACCGCCTTGGCGGCGATCACGTGCATCAGCGGACCACCCTGCAGACCCGGAAAGACCGCTGAATTGATCGCCTTCTCGTGCTCGGGCTTCATCAGGATGATGCCGCCGCGCGGCCCGCGCAGGCTCTTATGGGTGGTCGAGGTGACGACGTCGGCATGCGGCACCGGGTTGGGATAGACGCCGGCTGCGATCAGCCCGGCGTAGTGCGCCATGTCGACCAGGAAGATCGCACCGATCTCGCGGGCGATCCGGGCGAAGCGCTCGAAATCGATGTGCAGTGAATAGGCCGACGCGCCGGCGATGATCAGCTTGGGACGGGCCTCGCGGGCACGCGCCTCCATCGCGTCATAGTCGATCGCCTCGTTGGCATCCAGGCCATAGGAGATCGCCTTGAACCACTTGCCCGACAGATTGAGCGGCATGCCGTGGGTGAGATGGCCGCCTTCGGCCAGGCTCAGACCCATGATGGTGTCGCCGGGCTTCAGGAACGCCAGGAAAACCGCCTGGTTGGCCTGGGCGCCCGAATGCGGCTGGACATTGGCAGCAGGCGCCCCGAACAGCGCCTTGACGCGCTCGAGTGCCAGCGCTTCGGCGACATCGACAAACTCGCAGCCGCCGTAGTAGCGCTTGCCGGGATACCCTTCGGCGTATTTGTTGGTGAGCTGGCCGCCCTGCGCGGCCATGACCGCCGGGCTGGCATAGTTCTCGGACGCAATCAGCTCGATATGAGCTTCCTGGCGCCGATTCTCGGCCTCGATGGCCTGCCACAATTGCGGGTCGACCTGGGCGATGCCCTGGGAACGATCAAACATGTGCTGAATCCTCGTTGCAGTCAAAGGCCCCGGCGAAGTACCGGCAACTGCCCAGGCGAACGGCTGGCGACGGACGTCGCCCAATTCCGCGATTCACGGTGTCAATTCACCCTTACTCGCCAGTCACGCGGAAGCCGTTCATTATAGGGGATCAACGCGAAGCCAGAAAGTCACCGGACCGTCGTTGACCAGATGGACCTGCATGTCGGCGCCGAACACACCGGTGGCCACTGGCCGATGCAGCGCCATCGCCCGCACGGCCAACTCGTCGAAAAGGCGCCGCGCCTCGTCAGGCGGGGCAGCCGGCGTAAAGCTTGGTCGCAAACCGCTGCGGGTGTCTGCCGCAAGCGTGAACTGCGGCACCAGCAGCAGTCCACCGCCAGTGTCAGCGAGCGAGCGGTTCATGCGGCCGGCATCATCCGAAAACATCCGATAGGCCAGCATTCGAGCCAGCAGTGTCTCGCCCTGACGCGTCGTGTCACCGCGCTCGGCGCACAGCAGCACCAGCAAACCGGCGCCGATCTCGCCCACGGTTTGCCCGTCGACCACGACATGGGCGCGGGCGGCCCGCTGCAGCAGCGCGATCATTCGTCGCCGCTCAGACGACGGTCACCCGGGCCGCACGGCGCTTGCCGACCTGAACGACATAGCTGCCAGCATCCAGCCTGAGCCCCTTGTCAGTCACCCGATCGCCGTCAATTCGCACCCCGCCCTGCTCGATATTTCGCAGCGCCTCGCTGCCCGAAGCCGCCAGGCCGGCTTGCTTGAGCAACTGCGCGATCGCGATCGGCGCGCCGGCCACCTGCACTTCCTGCAGATCATCAGGAAGTGCGCCTCGCGAAAATCTCGCCTCGAAACCGGCACGCGCGACATCGGCTGCAGCCGCGCCATGAAAGCGAGTGACCATTTCGGCGGCCAGCCTGACTTTGGCATCGCGCGGATTGAGCCCTGCCGCGCAGTCGGCACGCAGGGCGGCAATTTGCTCGATCGTCGACGATGACAGAAGTTCGTAATATTTCCACATAAGATCATCGGAGATCGACATGATCTTGCCGAACATCTGATCGGGGATATCGGTGATCCCGATGTAGTTGTTCTTCGACTTCGACATCTTCTCGACACCGTCCAGACCCTCAAGCAGCGGCATGGTCAAAATGCACTGCGGCTCCTGCCCGTACTCCTTTTGCAGTTCACGGCCGACCAGCAGATTGAATTTCTGATCGGTGCCGCCGAGCTCGAGGTCGGACTTCAGCGCAACCGAGTCATAGCCCTGCATCAAGGGATAGAGCAGCTCATGTACCGAGATCGGTATGCCACCGCGATAGCGGCGGGTGAAGTCGTCACGCTCGAGCATCCGGGCCAGGGTGTAGCGCGAGGCCAGCTGGATCATGCCGCGCGCGCCCAGAGGATCGCTCCACTCGGCGTTGTACCGGATCTCGGTGCGTGCCGCATCGAGCACCAGACTGGCCTGCTGAAAGTAGGTCTGCGCGTTGGCTTCGATCTGCTCGCGGGTGAGCGGCGGGCGAGTGATGTTGCGCCCGGACGGATCGCCGATCATGGCGGTGAAGTCGCCGATCAGAAAGATGACGGTATGACCCAGATCCTGGAGCTGACGCATCTTGTTGAGAACGACGGTATGACCGAGGTGCAGATCGGGGGCGGTCGGGTCCAGACCCAGCTTGATCCGCAGCGGCTGACCGCTTGCCTCCGAGCGAATGATCTTGCGCAGGAAGTCCTGCTCGACCAGCAGCTCGTCGCAGCCGCGCTTGGCGATGTCGAGCGCCCGACGGGCGGAAGCGCTCACCGGCGGTTCGGTGGGTGAAGACAGGGAGCTGGATTCGGTCATGAGCGATACTGGGCAAGAGGATCGAGCGGGACTGTTCTCTGTTACCATCGCGCCTGAAGGCGAAGTTCACCCTCAGGCCGTTGCTGCAGCGGTCGGGTGCCTGCAGCCCCTTGGGTTCACTTCGGGGTTCACTTCGGTCCGGATCGCTTCAGCAAATGGCTGCGCGATTCAAACGCCAAGCCTTTGATATTAGCCTAAGGCAATCGACAGCCTTGCTTGCGCTGTTTTTGCCGGTGATTTTTCCAGTTCGAATCAGGATCACAGCCTTTCGCCACCGATGCCACAGTTCAACGTCAAAACAGTCCTTCTCGCCATCGGCGGCATCTGCACGTTCGCTGCGGTGACTGCTTTTGGTGTTGCGCCACTGGCCGATTCTGCCGTCCCCGAGCAAAGGCTGATGAGCGAGCCGCTCGTGTTCAGCACGGTCAGCGCGGCCAGCACCGACACTTCGTTTTTGCAGCACGAAAAAATCCGTCGTGGCGAGACACTCGCGTCACTGCTGGCTCGCATGGGCATCAATGACGACGAAATTGCGGCGTTTGTGCGTCGCGATCGCACGGCTCGCGGCCTGCTCGAACTGCGCCCCGGTCGAACCGTCTCGGCAACGCTGTTGGCCGATCGCTCGGTCGAGTCCCTGAACTACCGGCTCGATTCCGAGGGTTCGCTCGACCAGGCCAAGCGCCTGGTCATCCGCCGAACAGACGGCAAGCTCGAAGCGGTCGAAGAGCCGCTGCTGCTTGAGCGCTCGGTTGAAATCCGCAGCGCCGAAGTGCGTCGATCACTAGCCGAGGCACTCGAAGCCGCCGACATCCCCGATTCGCTGGTCACCCGGATGGGCGACATTTTTGGTACAGAAGTCGACCTTCGCAAAGACGTACGACGTGGCGATCGACTGCGGGTGGTCTACCAGACCGTCCGTGAAGCAGGCAGCCTCGAGCCGGCAACCGTCGAGCGAATCCTCGCAGTCCAGTTTCGCGGTGGTCAACGCAAGCTCGAAGCAGTCTGGTTCGATCGCGGCAATGGCAACGGCGACTACTACACTTTCGATGGTCGCAGCCTGTCGCGCACGTTCCTGGCGTCGCCGCTCGAGTTCACTCGCGTCAGCTCCAATTTCACCGAGGCACGCCTGCATCCTATCTTCCGTGACTGGCGGGCCCACAAGGGCGTCGACATGCAGGCCCCGATCGGCACCAAGGTTCGTACCACCGCCGACGGCACGATCAAGTTCATCGGGCGCCAGAGCGGTTACGGCAACGTCATCATCGTCCAGCACAACACTCGCTATCAAACCCTCTACGCTCACCTGAATGATTTCACTCAGGGGCTCGAGCAAGGCAGCCGCGTGCTTCAGGGCGATGTGATTGGCAGTGTTGGCACAACCGGCTGGTCGACCGGCCCTCATCTGCACTTCGAGTTCCACATCGACGGCGAGCATGTCGATCCGATGGCTGCCATCTCGCAGTCAACGGTCCGCTCGCTCCAGGGTGAGGAGAAGGCCAGGTTTTCAACTGTCGCGGCACAATTCCGGAGTCGTTTCGGTCTGCTCGACTCCCAACTCGCCGCACGCTTCGAATAGCAGTCGATCGCCCCGATGCGGTTCATCGGGCTGATGTCAGGCACCAGCGTCGACGCCGTCGACGGGGTGCTTGCCGAATTCGAGTCTGACGCCCCGAACGCCTCTTTCACGATCCTGGCCTTTGCCTCGCGGGTAATGCCCGTTGCGCTGCGGCGAACCCTGCTCGAGCTTCAACAGCCCGGGCCCGACGAGCTGGCGCGTGCCTCACTGGCCGCTGTTGCACTGACCGGCCTCTATGCTGCCGTGAGCCTTGAGCTCATCTCAACGCTCGGAGCCGACCAGACGGGAAGCAAACAATCGGGAAGCAAACAATCGGTAAGCAAACAAGGCGGCCCGGTGCAGATTACTGCAATCGGTGCTCACGGACAGACCGTCCGACACCGTCCCGAACTGGGCTATACCGTTCAGCTGATCGATGGAGCGCGCCTTGCCGAAATGACCGGATGCCAGTCGGTCGTCGACTTTCGAAGTGGCGATGTGGCCGCCGGCGGCCAGGGCGCGCCATTGGTACCGGCCTTTCATGCGCTGGCTTTCGGGTCGACCGACATGCGCCGTGCGGTGGTGAACATCGGCGGGATTGCGAATGTCAGCCTGCTGCCGGTCGGCGGGGCTACGGTCACCGGCTTTGATACCGGCCCTGGAAACCTGCTGATGGACGCCTGGTGCGAACGCCATCTGGGCGATCCTTTTGATCGGGACGGCGACTGGGCGGCTGGCGGCAAGGTCGACCTCGCCTTGCTCGATGCGATGCTGGCGGAGCCATATTTCGAACTGCCGCCCCCCAAGAGCACCGGGCGGGACCTCTTCACGCCGGGCTGGCTCGATCGCCAGCTTGCCATCAGCCGGTCGAAGGATGCAGCCAACCCCACACCGCGTGATGTTCAGGCAACCCTTGCCGAACTGACCGCACTGACGATCGGGCGGTCATGCCGGGAGTTCGGTGCAGGCGAAATCAGGGTCTGCGGCGGCGGCGCGCTGAATACCTACCTGATGCGGCGGCTTGCACAGGTCGCCGCGCCAATCAGAGTCGCCTCAACTGCCGCGATCGGCATCGATCCGCTTGCAGTCGAGGCATTGGCCTTTGCCTGGCTTGCCCGGCAGCGGATATTGAATCGGCCCGGGAACCTTCCGGCAGTTACCGGGGCTCGCGGACCGAGAGTACTTGGGACGGTTTACCCGGCGCCGCCGGGCAAGGCCTGATCAGGCTGAGAAAGACGACCCGCAGCCGCAGGTTGAGGTGGCATTGGGATTCTTGATCACAAACTGAGCGCCCTCGAGACCGTCTTTGTAGTCGATCTCTGCACCCACCAGATATTGGTAGCTCATTGCATCGATCAGCAAAGAAACACCGTTTTTCTGCATGACGGTGTCGTCTTCGTTGGTTTCTTCATCGAAAGTAAAACCGTACTGGAAACCCGAGCAGCCGCCGCCCTGCACGAATACACGCAGTTTGAGATCGGCATTGCCTTCTTCTTCGATCAGCTGCCGAACCTTG
This sequence comes from Bordetella parapertussis, assembly GCA_945883285.1. GTDB lineage: Bacteria > Pseudomonadota > Gammaproteobacteria > Burkholderiales > Burkholderiaceae_E > UBA4615. The sequence goes on along the minus strand of CAMCXH010000024.1, from coordinate 14,419 downwards.
TCGGCGGCACTGTCGGTAAAGACCAGGGGGACGGGCATTTCGGCAACAGCATTCATCGTGGATTCTCCTGACGAAAAGAGTGTAGCCGGCCCGGCGATACCCGCGCAGTGCGCAGGGTCGCCGGGATTGACAAGCGGCTGATCAGCGCTTGGAGAACTGCTTGCGCCGGCGCGCCTTGCGCAGACCGACTTTCTTGCGCTCGACCTCACGGGCATCGCGCGTTACCAGACCGGCGCTGGACAGGGCGGGCTTGAGCGTGGCGTCGAAGTCGATCAGTGCACGGGTGATGCCGTGGCGGACTGCACCGGCCTGACCCGACTCACCGCCGCCGTTCACATTGACGCGGATATCGAATTCACCGACCAGGTTGGCGACTTCAAGAGGCTGACGTGCCACCATCCGGCCAGTTTCGCGGGCGAAGTACTGGTCGAGGGGCTTGCCGTTGACGACGATGTCGCCCTTGCCCTTCTTGATGAAAACACGAGCCACCGATGTTTTGCGGCGGCCCGTGCCGTAATTGTATTCACCGATCATAGTGCGTCCTGGTGAGCATTAAGGTCAGACTTCCAGCAGCTTGGGCTGCTGGGCAGTGTGCGGATGCGTGCCCTCGGCATACACCTTGAGCTTCTTGATCATGGCGTAGCCAAGCGGCCCTTTGGGCAACATGCCCTTGACCGCCTTTTCGAGGGCTCGGCCCGGAAAGCGGGACTGCATCTTGCCGAAAGTGGTTTCGGAAATACCGCCCGGATAACCTGAGTGCCGGTAATACTTCTTGTCGGTCGCTTTGTCGCCGGTCACCCGAATTTTGGCAGCGTTGACGACGACGATGAAGTCGCCGGTGTCAACATGCGGCGTGAATTCGGGCTTGTGCTTGCCACGCAGTCGGGCGGCGATTTCCGCAGCGAGACGGCCAAGCACCTTGTCGGAGGCGTCGACGACAAACCAGTCGCGGCGGACTTCATGCGGTTTTGCGGAGAACGTTTTCATGGTCTGACGAGTTCTGCTAAGCCCTCTATCATAACCAAGTTAGCCTTCTTGCGTCAAAGAATCTGAGCGCCAGCTCAAACAACATCAGCTCGTATCAGTTATCAAAGGACAACAGCATGGAAACACTGGTCAGATGGACCGGCCCCGACACCATGTCGTTCGTTGCCGAAACCGGCAGCGGCCACGCAGTGGTCATGGACGGCGCGCCCGAAGGCGGCGGCCGCAACCTCGGCCCGCGCCCGATGGAGATGGTGCTGCTTGGCACCGGCGGCTGCACTGCCTATGACGTGGTGCTGATCCTTCGCAAGAGCGGGCAGGATGTGCGTGGGTGCGAAGTGGCGCTCACCGCCGATCGCGCAGACGCCGACCCCAAGGTCTTCACCCGGATCGGATTTCGCTTCACCGTCAGGGGCCGTGGTCTCAAACCGAACGTGGTCGAGCGGGCCATCAAGCTGTCTCACGACAAGTATTGTTCCGCGACTGCCATGCTGGCCACGACCGCCGAGATCACAATCGACTGGACGATCGTCGAAGACTGAGGTCGAAGCCCGGCCGCGAGTCGTCAGATTCGATGAGCGGTAGCCGTCATGACCCGAGCCGCCAGGCGCATCACCGCGCGCACCGGCGCCGGCATGGGCGCGGCGCCCAGCGCCTGGGCTTGATCGGCATGCCCGCCCTCGTCACGACGCATATGCTCGACGATTGCCCGCGAACCGACATCGGCCACCGGCAGGCGCTCAAGGTGGTCCGCGAGATGGCGCTCGACCTGACGCTCGGTCTCGACCATGAAACCGAGCGAATAACGATCGCCGAAACGCCCCGCCACTGCTCCAAGCAACAACGAGCCGCCGTACCAGACCGGGTTGAGCAGCGAGGGCCTCGCGCCAAGCTCGGTCAGCCGCTGGCGGGTCCAGGCGAGGTGATCCCCCTCTTCTGCTGCCGCTTCCTTGAAAAACGCCTGCAGGCTCGGATCAGCACTGGTGGCCGCCTGACCTTCATATAAGGCTTGAGCGCAGACCTCGCCGACATGATTGACACGCATGAGCGCGCCGGACTCGCGCCGCTCGGCCTCGCTAAGCGCGACCGGTGCGCGATCGCCGACCTCAGCCAGAGGCCGAGGGCGCCCTCCGGCGGGAGCGGCCGAAACCGCGCTCAGCGCGCGGCCGACGCTTGCCAGCAAACGGTCTTGTCGGGACAGGCGGCGCGACGCTGATACGTGAAGCAGACGTGGATTCATCCCGCTAATGTTACGCGAGCCCCGTTGCGCCGATCGAATGGCCAGTGCTCGACGCTCCCACACAGCAGCCGCAGAACGACTCGTTCACCAGCCCTGCCTGAACGCTGCGGCGACCCTCGGTCGACATCACCGGCGGCTTCAAGCCCGCCACGACAGACCCACCGGAGCGGAAGGCCAAACCGCCAGCCAGACCCGGGTAGTGTTGCGCACACACGACAACCTAGGTGAAATGACACCTCCGCGCCCAGCCTTTTCCTTTGCTCGCTCGGGATTTGTCAGCAGAATACTGTCAGCTTCCAGCCGAATTCGATTTCGGGGAGTTGCGGTTCCGGGCCTTTCCGGACGACTTTGGAATTTAGACACCTAGGAGATTGACCAATGAAAAAATCGCTTCTCGCAATTGCAGTCGCAGCCGCGCTGCCCGGTTTTGCGCAAGCCCAGTCGTCGCTCACGATGTACGGCGTTGCTGACGTGTCGCTCAACTGGGGCAACGACGACGCCAACAGCACCTATACCATCGTGAATTCCACAGCAACTGTGCCTGGCACCGTGACCAAGACCGCCGGCTCGTCTGGTTTCTCGCTTGGCAGCGGCATCGGCATGGGTTCGCGCTTCGGCATTCGCGGCTCGGAAGATCTCGGCGGCGGCATGAGAGCCATCTTCACGCTCGAGCATGGCTTCGACATTGGCGACGGCGACACCGCGGGTTCTACATCGACGGGTAGAGGCGACACCTCCAACAACAAGTTCTGGAATCGCCAGGCTTTTGTCGGTCTTTCGTCGGGCTGGGGCCAAGTGACCGCCGGCCGTCAGTACACCCCGATTTTCTGGGCGCTGTACCCTGCTGACTTCTCCGAGTATCGGTACTACAACAACTGGGCGGCACCGACCGGCGCGTCGATTGCCACGCTTCTCCCGCAAGGTCCGGTTCGCCTCGATAACTCGATCTCCTACAAGTCGCCCACCTTCGGCGGTTTGACTGTCTACGCGACTTATGCCTTCGGTGAGAACCTTGGCGCGGGCACCAGCGGTCCTACCGGCACGAACACCGTCGGTACCGGTGACGTTTACGGTATTGCAGCCGGCTGGCAGCTTGGCGGCCTGTACATCGGCGGCGGCTACCACAACATTGCCAGCAAGGCGACTGCAACCAACGGCAACTCGGTGGTTGGTGGCATTCCGACGGTTGGTCAGAGCGTTGCTGCGATCACTGCATCGTACAAATGGCAGAGCTTCGGTGTCAGCGCGGGCTACACCCAAGTTAACCTCCAGCAGTTCCAGTCTGTTCTGTTGGGCGGCAACAACAGCACCAACAAGGCGAACGTCAACACCATCCTGATGAGCGCCTTCGCCATGGTCGGTACCGGTAAGGTGATCTTCAACGGCTACCTGACCGACACTCACGACTTCAAGTCGCAATTTGCCGGTCGTCCGATCAACGGCGATGGAACCTTCTCGTTTGGTCTGACCTACGAATACCCGCTGTCGAAGCGTACTTTCATGTACGTCGCCGGCGGCATGTCGGACTTCTCGAACCTGCAGGTCAGCGGTACCGATCGACTCAAGCCCCAGAACGTTGCACTGGGCTTCCGTCACCTGTTCTGATCAAGCGCGGGTCTGATGACCCGCATTGCATCTGTCAGACTGAGCGCCGGGGTAACCCGGCGCTTTTTTTTGGCAGACTGTTTCGGTCTGCTCGGACAGCGTAATGCGCCCGCTAAACCGCCAGCGGCGACACTGTCACGCGGGCTTCGAGTTCCTGCTCGCCACCGCCCAGGATGACGCCGCGCAGCGGTGTGACATCTGAAAAATCCCTGCCCCAGCCAAGCCTCACAAAGTCCTGATCGACGCGTCGGGCATTGGTCGGATCAATATCGATCCAGCCCTGACCGGCACACCATGCCGACACCCAGGCATGCGAGGCATCGGCGCCGATCAGTCGCGGCTTGCCGGGCGGCGGGTTGGTCAGGATGTAGCCGGAGACATAGCGAGCCGGCACGCCGATTCCACGCAAGCCGGCAATCATGAGCTGGGCGAAATCCTGGCACACACCACGGCGTTGCTCGAAGACCTCGGCCAGCGGCGTGGTGACCGTGGTCGCGCTGGCATCGAAGGCGAAATCGCGATGGATACGGGCGGCGAAGTCCTGCAAGGCCACGAGGAAGGGTGTATCCGTTCGAAAGCTGCGGGCGGCATACAGGCTCGCGCGCCTCGAGCGCGGCACCTGCGGACTCGGTACAAGAAACTGCGCAATGTCATAGGCGGTGCGGGCATCCGGCGGCAGCACAGCGGTTCGCCATGGCTGCATGACCGCAGGGGAGTCGGGCGGCGCCGGCGCGACGTCAAGTTGCGATCGGGCGATCACATCGAGGCCCTCGTGCGGCGAGTGAATCGCAAACACGGTCACCGGGTTGCCGAAATAGTCGGCACGCTCATCAACCCATTCGGGGCTCGGTGTGATCTCGAGGCCATGGCTGAGCAGGCGCTGGCCGCCACTGTTACGCGGGCGAAGATGCGCCAGTTGCCACGACTGCGCGACCGCCAGTTCGTAGTGATAGCGCGTCTGGTGAACGACCTCGATCCGGCGCGGGGTTCGCTCATCAACGGCACGATCTGGCGGGGGCGTGCGGCAGGGTAGCGACGGCGGTGGATGGTTCATGAACGGGGGAGTCGCTTTTCGCAGGCTGGCCGTGGCGGATACCCTGCCTCAGGCAGCGAAGGTCGCGATGTTACTGGTTTGCGCCGGCGTGAAAAACCGCATCGAAAGGCGCTCGGACAGCGTCGCGGCGCCGATTGAAACACTGTCGAGCCAGTCTGCCAGCGCGGCATCGGGCTCAAGCGCCGCCGGGTCGGCATAGCGACCGAGATTGGCGAGTGCGTCGGGCAGAAAATCGAGCGCCGCGCCGCCGATGGCGCGATCGATGTGGACAATGACCTGATCGAGCCGCTTGAGCTGGAACAGCACCGAGCGCGGATTGGTGTCATCACGAATCAGCAGGTCGAGCACCGGCAGCCATTCGGGTTGGCCCATGTAGCGCGAGCGATAGGTGATGGTGGAATCGCAGAAATCGAGCAGCCAGTCGAGCCCGGCTGAACGGCCCTCGCGCACCGCGGTCGAGAGCGCGCCGCAGACTGCCCGCAGCCGCTCGATGCGCCGGCCAAGCGACAGGAATCGCCAGCCGGTATCGCGGGTCATGCCATCAAGGGTAAAGCCGGAGAGTGTCACCAGGGCGCTCACTGTGCGGTCGAGGAGCGCGATTGCCTGCGGCAGATCGCGAAAACCGTCGAAACCCGGATCGAGCAGCAAGCGATTGATGGTGCGCCAGTGATCGGTCGACAGGCGCTCGCGCAGACTGAATGCCAGGCGCTGGACCTGCTGCAGACTGCCCGGCAGCGCACCGAGACGCTCGGCATCGAAGACCGCCTCGAGCAGTGTCGATTCGCTGGCATCGGCCTGGCCGATGAGGCCGAGCATCCGGGCAAAGGCCAGCAGCGGCGCCTGCGCGGTGCGATCGTCGTCGTCGACCAGCAGGCGCGGCAGTGCCACGCGCAGCAGCCTTGCCGAATCCTCGGCGCGCTCGGAATAGCGTCCGAACCAGAAAAGGTTTTCGGCCGCCCGCGACGACAGGGTGCTGAGGTTGGATCGGACCAGATCGGTCGCACTGATGGTCGAGTGCAGCAGGGTGAGCGAGGCATTGACCGGCGCGGGCGACAGCACCCAGGTGTCTTTCGAGGCGCCACCGCGCTGCATGGTGATGATGCGGGCGTCCTGATCGGCAGAAACTCGGGTGAGGCCACCCGGCATCACCATGTAGCCGTCGCGCGAGGCGACCGCAAAGACTCGCAATCCGACCGAGCGCGCCGCCAACTGGCCGGGATGAGCCGGATCATTGACCGGCGCCTGCGCGAGCTGAACCAGCTCCTGGGCGAACCAGTCGGCCGGACTGCGCCGCAGGGTCTCGGCCAGCGCCCGAGCCCGCGCAGCATCGAGATCGGCACCGAAAATCGGCGACGACTCATCGCGTCGATCGACCGGCTTGAACACCAGCTCGTGCATGCGCGGCAGCGCGTCGGCCAGCGCCGCCGGTTCGCCGAGCCACCAGGTGGCTATCGAGGGCATCTGCAGCGGCTCGCCAAGCAGGCGCTCGCACAATCCCGGCAAAAAACCCATCAGGACGCCCGACTCGAGCACACCCGAACCGATGGCATTGGCAATGAAGACCGTACCGCGGCGCGCGCAATCGACCAGCCCGGCCACACCTAACGCCGAATCGGAGCGCAACTCGAGCGGATCGCAGAAGTCGTCGTCCTGACGACGCAAGATGGCATGCACACGGCGCAGGCCGTCGACGGTCTTGAGCCAGACCTTGCCGTTGCGCACCAGCAGGTCATGGCCTTCGACCAGCGTAAAGCCGAGATAGCGCGACAGCAGCGAGTGCTCGGAATAGGTCTCGTTATAGGGGCCCGGGGTGAGCAGCACGCTCAGGTGGGCGCCGTCGCCCTGCGGCGCCAGACGCCGCAGTGAATCGCGCAGGGTCGCGAAAAAACCGGCGATCCGCTGGGTATGCAGGTCTCGAAACAGACGCGGAAAGATGCGCGAGACGATCAGCCGGTTTTCGACCGAATAGCCGGCACCCGACGGCGCCTGGGTGCGATCGGCAATCGCCCACCACTGGCCATTGGGCGCACGGGCGAGGTCGACCGCGTAGGAAAACAGCGCCACGCCGCCCGGCAACTCGGCGCCGCGTGCAGCGCGTTGAAAAGCGCCATGGCCCAGCACCAGCGCCGGCGGAATGCTGCCGTCGGCCAGCAGGGTCTGTGGCCCGTAAAAATCGGCGAGCAACGCGTTCATCAGGCGGGCACGCTGCGCGACACCGGCTTCGATCTGCGCCCATTCGTGGGCCGGGATGATCATCGGCAGACCATCGAGCGACCAGGGCCGCGTCTGGCCTTCGGGGTCGGCGTAAATGTTGTAGGTCAGGCCGCTGTCGCGGATCTCGCGCTCGATGCTCGCGGTGCGCTCGCGAACCCGCTCGGGCTCGGCGTGAGCGAGCAGGTCGATCAGTGCCGCCCAGTGCGCACGCGGCTGATCGCCGGCATCGAGCATCTCGTCGAAGCGCACCGAGGTGCGCGCATAGTCGGCGAGCAGATCACGCACGCCGCAGGTCCAGTGTGAAGGGCGATTCGGGGTCGATGCGTGCCGGCTCGACCTTCATGGCGCCCGGGGTGTGGCCCATTCGGAAGAAACGCGCCAGCCGACGGGCTTGCGCCTCGTAATCGTTGACCGGAAAGGTTTCATGGCTGCGCCCGCCCGGATGCGAGACATGGTACTGACAGCCGCCGATCGAGCGACCGTTCCAGGTATCGACCAGATCGACCGTGAGCGGCGCATGCACGCCAATTGTGGGATGCAGGCAGGACGTCGGCTGCCAGGCACGATAGCGGACCGCCCCCAGCTGGGCGCCCTCGCCACCCACCGCTTGCAGCGGCAGGGTATGCCCATTGACCACCAGCGCATGGCGCCCGGCAACCAGACCGCGCGCCGACACCTCGATGCGCTCGATCGACGAATCGACGAAGCGCACCGTGCCGCCGGCGGCGCCCTCCTCGCCCATCACCGGCCAGGGTTCGAGCGCCATGCGCAGATCGACCTGGACGCCACCGGCCTCGAAATCACCCAGCTTGGGGAAGCGGAACTCGAAGTGCGGCGCGAACCAGTCGAGCTGGAAGTCGTAGCCGGCCGCGCGCAGATCGTCGAGCACATCGCGCAGATCTTCGCGCAACACCGAAGGCAGCATGAAGCGGTCGTGCAGCGCGGTGCCCCAGCGCGGCAGCCGGGCAGGCACCAGCGGATCACGCCAGAATCGGGCAATCAGCGCGCGTATCAGCAACTGCTGCAGCAGGCTCATCTGGGCGTGCGGTGGCATCTCGAAGCCGCGCATCTCGAGCAGCCCAAGACGCCCGCTGGAGGAGTCGGGCGAATAGAGCTTGTCGATGCAGAACTCGGCGCGATGGGTGTTGCCGGTGACATCGACCAGCAGGTTGCGCAGCAGCCGGTCAACCAGCCAGGGAGGGCAGGCATCGGTGCCCTGCGCCTGCAGACGGGCGAGCTCGCCAAAGGCGATCTCGAGTTCGCGCACCGAGTCGAGCCGGGCCTCGTCGATGCGCGGCGCCTGGCTGGTCGGGCCGATGAACAAACCCGAAAACAGATACGACAAGGATGGGTGCGCCAGCCACCAGGCGATCAGGCTGGGCAGCAGGTCGGGGCGACGCAGGAAGGGCGAGTCAGCGGGCGTGGCGCCACCGAGCACCACATGGTTGCCGCCGCCGGTGCCGACATGGCGGCCATCGAGCATGAACTTCTCGGTGGAAAGGCGGGTCAGGTGGGCGGCCTGGTAGAGCTCGGTCGTGCGGCTCACCAGCTCATCCCAGCTCGCGCTCGGATGGACATTGACTTCGATCACGCCGGGGTCGGGGGTAATGCGCAGGACGGCCAATCGGGCATCGCGGGGCGGCTCATAGCCTTCGAAGATCACCTGCAGCCCGGATTCGCTGGCGGCCGACTCGACCGCGGCAACCAGTTGCAGGTATTGATCGAGGGTCGCGGCCGGCGGCATGAAGACATAGAGACGGCCGTCTCTGGGCTCGATGCACAACGCGGTCCGGGCAAGGCCTGAATAGGAGCCGCCGGCGGCGCTGCCCTGGCCATCGCTGGCATCGCGCCCGATCTGCTGAACGACACGGGCAGCTGGTTCGGCACGGCGCGCGATCGCCTGAACGCCGCGGGGCGCGCCCGGCTGGGCGACCGAGGCCTGGCGCGGATCCCAGGCCGCACCAAGCTGGGACTGATGCGGCGCGAGCGGCGCAGCCGGCTGGTTCGGATCGGCCGCGTGAATCCAGGGGTAGTCGGTTTCGGCCACCCAGGGCAGCGAGGCCAGCGGCAGCCGATAGCCGATCGCCGAATCGCCCGGCGCCAGAAAACACTTGTTCATGCGCAAAGGCCAGGCGCTGGCCTGCCACAACTGGGTCGGCTGCCTGACGCTGCCGGGCTCGGGCAGGGGCGGATTCGGGCGCGGATCGGGCTGGATCGGCAAAATCCAGCCGACCGGCTCACCCAGCCCGTGCGCAAACACCCGATGCAGACGCTCGCGCTCCATCGGATCGTCAAGCCTAGCATCGAGCACATCGACATTGACCGGCAACTGCTGCTCGCGGTGAACGAAATGCACCGGGTCCTCATAGGCCTCGAAGGCCCTCTGCGGATCGACGCCCAGTCGGGTCGCGACACTCAGCACGAGTTCGCGGGCCTGGGCGATGGTCGAGACAGGGCTCGGCACCACGCCCGACATCAGGTCAGACAAGCGCGGATGATCGTCGACCTCGGTGGCGAGCACCGACAGATCGCGCACGATCGGCTCACCGTCGCGCCGCCAGAACCAGTTGAGCGACCAGCGCGGCAGTTGCTCGCCGGGATACCACTTGCCCTGACCGTAATGGAGCAGGCCCTGGTTGCCCTGATTCGCACGCAGGCGCTGCAGCAGTTCGGCGGACAGCCGGCGCTTGTTGGGCCCAAGCGCCTCGGTATTCCACTCGGCGCCGTCGCGGTCGTCGATCGACACGAAGGTCGGCTCGCCGCCCTGAGTCAGGCGCACGTCGCCTGCGACCAGGTCGGCATCGACCTGACGACCCAATGCATCGATCGCCTGCCACTGCAGCGCATCGTAGGGTTTGGTGACCCGCGGTGCCTCAAAAACCCGCTTGATCGACATCGAATGGACGAATTCGCAGTTGGCCGGCTCGACCAGCCCGGTCAGCGGCGCCGCCGAGGCCGGATCAGGCGTACAGGCCACCGGGATATGGCCCTCGCCGGCCATCAGGCCCGAGGTCGGATCCAGACCGACCCAGCCCGCGCCCGGCAGATAGACCTCGCACCAGGCATGCAGGTCGGTGAAATCGTGCGTGGCGCCCTGCGGCCCGTCGAGCGACTTCACATCGGGCACCAGCTGGATCAGGTAGCCCGAGACGAAGCGGGCCGCAAGGCCCAGGCCTCGCAGCAGCTGCACCAGCAGCCAGGCCGAATCGCGGCAGGACCCCGAGCGCAGCTCGAGGGTCTGCTCGGGCGTCTGCACGCCGGGCTCCATGCGGATCAGGTAGCTGATGTCGTTTTGCAGCCGCTGGTTCAGGCCAACGAGAAAATCGACGGTTCGCATCGACTCGCCCGACACCTCGCCCAGCCATTGTTCGACGCGCGGCGTGACCGGCAGGCGCACCAGGTAAGGGGCGAGTTCGTCGCGCTCGGCCGAGTCGTAGCTGAACGGGAAATTCTCGGCGTGCGGCTCGAGAAAGAAGTCGAAGGGGTTGAAGACCGCCATCTCGGCGACGAAGTCGACTTCGATCGCGAGTTCGGTGATGCGCTCCGGGAACACCGCCCTGGCGAGCCAGTTCGACTGCGGATCCTGCTGCCAGTTGAGGAAGTGCTCGGGGGGCGTGATGCGCATCGAATACGACAGCACCCGACTTCGCGAATGCGGCGCCGGCCGCAGCCGGATCACCTGCGGGCCGAGTGCGACCGGCCGGTCATAGGTGTAGCGGCTCAGATGATTCAAGGCAACATGGATCGACACGGGTACAGCTCCCTCATGACCTGCAGCGGACCTGCAGCGGACGCGCAGCGCTTGTGGCAACTCGCCAGTCGCAGCGTCCAGCCGGGCCGATGCAAACCCCGTGCCATCAAGATCCCGAAAGTGATCGCCGGCCAGCCGACCGGCGACTGCGGCCCTATTGTCGCCCGACTTGCCGGTTCGGGTCGGTCTGTGCGATCAGACTCGGCGGCACCATCGAGGCAAGGCGGGCATCGCGAAGCGGCTTGTCGAGCGCGGCCAGTTGCCGGACGCTGGCATAGAACTGGGTGAAATCGCCATTCGACTGGTCAAACATCACCCGAAACGCCGGGACCAGATCGCTGTAGGCGCCCACCGCGGCCAGCCGGGCATTGTTGACCGGCTGCGAAAACCAGCGGTCATAAGCGGTATTGCCGCCCCAGGAGTCCTTGAGCTGCTGGTAATCGGCACGCAAGGAATCAAAAACCAGCTGCTTGCCCAGACGCTTGTCCTCATCCGACACCGGCCGCGAATAGACCGCGGCCAGCGAGGTTTTGTGGCGGATCAGCAGATCGAGGAATTTGCGGCGTCGCTCGTCGTATTGCCGAAAAGCGAGTGCTGCCGCCGGATCGTTACGCTGGGCGAACCATTTTTCAACGCCGATTTCCTCGACCGCCGAGGCAAAGGATTCGTTGAACGTGGTGTCGCCCGGCACATAAACCACCTGATGCGCGAGCTCGTGGAAGATCAGCCGAGCCAGTTCGCCCTCCGGGTATTGCACGAAGGTCGACAGCAACGGGTCGTCGAACCAGCCGAGCGTCGAGTAGGCCGGAACGCCGCCGACACTGACTTCGAGGCGCTGCTGATCGAGTGCCTTGGCAAAACGCTCGGCGTCAGTGCGGTCGTAGTAGCCGCGGTAGCTGACGCAACCGGCCACCGGAAAGCACCACTGCTGCAGATTCAACGACAGCTCGGGCGCGGCAAACACATTCCACAAAGCATAGGGCCGTTGCAGATCGGCATACCGCGTGTAGCTGGCGTTATCAGGCAGCCCCAGCGACTGGCTTGCAAAGACGCGCATCGCACGCGCCTGCTCGAGGCGCTTGCGCAGCGCCGGATCGGTCGAATCATCGGCAATCACCTTGTCGACCGGCTTGGCCCTGCTGATCATGTCGAGATGGCCGAACATCGATTGCAGGTAATAGCCCGGACCGTCCTGCAGACTCGAGCAGCCGCCGATGGCCTGCGCCAGCAGCAAAAGCCCGGCCGCGGCGGCCAGCCGCAGACCGCCGCGGCTGCTGCGCATGCGCCGCTTCATGCCGGTGCCACCTCGACAAGACAATCGTAGAAGGTCGGCGCACGCCCCAGATCGCTCAGCGCCTGACCGGTGACCGCATTGACGTTGCGTCCGCCCTGGGTGCGCTTGTGCCACCAGATACCCCAGGCGGCGGCCACGCCGGGCCGGGTCCGATCGCTGACCTTGCAGCGGGCAAGGAATGACCCCCGATCATTGAAGACCCGCACCATCGCGCCATCGGCCAGACCTCGCGCTGCCGCATCGTCAGGATGCAGATCGACCCCCGGCTCGCGCTCGGCGGCCCGCAGACTGTCGACATTGACGAAGGTCGAGTTCAGGAAATGCCTTGCAGGAGGTGAAATCATGGCAAGCGGAAATCGTGCCGCGAGCTCGGGCGAAGACTGCGCCGACTCGTAGGGAGGCAGGTAGTCGGGCAAAGGGTCCATGCCCATCGCGGCGAGGCGCGCCGAGACGAATTCAACCTTGCCCGAGGGCGACGGAAAGCCGCCATCGGCAAACGGTGCATCGGCCTCCTGCACCTTGGCGTAGCCCAGCTCACCCAGCACATCGAGGGCTGCGCGCGCAGCCTTCGGTCCGCTGCCGCCATGTTCGGCCGCAGCGCTCGCCAGCGCCGCAGGCAGACGCGGATCATTGAGCGCCAGGGCGCTGGCCGCCACCGCCTCATCCGAATCCTGCAGACAGGCATCCTGAAAACCCATGCGAACAGCAAGCCGCCGGAAGACCTCGGTATTCGGCAGCGCCTGGCCGAGCGGCGCAATCGCGGGCTGATTGGCCACCCACCAGCGATGGCCGTAGGTCTTGTGCAGATCGAAGTGCTCAAGCTGCGTCGTGGCCGGCAGCACCCAGTCGGCATAGTCGGCGGTGTCGGTCATGAACTGCTCGATCACGACGGTAAAGAGGTCTTCGCGCTTGAAGCCGGCGATGACTTTCTCGCTGTCGGGCGCGACCGCGACCGGATTGGCGTTGTAGACGATCATGGCCTCGATCGGCGGATCGGCCTGGGCCAGCGCATCACCGATGGTCGACATGTTGATCGTGCGCGGACGGCGCCCGGCAAGCAGGTCGGGGCGCACCCAGGCCTGGTTGTCGACTCCGAAATGGCCGCCCGACGACAGCAGCATGCCGCCTGCCGCGTGTCGCCAGGCACCGATGAGCGCCGGCAGCCCGGCCACCAGCCGGGCCGCATTGCCGCCGCCGCGGGTGCGTTGCATGCCGTAGTTGAGCCTGATCGCCGCCGGCGTGATGCTGCCGTAGTCGCGCGCCAGCCCGATCACCTCGGCCTCGGTCAGGCCGCAGGTGCGCGCCACGCGATCGGGCGTCCAGGCGGCGGCGCGAGCCGCGAGTTCATCGAATCCGAGGGTGTGGCGGGCGACCCAGTCGTGATCGACCAGATCCTGTTCGATCAGTTGCTGGATGATGCCGAGTGCCAGCGCCCCATCGCTGCCGGGCAGCAGGGCAATATGCTGGTCGCATCGCTCGGCGGTGGCGGTGCGGTAGGGGTCGATCGCGATCAGCCGGGCGCCGCGGCGGCGCGCCTCCTGGGCCTGACTCCAGAAATGGACGCTCGAGGTGATCGGGTTGGAGCCCCAGATCAGGATGAGCCCTGCATTGGCAAACTGTTCGACATCCATTCCGACCGACCCGCCCAAGGTGTACGCCAGCCCTTCCTTGCCCGCCGACGAACAGATCGTCCGGTCGAGCAAGGAGGCCCCGAGCCGGTGAAAGAATCGCATCGCCATCCCTTCGCCCTGCACCATGCCCATCGTGCCGGCGTAGCTGTAAGGCAGGATTCGCTCGGGGTCGCGAGCGGCGACTTCGGTCAGACGGCCGGCGATCGCATCGAGTGCTTCGTCCCAGGTGGCCGGCTCGAACTGCCCCGAGCCTTTCGAGCCAACCCGGCGCAGCGGCACGGTGAGCCGATCAGGGGAGTAGGTTCTTTCGAGGTAACGCGAGACCTTGGTGCAAAGCGCCCCGTGAGTGGGCGGATGGTCGGGGGCGCCGACCACCTTGATCGCCCTGCCCTGGCGCACGGTGATCTGGAGCGCGCACGTGTCGGGACAATCGTGCGGGCAGGCGCCGCGGACAATCACATCGCCGGTCGGATCGTTGTTGTCGGAGTGCATGAGAGCGGTCGCAAACAGGGTTGGAGAGGCAGACTCCGATGTTAATCTAAGCCCTTTGATCCGGAGCAATCCCATCATGATGCTGGCAGAAGGAATCCTCGATCTGCAGTCGGAAATCCAGGCGATCCGGCGCGATATCCACGCGCATCCCGAG
>CAMCXH010000023.1 GCA_945883285.1 Bordetella parapertussis | reverse complement strand
ATTGTCGGCGCGATCGCAATGAGCGAGCCGGCTGCAGGATCCGACCTTCAGGGAATCCGCAGCACGGCCCATGATGCCGGTGACCACTTTGTGCTGAACGGCTCGAAGACCTTCATCACCAACGGCTGGCATGCAGATCTCGTCATCGTGGTTGCGAAGACCGACCCGTCTGCCGGCGCCAAAGGTACCAGCTTGCTGCTGGTCGAGCGCGGTATGCCAGGCTTTGAGAAAGGGAAGCGTCTCAAGAAGGTCGGCATGAAAGCACAAGACACCTCGGAGCTCTTTTTCGATAATGTCAAAGTGCCCAAGGCCAATCTGCTCGGCGATGTGAACCGGGGCTTCATCTACCTGATGCAGGAGTTGCCTTGGGAGCGGCTTCAGATCGCCATCTCCGGGATCGCAGCGGCCCAGGCTGCGATCGACTGGACCATGGACTACACCAAGGAGCGCAAAGCTTTTGGAACCACGGTCGCCAGTTTCCAGACCACTCGTTTCAAGCTTGCGGAGTTGCAGACCGAGGTCCAGGTCGCGCGAGTGTTTGTTGACCGCTGCACCGAGTTGCTGCTCGAAGGAAAACTCGACACCGCAACCGCATCGATGGCCAAGTACTGGTGCAGCGACCTGCAGTGCAAAGTGATCGATGAGTGTGTGCAGCTGCACGGTGGCTACGGGTTCATGTGGGAATACCCGATCGCCCGTGCCTGGGCTGATGCCCGTGTGCAGCGTATTTATGGCGGCACCAACGAGATCATGAAAGAAGTGATCGCCCGGTCGATTGGGCTGGCCGCTCGCTGAGTCAGCGCTGAGTTGAACACGGCAGTCGCGGTCATTGGGCCGCGTCTGCCAAAAGAATACGGCCAGCATTGCTGGCCGTATTCTTTTGGCTCAGGGCGGGCACCCGAATGGGTACCCGTTGAGAGGCCTTACTTCGCTGCTTTGGGCACCGGCAGGTAGTCGGTGACCTTTACCCAGCGACCGTTCTGGATCTGCGACAGGCGGCTCTGGTCGTTACCCAGTCGGTAGGTCGACGAGAAGGTCTGCGGCGCGCTGCCAAACATGTCGGCCGGGAACTTGGTGCTTTCCATGGCCTTGATGAAGGTGTCGGTCGTCAGATTGGGGCCGGCATTGCGGGCACCGACGATGAAGTTATCGATGATGGAGTAACCGTAGATCGAATAGATCGTCGGGTCTTCATTGAACTTGGTCTTGTACTTGGTGGCCCAGAACCGAATCTTGTCGTCCGGGTCGTCCATGTAGGGCTGAAACTGGGAGTGCATGGCGTACAGACCATTGACCACCGGCCCACCAAGCTTGTGAACCAGGTCGTTATAGACCGCGCTGGACCCGAAGAAGTCAGGCGTAAAGCCGATCTTCTTGGCCTCTCCCATCGTACCGATGGTCTCGCGCAGGATGGTTCCAAGCACCACCATGTCGCAATTGGCAGCCTTCATGCGAGCAACCTGCGATGAAAAGTCAGTGGCTCCCCGCTTGTAGGTGGTCTTTTCAGTAAAGGCCTTGCCCATTGACTTGAGCGACTCTTCTGCACCACGCACCACTTCCAGGCCGAATTCATCGTCCTGATAGATTATGCAAGGTGCTGCGTAACTCTTGCGTTTGTAGAGCTCGGGCAGACCGGCACGCATCTGGTCGTAGTAGGTCGCTGCGAAAGAAAACTTGAGCCGGTGGAAAGGCTCATACATCTCGCGAGCGGCAGTGATCGGCAGGAAGTTGATCACGTTCTTTTCGAACTGGATCGGCATCGCGGCATTGTTCATGGCCGTACCGACGTGACCGACCATTGCAAAGATCTTGTCCTGGTTGACCAGCTTTTGCGCGGCCAGCACCGCTTTGCGCGGATCGTAGCCACCGTCTTCAATCAGAAGCTTGACTTTGCGGCCGTTGACACCGCCCTGCTCGTTGATCTCCTCGATCCGCAGGTTCATGCCATTGCGTGTCTGTTTGCCAAGGCCTGCGATCGGCCCGGACAGATCCTGGATCGAGCCGATCAGGATTTCGGTTTTGGTAATGCCCTGTGTTTGTTGGGCAGATGCGATGCCGGCAGTGGCTGCCAGCATCGCGATCGTCAGGACTGTCTTGCGGGTGAGGTTCATCGTGGTCTCCTGTGGGTCAGTCGCGGTACATGCTTTCGATCATCTCGGCATATTTCTTCTGCACGAAATTTCGCTTGAGCTTCATGGTGGGTGTCAGCTCTTCGTCTTCTGCGGTCAGCTGGGTCTCGAGCAGCCTGAACTTCTTGACCTGCTCAACCCGCGCAAATTTCTTGTTGACGGTCTCGATCTCCGACCAGATGAGGTCCTGGACCTCTTTGGCACGGGTCAGGCTCGCATAGTTCGTAAACGGGACATCTCGATCCTGGGCGAACTTCTCCACATTTTCCTGATCGATCATGACCAGTGCGGTGAGGTAGGAACGCTTGTCGCCGATGACAACCGCATCAGTGACAAAGGGCGAGAACTTCAGCTCGTTCTCCCACTCGCTCGGTGTGACGTTCTTGCCGCCGGCCGTGATGATGATGTCCTTCATCCGGTCGGTGATGTAGAAGTAGCCCTCATCATCGACCCGACCGACGTCGCCGGTGTGCAGCCAACCGTCGGCATCGATGGTTTCAGCGGTTTTTTCGGGTTGATTGAGATATCCGAGAATCACATTCGGCCCGCGCAGCAGGATCTCGTTGGTCTCGGGCGCAATGCGCATTTCGATGCCGGGGCCGGGCACACCGACGCTACCCGGATGCGACTTCAAACGAGGGTTGACCGTGCCGCCGCCGCAGGTCTCGGTCATCCCCCACCCTTCGCGCAAAGGAATGCCCAGCGCCTGATACCAGCGAATCAATTCGGGCGAGATCGGTGCAGCACCGGTCAGCGCGAGTTCAACGCGGTCAAGGCCGACCATGCGACGAACGTTGTTCATGACGGCAAAGCGCGCCAGCTTGTTCTGCAAGGCGAGCCATCCTGAGGGTTCGCGGCCCTCAGCCTGTGCAGTGGCGACGTCCTGTCCGACCGACAGCGCCCAACCGTAGGCCATCTGCTGGAGCTTGCCGGCTTCGCTCAGCGAAATGCGCACCTGGGAATAGATTTTTTCCCAGACGCGAGGCACCGCGAAAAACACTTGCGGCTGAACTTCGCGCAGGTTTTCGAAGACGGTCTCGGGGTTCTCGACGAAATTGACCACCGAGCTTCGCATGATCGGAACGTACTCGCCGATCATGCGCTCGGCAATGTGGCACAAGGGCAGGAAGGCGACTCGTTCACCACCCTGAGGCAAGCCCTCGAAAAGGCTGCCCGACTGGCCAGCCAGCACCGAACACAGATTGGCATGGGTGATCATTGCCCCCTTGGGCTTGCCGGTGGTGCCCGAGGTGTAGACAAGAATGGCGACATCAGCCGGCTTGCGGGATTTGCGGCGGGTCTCGATCAGACCAGCGTGTGCCTTCAGATGGTCACGGCCGATCTCGCGCAACTGCTCGAGCGAGATGATCTGCGGGTCATCGAGATTGCCCAGGCCTTCCATATTGAAGACCACGACCTTGCGGATGCGCGGCAGTTCATGGCGCACATCGAGGAATTTGTCGAGCTGTTCGTCACTCTCGACGAACAGATAGACCGAGGCTGAGTCTTCGCACAGGTACTTGACCTGTGGTGCGGCATCAGTCGGATAGATTCCGTTGCAGATGCCACCGGCCGTCTGAATCGCGAGATCGGCCCAGACCCATTCGCGGGAGGTGTTGGCCAGCACCGAGGCGACTTCGCCGGGTTCGAAACCAAGGCTGACCATGCCGGCTGCGATCTCGTTCACGATCACGCCGACCTGATTCCAGCTGTAGGCGCGCCAGATGCCAAGGTCTTTCTGGCGCATCATCGGCTTGTCGCCGAGATCGCTGACGCGCTGCCAGAAGAGTTCGGGGATCGTCTCGAAGCTGAGCGCCTCGACGCTCCAGCCGAAGTCGTCGCCGCGGACGATGCGATGGGGGTCGATTGTTGTGCTCATCGCCAGGTCTTCTTCTTTTTCCAGCGGCGCTCGCCGCGCACACCTTCTTCTTTCATGCCGAGATAGAACTCCTTGATATCGTCCTTTTCACGCAAGGCGGCGCAGGTGTCTTCCATGACGATGCGGCCGTTTTCGAGGACATAGCCGTAATCGGAGGCATTGAGCGCCATGTTGGCGTTCTGCTCGACCAGCAGCATTGAAGTGCCCCGCTCGCGATTGATGCGCACGATGATCTCGAAAATTTCTTTGGTGAGTCGCGGCGACAGACCAAGACTCGGCTCGTCGAGCAGGATCAGTTCGGGTGCGGCCATGATCGCCCGCGAGATGGCCAGCATCTGCTGCTGGCCGCCCGAGAGCAGGCCGGCATCTTGCGTTGCACGCTCTTTGAGGATCGGGAAATAGCCATACACCGTTTCGATGTCGCGGCCGACCGCATCACGGTCTTTGCGGGTGTAGGCGCCCATCAGAAGGTTGTCGCGCACCGACAGCAGCGGAAAGACTTCACGGCCTTCCGGAACATGCGACAGCCCGCGCTGAACGATGTCAGAGGGGTCTTTTGCGGTGATTGACTCACCTTTGAACTCGACGACCCCGCGGCGCGGATCGATGATTCCGGAGATGGTCTTGAGGATCGTGGTTTTGCCCGCGCCATTGGAGCCCAGTACTGCGGCGATTTCGCCTTGAGCGACCTTGAGACTGACGCCGCGGATTGCGCGGATCGGGCCGTAGGCGCTTTCGACATTGGCCAGATTGAGGATCGTGCCGCTGTCCATCATGAGCCCTTCCGAACGAAAGGTACCGGCCGACGCAGGAAGGACATGTCTTCGGCCGAACCGAGATAGGCCTCAATGACGCGCGGGTCGGACTGCACCTCGCGCGGCGAACCGAGTGCCAGGGTCTCACCCTGATTCATCGCGAGCACGCGATCGGATACCTTGGACACCAGCGACATGTCATGCTCGACCATCAGCACCGTGATGCCGAGTTCGTTCTTGATGTCCTGAATCCAGAATGCCATGCCGTCGGTTTCTTCGACATTCAGCCCTGACGAGGGCTCATCGAGCAGCAGCAGCTTGGGTCGTGTGCACAAGGCGCGCGCAAGCTCAACCACCTTTCTGATGCCATAAGGCAGGCCTGCTACCAGCGTGTCACGGTGGGGTTGCAGGTCGAGAAACTCGATCACCTTTTCGGCCTCTTCGCGCGCATCGACTTCAGCCTGGCGAACTTTGGGCGTGTGGAAGAGATCGGCAAAAAAGCCGGTCTTGCGATGTACATGCCCGCCGATCAGCAGGTTCTGGAGCACCGTGGCGTACTCGAAGAGTTCGATGTTCTGGAAGGTGCGGGCGATACCGAGTTCAGCAACCCTGTAGGGCGATACCTTGTTGAGCGCCACACCATCGAACTCGAGGGTGCCGGCGGTAGGCACATAGAAACGGCTGATCAGATTGAAGACGGTCGTCTTGCCGGCGCCATTGGGGCCGATCAGCGTAAAGATCTCTCCCCGCTTGACGTCGAAGCTGACCTGATTGACTGCCAGCACACCGCCGAATCGAACCTGCAGTTCGCGTGCAGACAGCAAGGGTGAGTCGTTCTTGAGAGTCGCGTCGCTCATTTGAGGCGATCCGATTTGGTGAAGCTCTTTTGCCGCTTGAACATGCCCTTGCGGTAGAACGGGAACATCTGGAACCAGGTGCGGATCTTGAGCCAGCGCCCATACAGCCCAAGCGGCTCGAAAAGCACAAACGCCACCAGCACGATGCCATAGATGACTGCCTGCAGACCGGCCGCCCCGCCGATGGCATCAGGCAGGTAGTCTTTACCCAGCGCGATCAGCTGTGGAAGGGTGATGAGAAAGATCGCCCCGAGAAAAGCGCCGTGCACGAAGCCGAGTCCGCCGACCACGACCAGCAAAAGGAGGTCAATCGACTGGATCAGGCTAAATTGATCGGGCGAGATGAAGCGCATTTTGTGCGCATAGAGCGCGCCGGCGATACCGGCCACAGCGGCCGAAATTGCGAAGGCCAGGCCCTTGTAACGCGCGAGGTTGATGCCCATGCTCTGCGCCGAAATCTCGGAGTCGCGGATCGCCACAAAGGCACGGCCGGTCGGCGCGCGAAGAAGGTTGAGCACTCCCAAGGTGACGATCACACACAGACCAAGACACAGATAGTAGAAGGACGCATCGGTATCAAGCTTGAGGCCGAAAATCTCTGGAGGCTTGACGCTCAGGCCGGCATTACCGCCAGTGACGTCTTCCCAGCGGGCGAAAACTTCTTCAACGATGAACCCGAAGGAAAGTGTCGCGATGCCCAGATAAATGCCCTTGACTCGCAACGCAGGCGCGCCAACGACGACCCCTACCGCTGCCGACAGCGTCATGCCGATCGCCAGCGCGACGAAAAAGGGTATGCCGTGGTTGGTGAGGTAAGCCTGCGCATAAGCACCGACGCCCATGAAAGCGGCATGACCGATCGAGACCTGACCGGTAAACCCGGCCAGCAGCATCAGCCCGAGGCCGACGATCGAATAGATCAGCACGAAACTCAGTTGGGCCAGCCAGTATTCGGGCAATAGAAACGGCGCAACCAGAAGCACAGCGATCAGCAGGCCATACCAGAGACGATGCCCGCCGTGCTTGGCCAGCGCAATGTCCTGCTCGTAGGAGGTCTTGAAGGTAAAGCGCATCGGTCAGACCTTCTTGCGGAGTTTTTCGCCGAACAGGCCGTTTGGCTTGAACCACAGCATCAGCAGCACAACGATGTAGGGGGCGATGTCCTTGAATCCGGTCGGCAAGTAAAAGCCGGACAGCGATTCGACGATGCCGATGATGAGCCCGCCGACGATCGCGCCGGGCAGGCTACCGAAGCCGCCGACGACTGCCGCCGGGAAGGCTTTCAGGCCAATGAAGCCCATGTTGACGTGTACGAAGGTGATCGGCGCGAGCAGCAGGCCGGCCACAGCGGCCACTGCCGCTGACAGTGCCCAGACGAGTCCGTTGAGCTTCTGTACTGGGATGCCCATGTAGTAGGCCGCCAGCTGGTTTTGCGATGAGGCCTGCATCGCGATCCCGACGGTCGTGAACCGGAATACCGCATAAAGCACCGCGCACAGCACCGCGGTTGCAGCAATGATGACCAGATGCTCCAGTGAGACGAGCAAGCCGCCCGCAGCGATCACCTGGTCTTTATAGGGGACAGGCAGGCTGTTGGTCTCGGATCCGATGATCGGGATCATGGTGATCAGACCGCGAATGATGTAGGCAACGCCAATCGTCAGCATGACGACCGTGAACTGAGGCTGACCGAGGACCGGCCGTATGACCAGCCGCTCAATGAAAAGCCCGAAGAAACCCATGGCAATCATGGCGCTGACGATGGCAAGCCAGAACGGAAAGCCGAGCATCGTCATGACGACCAGGCCGATGAAAGCGCCGAGCATCATAAGGTCGCCCTGCACGAAGCTGACGGTTTCGGTGGCCTTGTAGATGAGCACGAAGCCCAGCGCGATCAGGCCATAAATGCAGCCTTGCGCA
Source organism: Bordetella parapertussis (assembly GCA_945883285.1). Taxonomy (GTDB): domain Bacteria; phylum Pseudomonadota; class Gammaproteobacteria; order Burkholderiales; family Burkholderiaceae_E; genus UBA4615. Next base: position 21,068 of record CAMCXH010000023.1, on the reverse strand, counting down.
ATGCCGCTGACCAGAAGCTGAAGAAGCTGCAAGACGGTCTCTTTGTGTGTCGTTATACGAAGCGGCTGGAATTTAGCACGCGCGTTGCAGTTTGCCGAATGCTTTTCAGTTTTTTGACTTTCGGACCGGAGAAAATTTTTCAGGGGTGCGTTTGATGCGGCGGTGCAGCAGTTTGTAGAGGTCGGGGTCGAAGGGGCTTTCGCCGGTCGATTCGATCGCACGCCAGCGATCAAAGACCCATTGGTCGGTAAGACCGGATTCGGGATCACGCTCGGTCAGGACCACCGGGCCGCTGAAGGGCCAGGCCGCCAAGCGCATGGGCGCAAGACCCGTGAGCAATCGCGCATGATGGGCCTGCGCGGATTCATCGCCGGTGCAAAGGCCTGCGCAGCGGTTGACCTGGCGTGAAAAACAGGCGCCTTCTCGCGCCCACAGACCCGATGCCCGATCGCAAAGTCGTTGTGACTTGCTGACTGCGGCCAGCGCTGCGCGCGCGCTCGCGCGACTGCCGAATGGCCCGTAGAGCTCGGGTTCGTTGAGCGGGTCGCTGTCGGGCAGGTCGCTCAGTTTGAGAATTCTGGGCGTGAGGCCAGGCTCTGCCGGCTTGATGAAGCAGACGGATTCGCGCCTTCGAAGCGCGATGTTGTGAAGTGGCGCGCTGCGTTTGACTGCCTGCATCTCGCGAACAAGGGCGCCGAATTCGCCTGCGGTGTTCTCGATCGCGAGCGAATGGACTTCGGCCACGAGCCGCGCGTCGTTGGCATTGCGACTGTCGGCATAAAAGTGCGAGCGGATTCGTTCGCGAAGGTTGAGGGACTTGCCCACATAGAGCGGCTGCCCGGTTGCGCCAACAAATGTGTAGACACCTGGCGATTCGGGAAGGTGATCGAGCGCGCCTGGCGCAAGGTGAGGGGGTGTGGCGGGCTGCTTGAGGAGTTGGGCGATGGTCTGATCGACTTGCCCGATGTCTTCCTGTTGCCAGAGCCTGTCAAAAAATCGCACCAGCACGCGTGCATCGCCGAGTGCTCGATGGCGATCGGTCGCCTGCAGGTGATGCCGGCTGATCAGCGCGTCGAGGCGATGCGAATCGTATTGGGGAAAGAGGGCCCGTGACAGCCGGACTGTACACAACACGTCGGCGCTGAATCGGTCGCTGCAGCGACGAAACTCGGCCTTGATGAAGCCGTAGTCGAAGCGCGCATTGTGGGCAACGAAGATGCGACCTTCGAGCAGTTCGGTAATGGTCGGCAGGAGCTGCGAAAAGCACGGGGCGCCGCGCACCATGTCGTTGGTGATGCCGGTCAGCGCCTGGATGTCGGACGGAATGGAGATGCCCGGGTCGACGAGGGACGCCCATTCCTGAATCGTGCTGTCGCCATCGACCAGAACGATACCGATCTCGGTGATGCGATCGACCGAGGGCGATACGCCGGTGGTTTCGAGGTCGATGAAGGCGAAGCGACGCATCGGGATGCGCGGCAGCAAAGGTGCTTGGTTGGGGGCGTTCATCTGCCCATCATGCCCGGATGCTGGCTCCTGCCGTGAGCCTGGCTCAGGAGTAGGTGACCTGAGCGCGGCGGGGCTCGGTGTCCATGTGAGGAATATTGTTGAAGCTCACGCAGCGCACCACTTTCGCGGTTGCATGGAACTCGCTGAAGCTGGCGTTGCGCATCTGCAGGTTCAGGTTGACCATCGCTCGCAGTTCAGTGCCCAGTACGTCGCTGATCAGGGTCGAGATCGGGCCGCCGGAACTCACCACCAGGACCCGGCGCGCCTGTGCATCGGCCCGCGCAAGATCCAGGCCCGCCCGGGCTCCGGCCAGAAAATCCTGAAAGCTGATGTGCGGCGCAAAGTCGACCGACCCATCGACCCAGGCCGACAGGGCGTCTCGCATCACCCGAAAATGATCACGGCGATCGCCGCCAATCGACGGGGCGACTTGACCGGTATGCCTGAGCCAGCCTTTGATGAGGCGATCGGACTCGTATTCGTTGAGCCCGGGATGCTCAAGCGATTCGGCCACCGTGGCGCCACCGGCGATCAGGCCGCTCAGTGTCTCGCGATGACGTCGAAGCGAGCCGGTCACTACGCGGTCGAAAACCAGCCCACGCTGGGCAAAGTAGTCTCCAAGCCATCGCGATTGCTGGTGACCGAGATCGGAGAGCCGGTCGTAATCGTCGGTGCCGAATGACGCCTGCGCGTGACGCACAAGATAAAGTTCCGCCACGAAGGGGTTCCTGCTTCGCTGTAAAGAATCCAAGTTTAACCGCGGGGTATTGCTCGGGCGATAATCGGAATGATGAATACCCACGAAAAACCGTTCGCAAGATTTCTCAGTCTGGCTTTCTTCGGTCGGGCCATCAAGCTTGCCCTGGCAGTGCTGGTCGGTGTTTTGCTCACGATCGCGATCGGCAATGTTCTCTATGCGATGACGTTGCCCGAACTCAGGCCCTGGCACACCACGCGGCTAAAGCATGAGTTCAGCGCCGGCCAGGCGAAAGAGGGATTCGGCTTTGCCGACTATCGTGCTCAGGAGAGCCGCCTGTTTGAGGAGGTCGCGGCCCTGCAGCGCGCCGCCTTCGACCCCGAGCTCGATTCCACGCTCAGTCGCTACGCCCCCGATGGCAGCCCCTACGGCAAGCGGGTCGATGGCGACTGGAATCGCAGCTATCTGTTGCAGGGCATGCCCGGCAAGGGCGTAGCACTCATGGTGCATGGACTGTCGGATTCGCCCTATTCGCTGCGATCAACCGCACTCGCACTCAACCAGGCTGGATTGACCGTCTATGGACTGCGATTGCCCGGGCACGGGACCCTGCCTTCGGGCCTCGACTCAGCTGTCTGGCGTGACTGGCAGGCGGCGGTCGGGTTGGTGGTGGCGCAGATCAGGCGTGACCACCCCGACTCGCCCTTCTGGATTGTTGGCTACTCCACCGGCGCGACATTGGCGCTCAAGTACGCCGCCGACACGGTGAGCGCAGGTCGACTCGATCAATTGCCACGCAGGCTGATCCTGATGTCGCCGGCGGTCGGCGTGTCGCCCTTTGCGCCGCTTGCCAACGTCCAGCGAATCATCAGCACCTTCGGCGTCGCGCAAAGAGCCCGATGGGGCAATGTTGATCTCGAACTCGACCCCTACAAATACGCATCGTTTGCCCAGAATGGCGCGGCTCAGGTCGGGCTCTTGTGCGATGTCCTGGCGAGCGATCTGGCGCGGCTTGAGCGCGACGGTTCGATCGACAAACTGCCACCTGTTACCGCATTCCAGTCGGTGGTCGATGCCACCGTGATCGCCCCCGATCTGGTGACACGGCTTTTTTCGCGCTTGCGTCGTCCGGGCAGCGAGCTGATTTTTTTCGATCTGAATCGCGTCTCGGGTTATGGCGCACTGGTGCGGATGCCCTCGAACACCGTTCAGGCGGCGATTGATCGCTCGCCACGGCGTGACTATCGACTGACCTTCATCGGCAATGTGCTCGGTCAAAAGACAGCCCTGGCCCGAACCACCGAACCCGGTCAATCGATATCGGTCGAGACCACGCTGGCCTACGACTGGCCTGACCAGGTTTTCTCTTTGTCGCACATGGCGATCCCCTTTGCGCTCGATGACCCGATTTACGGTCTGTACGCGCCGCCTGCGGCCGATGGGCTGATATCGCTCGGTGCAATGTCCGTGCGCGGAGAAAAAGGCATCCTCGCGGTGTCTTCTGCCGATCAGTTGCGGATGAAGTCGAACCCCTTCTTCGGACTGGTCAAATCCCGGATTCTCGAGACCATCGACAGCGATCGCGCGTCACGCTGAGGCGAACATCGCTGCGACCGTGAGTCCCATCACCGCGGTCGAGCCCCAGCCAAGCCACTTCAGCATTCCGCCGATGGCGTACTCGCCCATGGTCTGTGGCCGAGCGGCGATGATCATCATGACCGACATGATCGGAACCGCGATTACCCCGTTGATGACCGCCGACCAGAAGAGCGCACGCACCGGATCGATCGACGTGAAACACAAGGCCACGCCGCCTGCCGTCGCCGCGGTCAGTACACCGTAAAAGCCACGTCCTTCGCCCTTGTCGAGACGCAGGTCAAGGCTGCCGCGCCAACCCGCTGCTTCGGCTACGGCATAGGCTGCAGAGCCTGCCAGCACCGGGACGGCGAGCAGGCCGGTGCCGATGATGCCCAGACTGAACAGCAGGAAGGTCAGGTCGCCGGCGATCGGTCTGAGCGCTTCGGCAGCTTGCGCCGAGGTTTCGATCGTCGTGATACCGGCGACGTGAAGGGTCGCGCCGGTGCTGAGGATGATGAAAAAGGCGATCAGGTTCGAGAACGACATGCCGATGATGGTGTCGGTTCTGATCCGTCGCAGATGGGACGCTGCGCGCGCAGGCGATACAGCGCCGTGATCGATGGCGTGGGCGTCATGTGCATTCGCATCCTCCATTTCCTGTGCGGCCTGCCAGAAAAAGAGATAAGGACTGATGGTTGTCCCGAATACCGCGACGATCGTCACGAGCACAGCGTGGCTTGCCGGCAAGGGTGGCCAGATCAGATCGCGGGCAAGCTGCCACCACTCGATGCGCACCGAAAAGACGACCCCGACATAGGCGAGCAGCGCAAGGGTCAGCCACTTCAGCCAGCGTACATAGACTGCATAGGGCAGCATGATCTGCATCCCCAGGCACAGGGCACCGAAGCCGATCGCATAGAGATGGGCAGGGCCCCCGATCAGCAACTTGAGCGCCTGCGCCATCGCGGCGATGTCGGCTGCAACATTCAGGGTGTTGGCGATCAGCAGCATGCCGACGATCAGCACGACAATCGGTCGGGGAAAAGTCGCCTTGATATTCCAGGCAAGCCCGCGCCGGGTGACATAGCCGATGCGGGCACTGATCAGCTGGATCGCGACCATCAGCGGCAGCGTGAACACCACAGTCCACAGCATGGCGTATCCGAACTGGGCGCCTGCTTGAGAGTAGGTCGCAATGCCGCTCGGGTCGTCGTCGGCCGCGCCTGTGATCAGCCCCGGGCCGAGTCGATCCAGCCGCGATGTCTGGCGTGCTGATTGGCGCGTTGGTTGGCCAATGGGCTGAGGGGCTGCTTGCGGTTTCGGCTTGATATCGGAGCGTCCGGTTGGACTGGCATTATTCGGTTTGCAGGTTAAGCTTCGACCAGAATGACAACCCGTTCTCTGCAGAACCTGATTGTCAACCATTACAAACCGAGACCACGAACGCTGATCAAGTAAAACAATGAAAGCTATTTCGATTCAAAACCTGACTGTCGACTATGGCGGGCAGGTACTGGCCGTCGATGACCTGAGTCTGGAGATTCCAAGCGGCCAGTTCCTGGCGGTGGTGGGCCCCAGTGGCTGCGGCAAGACCACGCTGCTCAATTTGCTGACCGGTCTGGTACCGCTCGAAAAGGGCGAGATCGACATTGGCGGCAGGCGGCCCACGGCAGGCGATCCCAGTGTCGGCTATACCCTGGCACGGGACAGCCTTTTTCCGTGGCGTACCGCGCTTGAAAATGTCTGCTACGGCATGGAGTTGCGTGGCGTGCCCAAGGCCGAGCGTGAAGCCCGAGCGCATGATGTGCTCAAGCAGGTAGGGCTCGATGGCTTTGCCAACCACTTTCCCAAGGCGCTTTCCCACGGCATGCGACAGCGCTGTGCATTGGCCAGAACCTTCTGCCTCGACTCCGAGGTGCTGCTGATGGACGAGCCCTTTGGTGCCCTCGATGCGCAAACCAAGATCCAGCTCGAGGACCTGCTGCTGCAGATGTGGGAGCGCACGCGGCGCACAGTCGTCTTCATCACCCATGATCTGAGCGAGGCGGTCGCGTTGGCCGATCGCGTGCTGGTGATGAGCGCGCGGCCCGGTCGCATCGTGGCCGACATGATGATCAATTTGCCCCGTCCTCGCCACGTCAGAGCGCTCCAGAGCGACCCGACTTTTCTTTCACTCTATGGTCAGGTCTGGGAGCAGCTTGAGCGAGGCATCGAAATGAGTGGGGGCGCCGCTGGTGAGCACTGATTCCGGGGAATTCAAAGGCAGGATCGGTCGCACGCTGGCCGACTCGGTCGCCTGGTGGCCGCAAGCTCAGCCCCGCGCCGCAGGCATGCCCAACATACTGGTCGTGCTGTTTGACGATGTCGGGTTTTCCGATTTCGGCTGCTACGGGTCAGCGATCCCCACGCCCACGATCGACGCGATCGCCGCGCAAGGCGTGCGCTATACCGGGTTTCACACGACCGCGATGTGCTCGACCACCCGTGCGGCACTCCTGACAGGGCGCAATCATCACGATGTGGGGATGGGCTGTCTGGCCAATTTCGACAGCGGCTTTCCAGGCTATCGCGGCAAGATTTCGCGCGACGCGGCGACACTTGCCGAAATGCTCCGTCCGCACGGCTTCAACAATTACATGGTGGGCAAGTGGCATGTGACGCCGGTGACAGAGAGCGGGCCGGGTGGCCCCTTCGACGGCTGGCCTCTGCGCCGCGGCTTCGACCGTTTCTATGGTTTTCTTGATGCCGAGACCGATCAGTTCAGCCCTGAACTGGTCCAGGACAACACCTTGATCAACGCGCCCGGAAGCTTCGATACCGGCTATCACCTGACCGAAGATCTGGTCACGCAGACGATCCGCATGATCGCGGATCATGAGGCCGATCGGCCGAGCAGGCCCTGGTTCACGATGCTGTCGCTGGGGGCTTGTCATGCGCCGCATCAGGCGCCTGCCGATCTCATCCGCAGCTATGACGAGCGATTCGCCCACGGCTGGGATGTCGAGCGCGAACGTCGCCTTGCGAGGCAGATCGAGATGGGTGTGGTGCCGCTCGGCACCACACTGCCGCCGCCCAATCCGGGCGTCAAAGCCTGGGAGGCTGCCAGCCCGGATGAAAAAAAGCTTTTTGTTCGTCTGCAGTCGGCTTATGCCGCGATGCTTGATCATGCCGATCAGCATCTGGCGCGATTGATGGCGTTTCTGGACGATGCCGGCTTGCGAGACGACACGCTGGTGCTGGTACTGTCTGACAACGGCGCAAGCCAGGAGGGCGGACCGCTTGGCATGATCAACGCCATGGGGCCGTTCAATCTGCTGCAGGAGACACTGGCCACGAAAATCGCCCGCATCGACGATATCGGCGGCCTCGATACCCACTCCAATTTTCCACTTGGTTGGGCGATGAATTCGAATACCCCGCTGCGACGATACAAGCAGAACACGCATGGCGGCGGCGTACGCGACCCGCTGGTGATCGCCTGGCCTAATGGGCTGGCCGCCCGCGGCGAGTTGCGCCATCAGTTTTGTCATGTGAGCGACATCGCGCCTACTCTGCTCGACCTGCTCAAGCTCTCGCCGCCCGACCAGGTCGAAGGTCATGCTGTCAAGCCGCAGACTGGTGAGAGTTTTGCGGCCAGCCTGCACGATGCCGGCGCACCGCGTCGTTCCTCGCCTCAGTATTTCGAGATGTTCGGGCACCGCGGCATCTGGCATGAGGGCTGGAAGGCGGTGGCTTTTCATCCGGTCGGCAAGCCCTTCGAGGACGATCAATGGGAGCTCTACCACCTCGACAAGGACTTCAACGAGATCAACGACCTCGCGGCGGTGCATCCCGAGAAACTCGAAGCACTCAAGGCGCTCTGGTGGCGCCAGGCCGAGGCGAATCAGGTCTTGCCGCTGGATGACCGCTTCGGCCCGAGATTCGCCGAAAACGGTCGGCGATTTCATGGGCAGCGCACCCGTTTCGTGATGCATGCCGGCATGGGTCACTTGCCGAACGATGTTGCCCCCGATGTGCGCAGCCGCAACTATCTCATCGAAGCGCACGCGCGCATCGACACCATCGATGCGCAAGGTGTGCTGGTGGCGCATGGCGACGCCACCTCAGGCTACAGCCTTTACATCAAGGACGGCCGTCTGGTGCATGACATGAATATCGGCGGCGTGCATCACCTGATCACCGCCGATCGTCCGATCGAGCCTGGACACCATGTTTTTGCGCTGCGCGTCGAACTCGCGCCCTGGATTCGGATTTCGCTGCCGGTCATGGGCACCGTCGCGCTGCCTTCCGGGCGGGTGGCAAGCCTGTTGATCGACGGCGAGCCGGTGGGCCGGATCGACACCAGGATGGTCGGCTTCAACTCGATGGTGTCGTTCTCCGGGCTGGATATCGGGCTTGATCGCGGCAGCCCGGTGTCGCATTACGACGAGCCTTTCCGCTTTACCGGTGGCAAGCTCTTCAAGGTCGAGTACACCCTCGATCCGATGCAGCAGCTCGACTACGACAAAATCGCCCTGGTCGAGATCGCGCGGCAGTAGCGCATACCCGGAACACGCACCGGTAGCGCTTACTTTTCGATCAACGGCATCGTCTTGGCCAATTCTCGGTAGCGGGCAGTTTCTGCGGCAATCAGTGCCCGCAGCTGCTCGCCGCTGCCGCCGACGATCTCGGCGCCGCTCTGTTTGGCGTTGTAGTCGGCATATTCCGGCGACTTGATGATGCCGACCAGAATCTCTTCGATCTTTTTTGCGACCGGTTCGGGCGTCTTGGCAGAGATGCCGAAGCCCACCCAGACCAGCAGTTCCCAGTCGAGACCGAGTTCTTTCATCCCGTGGACATTCGGCAGCAGGCTGTGACGGCCTGGGCTGGTCACCGCAAGCGGGCGCAGTTTGCCGGCTTCGATCAGCGCAATGGCTCCGCCGGTATCGGTGATCGCCACATCGATGTCGCCAGTGATCACATCGTTGCTCGCCTGCGCGGCACCTTTGTAGGCAACATGCACGAACTGGCCGCCAGTCAGTTTTTCGAGCGAGAGTCCACCGATACGGTAGTGATGTCCGTAGTTCGACATCTTGACCGTTCCGGGCTTGGCGCGCGCTTCGCTGATCACATCATTGAGCGTCTTGAAGCGGGAGTTGGCGCCGGTCACGAACACGCCATAGCTGCGAGCGATGAAGGCCACCGGGCGGATATCGCGCAGTGGGTCGTAGGACACCTCGGGGCGAAGCAGCGGCGTGATCACCATCGGCGAGGGCGTGATGTACATGATGGTGTGGCCATCGGCCGGTGCTGACAGCAATGCCTGAACCGCTACTATGCCGTCGCCGCCTGGTCGGTTCTCGACGGTGGCGGGCTGGCCGGTGAGCTTGCCGAAGCGCTCGGCGACGAAACGCGTTCCGGTATCGGCGCCGCTCCCCGGACCCAGACCGACGATAAAGCGCACCGGCTTTGACGGATAGGCTGAGGATTGGGCTCGCACGCCCGCGGGCAGCAAGACAGAGCCAGCGGTAGCGGCAATGCCGGCGAGCAAGGTGCGTCTCATCAGTGTCTCTGTGGTCATCGTGCAGGTCCTTTCGGGTTTGATCGAGCGACCTCGATCAGAATTTCAACGAGTGCTTCGGGCTGATTCATCGCGACCATGTGGCTGGTCGCGATCTCGTCGTATCGCCAGGCTGCCGAGGCTTTGATCCGGTTGCCGGTTGCGGCGAACACCGGCTCTGCGACATCGTCCGGCGGATTGCGAGTGGCTTTGATGTAAGTGCGGGTAAACGGAAAAGCTTCGAGCGCTTTGGCCAGATAGACGGGTTCTGTGAAGCATTGCAGTGGCTGTGCGCTCGAACGGGCTCTGATCCAGTCGGTGTCTTCTTGCCGCTCGAGGACTCGCGGTGTGATCGGCAGCTGCCAGGGCTGCCCAAGGGTAAAGGGCAGCCGACTCACGCCGTTGACCAGACCCATCAGCGACTCGCCATTGTCTGGCACGAACGCATCGAGAAACACCAGGTGGCTGACTCGGTCGGCAATGTGCTCGAGCGCGCCGGTTACGACGAAGCCGCCGTAAGAAAAGCCGAGCAGCACGATCTCGTGCAGGTCCTCGCACAGGACCTGGTTCGAGACATCCAGCACGTGGGTGGTGAGGTTGACCTGCGGGCCGCCCAGATGCGAGCGCTCACCGAGGCCGGTCAGGCTGGGTGTGAACACCTCGTGCCCCGCGGCGCGAAGGAGCCGTCGCACTTTCGTGAAACCGTGTGCGCCATTCCAGGCGCCGTGAACCAGAACGAAGCTCGTCATATCCTGTCTGTTTACCATGTATCGACGCACGGCCGCTTGCGGCCCTGCCGAGGCGTTGGTGCCGGTGCCGCCCGCAACCCGGCCATGACCCAGCGTCTGGTCTGTTCCGGGTCGATGACTTCATCGATTTCAAGCACGGAGGCAATCGAGGTGGCCTTGCCGTTCTGATAGAGCCTGGCCACCATCGCTTCGTAATAGGCCTGGCGCTCGATAGGGTCGGCGATGGCTTCCATCTCCTTTCGATAGCCAAGCCGAACATAGCCTTCGAGGCCCATGCCACCGAACTCGCCGGTCGGCCAGGCGACGGTGAACATGGTTTCGTGAAAACCGCCTGCAGCCATCGCCTGCGAACCCAGGCCATAGCCTTTTCGCAGCACGATCGTGAAGAAGGGCACGGTCAGACTCGCACCCACGACGAACATTCGGCACACATGCCGCACGACTGCCGTCTTTTCGGCCTCCGGGCCGACCATGAAACCCGGCGTGTCGCACAGCGAGATCATCGGCAGATCGAAGGCGTCGCACAGCTGCATGAAGCGTGAGGCCTTGTCGGCCGCCGGTGCATCGATCGCACCGCCCAGATGGTTCGGGTTGTTGGCAATCAGTCCGAAGGCGCGCCCTTCGATGCGCACGAAGGCGGTGACAATGCCGATGCCGAAATCGCGTCGCAGTTCCATTACCGAACCATCGTCTGCGAGCTGAGCGATGACCGCGCGAATGTCATAGACACGCAGCCGGTTCTCGGGGATCGCCTGGCGCAGCTGTCGCTGGTCGACGCAGTGCCAGTCTTTAAGCGGCCCCTGGAAGTAAGAGAGGTACTGGCGCGCTGCCGCGGTGGCCTGCTCCTCGTCATCGACCAGCAGGTCAATGACGCCATTGGTTGTCTGAAAGCTCACCGGACCGACTTCGTCCGGCCGATACACGCCGAGTCCGCCGCCTTCGATCATGGCGGGGCCGCCCATCCCGATCGACGAATTTTTCGTGGCGATGATCACATCGCAGCAGCCAAGCAGCGCGGCATTGCCGGCAAAACAGTAGCCCGAGACCACGCCAATCAGCGGCACCAGACCCGAGAGCCGGCCGAGCTGCGCGAAGGTGGTGACATCCAGGCCGGTCAGACCCAGGCCCTCGGTGTCGCCCGGCCGGCCGCCGCCGCCTTCGGCATAGATCACCACCGGGATGCGCAGGCGCTGTGCGAGCTGCAGCATGCGGTCCTGCTTCTTGTGATTGATATTGCCCTGCGTGCCGGCCAGCACGGTGTAGTCGTAGATGATGCCCATGCAGCGTGCGGCCGCCTCGCCCACCAGCGCAGCGTTGATCGTGCCGGTGCCTGCGATCACGCCATCTGCCGGCGTGTTCTCGATCAGGTCTTCGATGCTGCGTCGCTTGCGCTGCGCAGCAATCGCCAGTGACCCGTATTCCATGAAAGTGTCGGCATCGAAGAGCTGGGCAATGTTCTCGCGCGCGGTGCGCTGCCCTGTGGCGCGCCGGCGTGCGACGGCTTTTGGGCGATTGGCGTCGAGGGTGAAGGCTTGGCGTTCGCGCAGCTCGGCCAGGTCGGCACGGATGTGATCAAGGTCGATGGCGGTGGCCTCGATCAGCTCATCATCACCGGTCTCAAGCGGCTCGAGAAACAGGATCGGGTCGCCCTGCATCAGCGTGATGCCGGGTGCGGCGACAACCGCACGAACAATGCCGCTGCGCTCGGCGCCGATCAGGTGCTCCATTTTCATGGCTTCAAGCACCGCCACGGCTTCGCCGGCCCGCACTCGCTGACCCGCCTCCACACCGATGCTCACCACCGTACCCTGTTGCGGTGAGAGGACCGCAATCGTGCCGGCGGGTGTTTCGATTGCGTGAACCGCACTGACACTGCCCGTCTCGGCGCCAGTGTGAGTTGATTCGACATAGAGGCGTGGCGCAGTCAAATCGGCACGCAACAGCTCGCCGAGATGCTCGTCGATGAAGCGGGTGTTGATCCGGTTGGCCAGGAAATCGGGGTGAGCAAGCAGGGCTTCGAGAAATGGCGCATTGGTCGCCACACCTTCGATATGCAGCTCGCGCAGCACCCGAGCAGCCTTGGCGATGACATCTGCAAAGCGCGGCGAGTTCGAATGCACGATCAGTTTGGCGAGCAGCGAATCGAAGGCCGCACTGGTGCGATAGCCGGCATAGCCGAAACTGTCGACGCGTACACCGGGTCCGGCAGGCGGCTGAAAGACCGAGATCAGGCCACCGGTCGGGCGCGCATTGCCGCGTTCGTCCATGGTTTCCATGTTGATGCGCAGCTGCATCGCATGGCCGCGAGGCGAGGGGATCTGATGCTGTAACAGGCCGAGCTGCGCAAGGGTGGCACCGGCCGCCACGGCGATCTGTGCCTGGACCAGATCGATGCCAAGCACCGACTCGGTCACGGTGTGTTCGACCTGCAGGCGCGGATTCGCTTCGATGAAGACAAACGCATCTGATCTTGAAGGATCGGCCTGCAGGTCGAGCAGGAATTCGATGGTGCCCAGGTTGCGGTAGCCGGCAGACTTCGCGATCGCGACCGCGGCCGCGACGATGCGTTCACGCAGATCGGGCGACAGCGACGGGCTGGGCGCGACTTCGATGAGCTTCTGGTGGCGTCGCTGCACCGAGCACTCGCGCTCCCAGAGGTGACTCACCGCGCCAGTGGCATCGCCGATGACCTGCACTTCGATATGCCGGGCGTCACTGATCAGGCGTTCGACATAGACCTCGTCGCGCCCGAAGGCGGCTTGCGCTTCGGAGCGACAGCGGGCGTAGGCCTCGTCGAGTTCGGCAGCCGAATGCACCGCGCGCATACCGCGCCCGCCGCCGCCGGCGACTGCCTTGATCATGATGGCGCCACCGTCACCGAGCCTGGTCAGAAAGGCATGCGCCTGATCGAGTGAGACAGCGTTATCACTGCCCACGATCACCGGTACGCCGCAGCGTTGCGCCAGCGCGCGCGCCAGCACTTTGTCGCCGAATGTCTCCAAGGCCTCGATGCCCGGCCCAACGAAGGTGATGCCAGCCTGCTCGCACTGGCGCGCGAGCTCAGGGTTTTCGCTGAGGAATCCGTAGCCGGGATGCAGCGCATCGCAGCCGGTGGCTTGTGCTGCCGCGATGACTGCAGCGATATCGAGATAGGCACGAGCTCCCGATCCCGGCAGAGCGCGAGCCTGGTCGGCCAGGCGCACATGCAGCGAGACGGCGTCGTCCTGTGAGTAGATGGCTACTGTGGGCAATCCGGCGTCGGCCGCGGCGCGTGCGATCCGGATGGCGATCTCGCCGCGGTTGGCGATCAGCATTTTTTGAAAGCGCATGACAAGGTCCCGGTTGATCGCTCGTGTATACAACGAACCGCGCCGCACAAGGCATCGCTTGCGTTCCGCTTCGTGCGCGCCGTGTGCTTGTCAGGCACTTGAGTGATCAGATCACCTGTTCAAATTTGGCCGGCCGGCGTAGCGTAGGGCTGGTACCGTCAAATTGCTCAGGGAATGTCATGGCCAGTTTCAGTGGTATCGGCTTTATCGGTCTGGGCGTGATGGGTGAGCCCATCTGCCGCAACCTTGTTCGAAAGGCCGGCCTGCCGGTCACGGTCTTTGACATGCAGACCGAGCCGCTGGCTCGACTTGCCGCCGAGGGCGCGCAGCTTGCGGCATCGATGGCCGAACTCGTTGCGTCAGTCGACATTGTTTTTCTTTGCCTGCCTTCGGGCGAGATCGTGCATCAGATTGCGCATCAGCCAGGCGGGCTGCTGGCGTCGATGCAAAAGGGGCAGGTCCTGGTCGATCTCAGCACCTCGTCAGTCGACACAACCCGTACGCTTGCCGCGGCCTTTGCGCAGAAGGGCGTGGCCTTTGCCGATGCGCCGCTTGCCCGGACCCGCGCAGCCGCCGAGGCGGGCACGCTCTCGGTGATGGTCGGTGCGCAGCCCGATCTCTTTGAGCGACTCCGCCCGCTGATTGCGACCTTTGCCACCGAGATCACTTTGTGCGGTGGCGTGGGTTGCGGACAGGTGGTCAAGATCCTGAACAACCTGGTGCTTTTTGAGACCGTGCTCGCATTGGCCGAGGCAAAGCTGATCGGCGAGCGTGCCGGCGTCGATCCGACGCTGCTCTTCGATACCTTGTCGAAAGGGTCTGCTGACAGTTTCGCTTTGCGCAGTCACGGCATGAAGTCGATGCTGCCGGGCGACTTCCCTGAGCGCGCCTTCTCGGTGCGTTATGCGCGCAAGGACCTCGGCTATGCGATGCAGCTGGCACAAGCCGCGGGCATCGAGGCCAGCACGGCAAAGACTGTCAACGATTTTTATGATCGTGCGATTGCGGCTGGTCTGGGTGACCTGTATCACCCGGTCATCAGCCAGCTGGTCGACAAGCCGTCATGAAACAAGCGGGCGATATGACCCGCATTTTCAAAGGAGACAAGGCAAGGTGAGCAAACAGAATACTTCGGCCAATCAGACCGAAGCGCAGTACGAGGTCTATGCCATTCGCTATGCGACCATGGCCCAGCGGCGCCGGCGCGACAATTTCATCCCTGCCGATCCGCATGACGGCCCGATGCCGATGGATTTTTTCGTCTGGCTGCTGAAGTCGCCCACCCGCACGATTCTGGTCGATACCGGTTTCAGCGAGGCCACGGCCATGCGTCGTCAACGCGACTGGTCGCGCTGCCCGGTCGAGGCCCTGCGCGTGCTGGGTGTGGCGCCGGAGGATGTCCAGGATGTGGTGCTGACGCATCTGCATTACGACCATGCCGGCAACTTGCCGCGGCTGCCCAATGCCCGCTTTCATGTTCAGGATCGTGAGTTGGACTACGCCACCGGCCGTTGCATGTGTCATGCCACCGTGCGCCATGCTTATGGGGTCGACGATGTGGTCGAGCTTGTGCGAAACGTCTATGCCGACCGGGTGCAATTCCATGATGGCGACGATGTGCTGGCGCCAGGTGTCGAACTGATGCTGATTGGCGGTCATACCCGCGGCCTGCAGTCGGTGCGCGTGCGCACTGCGCGCGGCTGGGTGGTGCTGGCCTCGGATGCCAGCCACTATTACGAAAACATGGACGACGGTCGGCCGTTTCCGATCGTCTTCAATGTGCCCGATATGCTCGAGGGTCACCGTCGGCTGTTTCGCGAGGCGGATTCGCCAGACCATGTCGTGCCTGGCCATGACCCGGAGGTGCTGGCACGCTATCCGCTGGTGCCGGGCGATGCGCTGGGTATCGCTTGCCTGCACCTGCCGCCGCGGCAGTTGTAACGATTTCAACTCTAAGGAACGGTCATGACCGGAACCACGCATCGCACGCATGTGAGCTATATCGATCGCACGCGCCTGTATTACGCAGCACTGGGATATCCCAAGCCCTATGTCTATGCGCATCACCTCGATGTGCCGTTTGCGCCGCTTGCCAAGCCGCTGTCCGAGTCACGCGTGGCGCTGGTCACCACCGCGAGTCCCTGGTGCGACGACCCCGCCGACCATGTGCATGCAGTCTGGTCGGGTTTGAGCGCGATACCTCCCGACAAGCTCTTTACCGACAATCTGGCTTGGGACAAGGAAAGCACGCATACCCGTGACGTCGAGTCGTTTCTGCCGCTTCGCACCCTGGCCGAAGCGGCTGCGAGCGGTCGTATTGGCAGCGTTGGTCCGCGCTTTTATGGCGTGCCGACCGAGTATTCGCAAAACCGCACCGTGCGCCAGGATGCGCCGGCCGTGCTGGCAATGTGCCGCGAAGATGCGGTTGATGTTGCGCTGATCGCCGCGCTTTGACCCGTCTGTCACCAGACCGTGAGTCTGGTCAGTCGGCATCTTGAGGCAAGCGGCATCGCCACAGTGGTGATCGGATCGGCACGCGACATTGTTGAAGAATGCGGCGTCGCTCGCTTCGTCTTCAACGATTTCCCGCTTGGCAACCCGATCGGCAAGCCCTACGACGCGGCCATGCAGCGTGCGACGGTCGCGATTGCGCTCGACCTGCTCGAGACGGCAAGGCTGCCCCGCACGACGGTGCAGACGTCGTTTCGCTGGAGCGAGGATGAGTCCTGGCGGGAGGTCTACGCCAGGGTCGATCCCGATCGCATTGAGGCGCTGCGCCGTGAGGGCGATGCGCGAAGGGCAAGGCAGGCGGCTGCCAAAGGGCAGGGTGCAGGCTAAGGGCAGTGATGCTCTGATCAAGGTCTGTCGACTGAGCGCTTGACTCGATGCAGGCCAGGAAAATGCATGCCTGTTGCGGCTTGTCTCTGAGCGGCGCGGGGGCGGAATCAGTGGTTGTCGTTGTCCGCATAGAACGGTTGAGTCGGACTTCGACAGCCGCCCCTTCCTCGCAGGGCACTTTCGGCCAGAAGCGGTCAAACGGTCGGTCAGACAATCGCCGTGCCGATGACCGCCTTGCAGCTTGTCGATGCTGGCGAACTGGATCGCGGGGCGATCGTCGACTGAGGGGAGATGGCTCGTCCCGGCCATTAGCAGCGTCATGGCCCGCCTCTTCCAGGTTACCCCGGAGCGGGCGTTTGTTAGAGGCGTGGGTCGCCGAGGCGGCTCAGTAAGCCCGTTCCCCACGCTGCGCACGTGTCCGTGGTCGATGACCCCGCGAACGCGGCGTCGGGTACGCAGTGTCGTGCGTCCTGGCCCAGGGGCCGGCGTCTGCTCGCCGTGGCCACGCCGCAGAGAACGGCCTGCCCCTTCGGTTCAGCGCCCCCTTGTACCAGAAGCCAAGTGACACCCAGTGCGATCCTGATGGATACTTCGCACCGTCGCGCTGAGTTCGGTCTGGTGGTCGCGCTTTCTCGACAATCAATCCTGCCAACGCAGGTCACATGGGGGATAGATGCCCAACTGGCTGATTGTTTCGATTGTCGGCTCTGTCGTGCTGACAGTGCTGCTTAACCTGTTGCCGATGCTGTTTCCGAAGACGGCGCGCCGCGCTCAGGAGCGCATGATCGAGGAAATCCATAAGCAGCATGACTGGGAGGACGATGCCACCCGGCCCGGTCCGTCGGTGAAAGTCTTCTTTCCGTGGAAGGCCATGCTGATTGGCTCGCTGGTGCTGACCGTGCTCTTCAATCTCATTGGCTGGTTTGCGCGCTAGCACCCGCCGGCCTGAACCGTGAAGCACTTGAAGCTGTAAGCCGCCGCTGAATCGGCGCACTGAACGGTTTCTTTCGGGCACTCTGACTGTCGCGTCAGGGTTGTTCAGCGAAATCTGCGAACGTCCGCTTTCCTGGACCGCGACCGGAGGGTCTTCGGTCGCATCACTGATGTCGCCCGGCCTTTTGTCCGGCTTGAGGGTCTTAAACGCTCAGCACCACCTTGCCGAAATGCCGGTTTTCGCTCATGTGCGCGAGGGCGGCAGGCGCCTCGTCGAGCGCAAACGTCCGGTCAATCGGCAGGCTCAGCTGGCCTGCGGCGACCGCCGGACCGAGGTCGGCCATCATGCGCCTGCCGATTTCGCGGACTTCGTCGAGCGAACGGGTACGGAAGGTGACACCGATATAGGTGATCCGACGCAAGGCATGCAGGTCGAAATTGAACTCATCGCGCGTGCCGCCCAGTCTGCCGACGTTGACAATGCGCCCGAGAATTCGGGTGGCGGCGAGATTCTGGTTGGCGACACCGCCCGAGACCTGATCGACGATCAGGTCGACGCCCTTGCCGTCAGTGGCGGCGAGCACCTGTTCGACCCACTCAGGGTTGCGTGAATCGACCGCAAGATGGGCGCCGAATTCTGCCAGGCGCGAGCGGCGACCCTGATCGGTTGACGAGCCGACGATCAGCGAGGCGCCTCGCCACTTCGCGATCTGCATCGCCATCAGACCGACACCGGAGCTGGCTCCCTGGATCATCACCGTACCGCCCGATGCGAGTTGACCATGGGTGATCAGGGCATCGTGCATGGTCTGCAGGGCGATCGGCAGTGTGGCAGCCTGCTCGAAGCTCATCTGCGCTGAGGGAATCGGAAGAACCCGGCCGTAATCGGCCACTGCATATTCCGCAAATCCGCCTGCACCCGAGCACATTACCCTGTCGCCCTTCTTCAGGCCTGACTGGCCTGGCACCTCGGTGCCGACCTCGACCACCTCGCCCGCCCAGTCCATGCCGAGAACCGTGCCCGCGCCGCCATGCGCGCCATGCCGATGACCGGCGGCCATGCCGAGGTCGGCGCGATTCAGGCCGCAGGCCCGTACCCGTACCAGCACTTCATTGGGCTTGGGCGCCGGTGTCGGTGCCTGACCGAGCACTGCACCGTCTTGCCCTGCGAGGATTGCTTTCATGGTGTCGTCTCCTGGTAATTGTGGGTGATCAGGCTGCGCGAAGATCGTAGCCAAGCCGCGGGAAGTGTACGACGACCGTTCCCACGATCGGATCGCTTCGACGAACCGCGATTTCGTCAATCCCCGCGTGGACCAGTTCACCATTGACCACATCGCGACCGTAGTCGTCGGCACGAATCCTGACGTCTGCGCCCAGCGGCGGATCTTCGGGCCAGGGCGTCGAGGGCTCGGGCGCAAGCGGCACCGCGTTGCGGGCGATCTCGAGCGCACGCGCGGGTGCCATCGGTGTGTGCGTGCCATGACCGATGGCACGCACACGCGCCATCCAGTCCGCGATGAAGGGATAAGGCGCCAACTCGTGCGCCAGCAGATCGGTGCGCGCGGTGAAGAACCACAGCGGGTGATAGACCGCGAGATCGGCGACACAGGGCGCAGGGCCTGCGATCCACTCGCGGCCATCTGACAACATCGATTCGATGGCGGGCAGTTGCGCGCGCACCAGCGGCGCATTGCGAAGGGCTGCGCGGCGCATGGTCGCCTCATCGGGCGGCGGCAGTCCACGCATCACCGAGCGATCAGCTTGCAGACCGGCGGGCAGGTGATCGAGGTTCATCCCTGAGACGTAAAGCGTGATCGGTCGCATCAGGCGATTTTCAGCCCAATAGGCGATCGCATCAGCCATGGCCGATTGCGCCGGTGGGTAGAGCGTCGGCGTGGGGGCCCGCCGTTCGAGTTCACGAACGATCAGACCGGTATCGCAATAAAGATCGGCGCCTGCCTGGAGCACCGGCGTGCGACGGTAGCCTCCGGTGAGCGGTACCAGATCAGGTTTGGGTGCGATCGGACATCGCGGCAGACTCTGTTGAGCAGTCATGGAAGAAACACGGGAGCAGGTATGGGAGCAGGTATGGGAGGAGGTATGGGAGGAGGTATGGGAGGAGGTATGGGAGGAGGTAGGGCGAACCGATTGTAGGCGTGCGAATTGTCCTCAAGCCCGCAAGCCGGACTATGCTGCGGGTCCGAAGCCAATGCTGCCGGCGCGATCCGCGCGGTTTTACGCCGCATCGATCACCTCGAGGCCAACATCATGAAGAACCTGATCCGCCAGACCGCGGGCTTGCCGGTCAATCTCGCTTACCTCGATGCGGGTGAAGGCATCCCGGTGATCTTCGTTCACGAATTCGCCGGCGACATGATGAGCTGGCTGCCGCAGATCAATGCGTTATCGCGCCGCTATCGCTGCATCGCCTTTAACGCCCGCGGCTATGCGCCATCGGATGTGCCCAGCGACGCAGGCGCCTACAGCTGGCAGGCAGCCGTGACCGATCTGATTGCGTTGATGGATTTTCTCGGCTTGCGTCGTGCGCATGTCGTCGGTCTGTCGATGGGCGGCTATACCGTCGTGTCTGCCGGCTATCTGCATCCCGATCGCATCCTGTCGATCGGCGTGTGCAGCGCCGGTTCGGGCTCGGTCTCAAGTGGGCGCGAGGCCATGATCGCCTCGAGTCTGGCGCTGGCCGATCAGATCGAACGCGATGGCATTCGCAGCGGTATCGCTGACTACGCGAAGGCGGCGGCGCGTCTGCCCTTTCTTGAAAAGGATCCGGTCGGCTTCGAGGCCTTTTTCGAGCAGTTTGCAAGCCACGATGCTATCGGCTCGGCTCTGACCCTGCGCGGTGTACAGGCCGCCCGACCTTCGCTGCTCGACAAAGGTCCACAGCTCGCGGCGATCAGGGCGCCGGTGATGATGATGCTGGGCGATCGCGACAGCGGCTGCGTCGAGCCGACCCTCTTCATGTGGCGAACCATCCCCGGAGCAACACTCGCGGTGCTGCCCAACTCGGGCCATTGCATCAATCTGGAGGAGCCGGAAGTCTTCAACCGGCTGCTGCTCGATTTTCTCGATCGCGCCGTTCAGGCCGACCTGAGTGCTGCGCGATGACAGAGGCTTCGGCAAACAGCCGGACATCGTCGGCGGCGCTGGTGGGCGGTCTGTATTTCGTGTTGGCCTGCGTTTTCTGGGGCATGAACATTCCGCTGACCGCAGCGCTGTTCGACACTTTCGATCCGTTCTGGCTGGGTTTCATTCGGGTCGGGCTGGCGGCGCTCATCCTCGCGGCGATGCTGATGTTCTCGAAGGGCGAGGGCAATCTTCGCTCGCCAATCCCGCTGTGGCGAATCATGATTCTTGGTGGGCTGGCCAGCTGCTTTTTTACGCTGTACAACCTCGGGCTACGCTATACCAACACCATCACGGCGGCGGCGATTCTGGCCGGCTCGCCGGTATACGGTGCGGTGGTGTCGCGCTTCATGACCGGCGCAAGGCTGCAGCGGGGCTTCTGGGGCGCTGCACTGCTGACACTCATCGGTGCCGGCGTCGCGATCTATGGACGCGCCCGTGCCAGCGGCCAGTCGTTTCATCTGCAGGGCGGCGAGATCCTGATCGTGCTTGGCATCTCTGCCTGGGCGGCCTATTCGATCCTGTCGGTGCGATGGTTCGAGGCCGAGACACCGCAGTTGCGCCGCACCTTTCTGTCGCTGGGTGCGGCATCGGTGTGGTTGCTGCTGTGGTGGGCTCTGGCCTATGCAGCCGGTATTGCCGGTTCCGGCAATTTTCATCCTGATGGCACTGCGCTGGCTTATCTGCTGCTGACCGCGTTTTTTGCGACCGTGATGGGCATTGTGGCCTGGGGTCACGGCGTAGCCCGACTC